>NZ_JBPWOS010000002.1:0-273407 GCF_055550225.1 Ornithinibacillus liuyingii | reverse complement strand
CAAGGAAGCATATTCCTCGGGGCAACTCGTAGTTTATTCGGTAGAAGTCTCGCTCGTGGCTAGAGTTTTACCATTAAACTACACCCGCATTAAGTGTATATAGTATATTGTGATTACTCACACATATTGACAATGTTTTGTGAATGCAGAATTTATTATAGCAACATTTTCGACAGGATGCAAGGGAAATTTTAATTTCCTCTATAGTTTCTGTAAATTTTATAGCTGAATTGTCGAATTTTGACGGTATGCAACAGACCTCTAATCCTCTGTTCCCTCGCCCACCACATAGAAGACTAACCCATTTTAATAATACGAATATTATATAAAAACAATCATTTACAATACTATAAGGAAGTAATAAAATAGTCATATCACTAAGGAGGGGAATAGCGTTGTCTTTATTTCCAGTAATCTTATCACAAGCTAAATTTATCCATCGAGACAGTTTAAAATTTCCTATTGAAGAGCGCGCGCTTCAGTTTGGCGATGGTATATATGAAGTTATTCGAGTATACAAAGGGAACTACTACTTATTAGATGAACACATCGATCGATTATATCGTTCTACAGAAGCTATAAAAATTAAACTCTCGCAATCTAAAGAGGAATTAAAAAAATTACTATTAGAATTATTAGAGCGTAACAATGTAACAGAAGACGGAAAGGTATATATGCAAGTATCCAGAGGATCAGCACCTCGTGATCATGTCTTCCCGACCGATGTGGAACCAAATGTCTATGCCTATGTACAGCCTCTTGCTCGTAATCTAGAAGCTTTACGAAACGGCGTTCAGGTCATTACCCACCGTGATATCCGTTGGGAGAATTGTTTTATAAAGAGCTTGAATCTATTACCTAATGTCATGGCTAAGCAAGAAGCAAAAGAGCATGGCTGTTATGAAGCAATCCTTCATCGAAATGGTCGGGTAACGGAATGTTCTGCTGCGAATATTTATTTAGTTAAAAACGGCACGATCTATACGCATCCTGCAACAAACAACATCTTACATGGGTGTGTTCGGATGGCAATTGAACGATTCGTCGATGAATTATCAATTCCATTTATCGAGGAAGCTTTTACGCTAGAGGAGATTACAGAAGCTGATGAACTCTTCTTATCTAGCAGTACATCCGAGGTTATGCCTATTGTTCAGGTCGACGGGAAGCTAGTTCAAGACGGAAAGCCTGGTGAAATAACAAGAAAGCTACAAGCAGCATACGAGAAAGATGCCAATATAATCGAAAACATCATAGCAAACGCTTAATGAACGGCTGTCTTATTATCCGGGAAAACTCCCTTAATGAGACAGCCCTACTTTCTTTTACACCATTTTACCCATAAGGAGGTCGAAATGAAGAAAATCACCATTATAGGAAATCCGGGAGCTGGAAAATCAACCTTAGCAAGGCAGCTTGGCGACAAACTTAATATCCCTGTCTATCATATGGATTCCTTATATTGGAAGCCGAACTGGCAGCCAAGTGAGGATACCGAACTAATCCAAAAACATGATGAAATATTAAAGCAGGATAGCTGGATCATTGATGGCAACTATAGCGCAACCTTACCAAAGCGGTTTGCCGATGCGGATACGATTATTTTCTTAAACTACTCAACCCTACGTACATTATATGGGATAACGAAAAGAAGAATTCAATATCGGAATCGGACAAGACCAGACATGGCAGAAGGCTGTCATGAGCGATTAAACTTAGACTTTATCCGCTGGACAAAAGATTACAACAAAAATAAAGCACCCAAAATGTATAAAAGATTAGCAAATTTAACGAACAAAGATATCCATATTTTTGAAAATAGAAAACAATTAACGGATTGGTTACAACAAAAACTACCAAACTAGCAATTCGCAATTGCTTCGAAACCCGAAGTAGTTTAAAATGGGAAATAAGTATTCGTCTTCTCTGTTGACAATACTCTAGTTAGCCCTATGCAGATGATTAATTTTCGAAATATTCCATCTGCAAAAAAATCCAATTTACAAATCGGAGGTTTAATCAATGACAAAACGCGCAATCACGACAGAAGATTTTATGAGCTTGGAAGTATTTAGTGATCCACAGTTTGCTCCTGATGGAACTACATATGCTTATGTTTCAACTACAATCAATGATAAAAAAGAATACGAATCCAATCTATTTGTTCAAGACCTAAACGAGAAAACAGCTAGACAATGGACATTCGGTCACCATAAAAATAGCAACCCCCGTTTTTCTCCGGATGGAACGAAGGTGCTATTCCAATCCAACCGAAGTGGCGTACCACAATTATGGCTACTTCCTTTAGACGGTGGTGAAGCAAAGCAGCTTACAACCTTTAAGAATGGTGCTGTCAATGCGGAATGGTCCAAAGACGGAAAATCAATCCTATTCACTGCTTCATTAGACAAAGATGACGATGTTGCCAATCAAAATGAACTGTCAAAGGAAGAACTCCAAAAAGAAAAAGAAGAAAAAAGTAAACAACCACTTCATGTTACGAATCTAAAATATAAATCTGATGCACAAGGATTCCTTGATGATAAGAAAGCTCATATTGTTCTTTATGACGTGGAAAAAGAAACCTTCACCCAATTAACAGAAGGTGACCATCACTACAGCTATCAAGATATTTCTCCAGACGGCTCAACCATTTTATTCTCTGCTAATCTAAGTGAAGAATCGGATTACGAGCTAAAAAGCGATATCTATCTCTTAGATACAGCTACAAAAGCTATTACACGACTAACGGACGGTGACGGTGCTTACTACACAGCAAAATATTCTCCAAGTGGAAATAAGATTGCTTATCTTGGACATAAACAACAGTATTTAAATGCTACTTTAACAGAGCTATATGTCTATGATGTTGAAACGAAAGAAACAGTATGTCTAAGTGAAGACTGGGACTTCCAGCTTGGCGATTTAATGGTAGGTGACACTCGTCTAGGCGGTTCAGAAGGTGGTCCAGTATGGTCAAGTGATGAGAATAAAGTATTTTTCATTGGATCAGATAATGGTGCTGTCAATCTTTATGAAGTCAGCTTAACTGGAGAATTAAAAAGCTTATATCAAGCAGACAGCCATGTATTTGGTTTCAGCTATCATCCAACAAATGAAAGCTTTGTTATCGGTGTGAGCACACCTACTGTTCCATGTAATTTCTATTTACTAGATTCAAAAGCTACTGTAGAACAGCTAACAGATGCAAACCGCGAATTTTTAGACAACGTTGCAACGAGCGTTCCTGAAAGCATTACATTTAAAGCGAAAGACGGCTGGGATATTCATGGTTGGGTGTTGCGTCCTTATGGATTTGAGGAAGGAAAGAAATATCCATTAGTACTAGAGGTTCATGGTGGCCCACATGCTATGTATGGACAAACCTTCTTCCACGAAATGCAGTTACTAGCAGCTCAAGGCTATGTTGTCTTGTATACGAATCCTCGCGGAAGCCATGGTTATGGTCAGAAATTCGTTGATGCTTGTCGTGGTGACTATGGTGGTGGCGATTACGGTGACGTTATGTCTGCCGTGGATTATGCACTAGAGACTTATGATTTTATCGACCAAGAACGACTAGGCGTAACAGGAGGAAGCTATGGTGGTTTCATGACGAACTGGATTGTAGGTCACACTAATCGATTCAAAGCTGCAGTTACACAGCGTTCTATTAGTAACTGGCTTAGCTTCTATGGAGTAAGTGACATTGGTTACTTCTTCAACAAATGGCAGCACGGCTATGATTTACTAGACGACCCTAAAGCATTATGGGATATCTCGCCTTTAAAATATGCAGATAAGGTAGAAACTCCACTATTAATTTTGCATGGTGAGTTAGATTACCGTTGCCCAATTGAGCAAGGGGAGCAGTTCTTTGTAGCATTAAAACATTTGAAAAAAGAAGTAGAATTCGTTCGCTTCCCAGGTGCTAACCATGAACTAAGTCGTAGTGGAAAACCAGAAATGCGTGTTGAACGTTTAAATCATATTTTACGCTGGTTTGACAAGTATTTGTAAAATAGCATGTTGAAATGAAATATGGTGAGTGTCTTCGTAGAAAATTAGAGACACTCGCCTTTTTACGCTTCTTTATCATATTCATTACCTATTCATTATCTAAATTATCCTTAAGAAACGTATTCAATACCTGTTTATACCTCGCCTCATCCATGACAAACGACTCGCCATGGTTCGCCCCGTCAAAGGTCACTAGCTCAGCCTTACTTTTCGTATGTTCATAGAGCTCATGTGTCATTTCTGTCGGAACAAAGGTATCACCATTCCCTGTTATATATAAAATAGGCACCTTTGCTTTTTTCACTTGTTCTAGTGCAGAAGCTTCCTTAAATGAATAACCAGCTCGTGCTTTCGTTAGAAGACTTGTAGAATGAATAAAGGGAAAAGCAGGAAGATTAAACATTCTATCAATCTGGTAGGAGAACAAATCATGTACACTTGTATACGGACTATCAGCAATCACTACTTTCACATTATCCGGTAGCTCCTCCCCTGCTGTCATTAGAACCGTGCCAGCTCCCATTGATAATCCATGAAGGATAATTTCCGTATCCGGACCTAACTTATTAATCAATAACTGAATCCAATCGACATAATCTAATCGGTCCGGCCAACCAAATCCATAGTAATTACCTTCACTTTTGCCATGACCTCGTGAATCAGCAGTAAAGAAGTTATACCCTAATTCCTCATAATAGTACTGGCCATATAAGCCCATATCACTTCCACGGCCTAAATACCCATGAGCAGCGATAACAAGCTTATTCGTCGGTTTTTTAGCCTCAAGGAAATAGCCTTGAAGTAATAAACCATCCCGTGACGTCATCTCCATATATTCAAACTCCTGGTCAGCTACCCAATCACGCCAGCCACCTTCTAGTAGCACGTCCATCGTTTCAGCAGACACTTCAAGGTCCTTATTCCCACTTAAGAAATCCTTTGGTCCTCGACTTATCGCTAAATCATAAAAATAAAAACTAGCGATAACATCTATAATGAATAAAATAATAAATAGTCCAGCTAAGCCCTTTATAATCTTTCTCTTCACCATATTTCCCCCTAGAGTTTACTCTTGTTGTCTATCATACTATTATACTAGAAATTTTTACAAAAAATTTAAAATTCTTTTTGGTAGATATTTGTAACAACACCAGGATTACACATTATTTTTCAAAAAAGGCTATAGGAGAGAACATACATTGAAGTTATCTACATAAAATTAGCTCCGGAACTATACCTATACTCCAAAAGCGACATCGGTAAATGCCTTATAGAAATAAGGACAGCTAGGCTCACCATCTGCCTGTTAGAGCAATGTATATTTCCGGAGCGAGTGACTTATCGTATCATCGATTCCATTTATTTTGATTTAAATATGTCTTCTTTCCATTAAATGGATGCCAATTCCCATCATCCCTACACCCATTAATACTAAAACACTAACTGGTATTAAAACCTCTGACAGCGGATAGCCATACACCACTATGCCTTCTAGAGCCTGCATCCCATAATAAAGCGGATCAGCTTTCGCCAGGGTTAATAATAACTTCGACTCCACAATCTCAATTGGCCAATATGCCCCACCAATCATTGCCATACTAACTGAAATAATCGGTAGTATAGCATTAAATTGCTGCATGTTCTTTACAATAGCTGTAATTAAAAGAGAGAGTGCAACAATGGCAAATACATAAGGAATTAACAGTAATAATGTTTCAACAAATCGTCCATTAAAGTCAACTCCGACAATATACCGGAATACCGAAAATGTGATAGCCACTTGGATATAGCCGGTAATAAAGCTATAAATTAAATTCGCAACATACATCTCCCACTTTTTCACCGGGGATAAAATCATTCGGTCCCATATCCCCTCTCTTTTTTCCAATAAGATGGAGATTACATTATAAGCAATCGTATAAATAACAAAGAATAAGGAAAAACCAAATATGTGATGTAGGTTACTATTATAAACAAACGCGCCTTCCCCACGAAAACTTGTTGATTCGATAGAAAAAATCGGTTCACTTAATTCCTGCTTCATCGTTTCTACGAATGCTTCTTGCTCCGTTTTTGATGTTAGACCACTCTGCTTGATAAGCTGTTCTTGCAAACGTTTATCTAAATAAGCAGAGCGAATAGTGCGTTCAATTAGCCCTGTATTAAAGGAATCTACCCCGACAACAATTTGAAAGTCCTCTTCCTTTAAAACAACACCTAATTCACTCTTCCCATCGGAAACCATCTCTTTTAGTTCATCCTCTGTCACCCAGATAAATTTCATCGATTCTTCCAATTCCAAAAATTCTATTATAGAAGCGTCCACATTATGTTCTGCATAGACCGGAACCGTTATATTGCCTGGGCCCGTTGATCCACCAAAGATAAGGGCAAAGACGATCGACATGCCAGTAAACATCAAAAATGTAAACGGAGCACGGATAAACTGCTTTAGCTTCGCGTTTAAGATTCCAATCATGAAGATACCCCCCTCTTCGGAAAACATAAAATTGCAATTACTACGACCGCTAACCCAAAGCATACTAAATAGATTAGCTGATTCCCTATTGCACCAAGCTCTTCCCCCCGTAATATAGTCAAATATGCTGTCATACTAGCACCATTTGGGGTTAGATTTCCGATAAACTGAATCGTTTTAGAAAATTCACCAACAGGTGCAAAGCTACCACCTAAAACAGCGAATACCGTGACTATAATACCGGAGAAGATATGGATAATCGATTCTGAATTTCCTCGGAAGCTCAAAGAAACTAATAGAACTGCAACACCACCTACCGCAAGAGAAAAGGCCAACGTTACTAGTAAAAATCCCGTTAATCCTGGCCATGTCACACCAAATACAAATCGCGAAAACGTAAAGATAATAATAGCCTGGATAAACGCAAACATCGTTCCAGAAATCCATATACCAAGAAAATACACCCATCTTGATACATTAGCTACAATAATTCTATCTAATACATGCATTCTCTTTTCGTTATACGCAATAGAACCGATAGCACTTGCTATAAACAAAACGTTCATTAATACCATACCTAACGTATAATAAGCCTGGGATGTGACAGGTTCTTTTTCATTGATTGTTACGATCTCACTTTTTATACTTTCTTCATCTAACTGCAATGTTTCCATATCCAATTGATTATCCTCAACAAACTTCCCTAACGTCATTTGCTCTTGAAATTGTTGCAAAATACGATGGATAATCGAAACACCAGATTGATGCCCTTCATTTTGTATAATGAGAAATGCGGGTTGTTCATCCTTATTTCCAATTAAATTGGATAGCGTATCATACGTAAAATTCTCAGGCACTTCAATTAACGAAGTATACGAATCATCTGCTAAGACTCGCTCACGCTCAGAGGGATTAATATACTCTACTTTAATAAACTCTTGGACTGTTTCATTTTCCAAGACCGATTCCTTTAGTAGATTAATCGGTGCCATATGATCGATGTTCGTACGAATCTGTTCCAATACATCAGGTGGAAGTACCTTCTCCATATCCTGCAAAAACCGTTCAACTTGCACCTCTTCCGCTTCATGTTCCAAAAACGCCACTTGAAGTGTTATTGGCTGACTCTCCCCGTTTATCCAATTACCTAACGCAGTGGATAGAATCGTAATAAGTAATACCGGAAGCGCAAGAAGTAATAATAATTCTTGAGGGTTTCTTAAGATAATGAGACCTTGCTTTTTAATAATATTCCACAGCATCCTATTCCCCCCTCTAATCTCTTAATGCCCTGCCAGTAAGGTGTAAAAATACATCCTCTAAAGTAGGGGCTTTGTTATCGACAGAGTGTAGTTCGATTCCGTGTTTCTCTGCTATTTGAATGACCTCGGAAAACATGCGAACCGATCTTGGTACGATAACGAGCACTTCTTTTTCTCCTACTGTCACACTCGTTACAGATGGATGTTCTCGTAACGCAGTAAGAAATCCCTCACTAAATCGATCCGCCTTAATGGATATCGTATTCTCGTTGGATAAGATTTTCTTAATTTCATCCTTTGTACCAGATGCAATTAGATTTCCTTTATCCATAATGTAAATACGGTCACATAACAGCTCTACTTCCTCCATATAATGACTCGTATACAATACGGTCATTTTTCTTTCTTGATTTAGCCGTTTAACCGTCTCTAAAATATAATTACGGGATTGCGGATCAATCCCAACAGTCGGTTCATCCATAATAATCACTTCTGGGTCGTGAAGCATGGCTACACCGATATTTAACCGTCGTTTCATTCCACCTGAAAATTTCTTTACAATGTCTTTACGTCTATCGGTTAGTCCAATTTGCTCCAATACTTCATCGACCTTTTGTTTTAATTTCTTACCACGCAAATGATAGATCCTTCCGAAGAAATAAAGATTCTCCTCCGCTGATAGATCTTCATATAGAGCAATCTCCTGTGGTACAATGCCTACTATCTTTCGGAAGCTGCTAGGATTCTTGACAATACTTTTGTTCTCGAAAAGGACATCCCCGCTGGTAGGCTCTACTAATGTCGACAGCATCGAGATTGCTGTTGATTTACCAGCACCATTGGGACCAAGAAGTCCGATAATCTCACCTCTTTCTATAAATAAATTTAAGTTCTTTACCGCTTCAATCTGTTTAAATCGTTTCGTTAAGTTCACCAATTCGATCATTTGATTCCCCTCCTAAATTTAGAATACGAGAAAAGCTCCAGTTTACATACTACCTGGAGTCATGAAAAGAAATTATTGAGGTATGACTTGAGTCACTTTTTTAAGAGAGAAACGTGAAATTTTGGGTCGATGGGGGGGTGTAGACATTTTGATATGCCTTTTAGCTTTCACACTACCATTTGGATACATGTATTTCATTGCGAGTTCTTTACATGATTGTGATCCCATCTTACCAACTTAGACATTTCGGCACTTACAAAAAAGTAGCTTCCGAAACCGAGAGCTACTTTCTTACACTTTTTTTATAACTTGTCGTTTAATAATAGATGACACGGTAAATACAACTAGAACAGAAGCGAACAATATCCTCCCACCTAGCTGTTGCTCTGCAACTGGCTCAAACGGTAATAGTTGCAATACTAACTGTGGAGATAATTCGGCCCCTGCCGGCAAGCATACTTCCAATGCTTGTGTAAAAGTTGTCAAATCCGTGTATGCTTGATATAGGATTTCCTTTGAAAATAGTAGAATCCCAGCAAGCGGAACAATCATTCCTATACATACGACATGATAAATAAGTGTCCTTGTCCAATCGCTTTCTCGAATAATTGGTATCCATAATAGTAAAGCGGTAGCAAATAGAGCTAACAGGTAAAAGTAATTCCCATATAGGTCCACACGAGCTTTATCAAAGATCGGTGGATGGTGATATATGTATAAGGTTAAGAAAAATACACTAATGCTTACATAAGGTTTCACAAGGAAAGACACTATTTTAGTAACCCATTTATTCCGTAGTGCTCGGTCTAGTATAGTACGTTTCATACCAAGTAACAATAAAGGCGGTACAATCACGCAAAGTAGAACGACTTGTATTATATGAACGCTAAACTGAATTCGTCCGATAATATTAATTGGGCTCCCTGTCGCGATAAATAGGACCATTAATCCAAGGAAAAAGCAAACACTCTTCCACCAGGAATGCTTCTTCTCCTGTGGCAATAAAAATAGATAGATAACAGCGGCAAACGCAATAAACAGAAATATTCCTGTATTCCAAAGAGACGCAAACGGAAATTCCTCTAACATGATGGAAAGCATGTCGAACACCTCTTATTTAGGTTCTTTCCCTCATTATAATGGATAGGAATGCTGGACATTAGTGTAAGATAGTACAACTTTATGAATGATTGCTACAGTTCATGCTTTACCGCAAAAATCGCAAGCTGGGTACGGTCTCTCAAATCTGTCTTTTGCAAAATCTGGGTAATATGATTTTTCACAGTACCAATTGAAAGAAAGAGTTCATCGGCAATTTCTTTATTTGTTTTTCCTTCGCCGACTAATCTAGTAATCGTTAATTCCCGTGGTGATAAATCAACTTTTACCGTTTCTTTGGTACGTTTTTGAAGTAAACGGGGCATTACTTTAGCTGCGACTTCATCATGTAGCATTAACCCACCATTCATACAGCTATGGACTGCTTCTAATAGCTTTGTTGAATCGGCTGTTTTCAATAAGAAACCATTTGCTCCCTCTTTCAATGCTTCTACTACATATTCATCATCATTAAAGGTAGTTAGAATCAATATTTTAATATTTGGCCACTTACGTTTAATCACTCTAGTTGCTTCAATTCCATTCATAATTGGCATGCGAACATCCATCATAATAAAATCAATCGCATATTTTTCAAGAATAGCTATTGCCTCCGCACCATTTTCCGCTTCATGTGTCACCTTAATATGCTCGTCTTGTTCTAGAATAACCTTTAATCCCTGTCTTACAATTGCTTGATCTTCCACTAATAATACCCGCCACATATGATTGTCCTCCTACTCCGATGGAATAATTCCGGATACGTAAAATTGATTTTCTTTCTGATACACATCGAGTCGTCCACCAATCTGTTCTAATCTCTTTTTCATATTGGTTAGACCGAAGCCGAATGTAAATGGCTTTACCTCATAAACGGCATTCGATATTTCAAAGGTGACATCTCCAATTGCAGATTTACCTAATACGACATGGATTTCTCTAGAATAACCATGTCTCATCGCATTGGTGAGGGCTTCTTGGAGCACCCGGTATAAGACAACACTATGATCATTTGATAACGGAACAGTAAGTACACCCTGCTTAATGGTGAACTGAACAACGATTTGACTTTCCGCTTCAAGCTTACGAATAAGATGTACGACTGTTGCAATTCCTTCGCTTTCTTCTGCCTGGAGTGTTTTCACAGCCTGTCTTGTCTCTCCTAAGCTATCCTCTGCCATCTTTTTCAACTCACGATAATCTTCATTTTTCGTCTGGATGGCTAATGTCTCCAGTTTCATAATTAAAGCTGTTAGTCGATGTCCAACTGAATCATGGATATCACGTGCAATTCGGTTCCTTTCCTCAACACGCGCAGCTTCTTCTGCAAGTAGATTCAATCTTTTTAGCTTACGATATTCACTACGTAATTCTTCATAAAGATTACGCTGTTCTTGTAACATCGTGACGTATTGATTAATGGATAGAATAAGGAAATACAAAAATACAACCATCACCATAATCGCTACTACATGACTCATTTGAAGATAACTAAGTAAAATCGATATAAGCAAATTCATCAGGATATATAGCTTTAATTTTTTCTCGCGCAACCGAAAAGATGCGATCATAGAAATATAAACTAATAGGATGATTGTTATTAGATTCTCTTCTGCTATAAGTAGCCCATGTAAGAAAATAATAAATGACAACAGGATGTACACATAAATCGGTACTTTTTTTAATGATAGAAAGAAGAAACTGGCCATCGCTCCAGCAAAACACAAAATGCTAACCCAACTATTGGTACTATATTGAATGATCAAATAGGTCCAAAGTAAGACAAATACAATAAACCTACCCCAGAAGTATTTCATAACACCCTACTTTCCTAGCATATAATTTTGATTATATTCTATCATAGTATAGTTCTATATTTTGCTAAATTTCGCATTTAGAGAGATAATACCTGGCTACTCATTTGATGCGTGTAAATGTGAATTTAGTATTTGTTCCCCAAATACAACAAAAAAAGGCGTGGTTCTACAATTCACTACGCCTTGCAAGTATATTCGTGTCGAGCAAGCTCCTCCCTATAGTAACAATCATATCTCGTTCCTTCGTCCCTTTCACAACATTATCTAAATAATCGACAATTCATAGGTATTTTGCCACAACAAACTAAATTCTAAGAATATTTTACCATTTCGTAATTATCGCGATACGAGAGCCCTTCCGATGTAGTATAATGAGGGGGACAATACGCTAGGCGTGAGACGATCAGAATATTGGAGTTACTAACGGCGGCTTCATAAAAAATTCCCCAGGAAAGGGGCTGAAGCTTGTGATTCCAATTGAAAAAACTCTTGAGTTAATGTTAATGTTCTCAACACTAGTATTGTTAGTTGTGAACAGTCGTGAAAAAAAGTAATCACCCTGTCACTTTGTAAGGAACCAGGATAATTACCTTTTTCACCAAGATAGGAAGTCGCCGCAGCCTACGCAATTGTCTGAGTCGTAAGTTGCCGCTTACGACTCTCCCCTCTTTAGCTACGACACTCCCAAAGTCAATTATACAGAATGAGATATGCTACGCACAACACTTTTTTGAAAATTACGTTTTTTCCTCAAGATAAGCAATGATTTGCTTCCATTCTTCCATCTTTTCATGCAATTGTTTATTATAACGACCAGGAACCGGGCTAGTAGAAGGTAGTTTGATTACTGGGATATTCGATAAAGACTCTGGAGAAAAGTACTTCTTTAACGTGTTAAATGACTTGGTACCATTACATGCCATTAACTGTAAGGAAGGATATGCTTGAATGAGACCTGGAAGATCATTAGGCTCCTCACCATGAATCGATGAATCTAAGCTCCCTTCTCGATAACAAGCACCAATTGCATCCCAAAGCGCAATATGCTTCTCCCTAAGAAAGGTCAGTTTATCCGCATAGCTAGAATCTGGATTTCCATCAAACAAACCGTAGATTATCTTCCAAAAATGATTACGAGGGTTCCCATAATATTCCTTGCTCTCCAGTGATAAAACACTTGGCATGGAGCCTACAATTAACACCCTAGATGTTTGATTGATAACCGGTGGTAATCCAACAATTTTTTGTGCCATACTGTTATACTTCTCCCTTACAAAATAACCGTGCACTTTCCCGTTGTTCATCATTTCTCCATAATTGTAGCTGATCCATCACCGCTAAGGTAAACTCTGGAAATGCAGTCCCCTTTGCAGTAATAAGACTATCCCGTACTTCTAGTCTTTCACCCGTATATTCCGCATCTGCAAATACGTCCTTAAACACTTCATATGTATTCGGGGTACAAGTGAAAATATTCCCTTTTAATAAACCGGCTTTACCGAGCAGGGTTGCCGACGCACAAATGGCGGCTATCGGTTTTTGAATACTATTTGCTTCCCGGAGAAAGTTCTGGATCCGATTGTCTTCCAACACTTGGGATACACCATCCCCACCAGAAATTAAGATTAAATCATAATCATTAGGGTTTGCATCCGCAATGGCTAGCCCTGGATTGGTTACAATTCCCCCTAGACTTTCAACCGTTTCCCCATCAATTGTTGCTGTGACCACGCAAGCTTTCCCAAGCTTTCTTAAAAAGAATAACGTATGAGCAATTTCAAAATCAGCATACATCGGGTAAGCAAAAAACAAGACTCGAGTCATTCCCATTCCCCCTATTATATGTAATCCAGTATAAAGTAAATATTCTGGATTTTAAATAGCAATTATAGCATATTTACGAAACAATTAGTTCCCCTATCTTAGCAAATGGCTATATCACGATAAACTAAAAAAGAGATCATCGTTACGATAACGTGATCTCTCGCTTTTAGTAATAGGATACAGAAAATAAAGCAATACCAAAGATAATAAAAATAAAAAGAAGACCGTATAATGCAACTCCGATAATGCTAGTTACTAATCCTGCAGTTGCTAGTCCACGCCCACCTTCATGGGTAACAGCAATTTCTTTATAACTACTATTAGCTAAAATAATTCCAATTATACCAAGTATTAGTCCTACATATGGGATTACAATCGATAGTATACCTAGCACTAATGCTGCAACAGCTTTCCCGTTTGTTTGTTGTGTCTCCATTTAGACCCTCCTATTCCTAATTTATTTTAACTGTTTACTAATTTAAATTAACAAAGTTCTTACTATATGTATAGGTATAAATTCTCGTTCCTTTCACAATAAGCATCCAATCTAGTATACTTTTCTATATAATAAATTATGTCAGATGTATACGGAGGAAGTCAATGAACCATTCATTAGTATTAGCATCTACTTCGCCTCGGAGAAAAGAGCTACTAGAACTAGTAAACATTCCATTTGTTATAAGGAAACAGGATGTGGATGAATCTGTCATTCAAACGGACAATCCGGCATTAAGAGCGGAACAGCTTTCCTTACATAAAGCGAAGCATGTGCCATTTATTGATTCGAGTGAGGTAATTTTAACAGCAGACACAGTAGTAGCCTTCGAAGGGAACATTTATGGGAAACCGAATCATCACGAAGAAGCATATGAGATGCTTTCACGTTTAAGCGGGAATGTACATGACGTATATACTGGCGTAACCATCCGCTCACAGGAAAAAGTAGTTTCGTTTGTGGAAAAAACAATGGTAGAATTTTGGCCGTTAACAGAAGGTGAGATCCATGCTTATATCGCAACTAAGGATGTCTATGATAAAGCAGGAGCTTACGGTATCCAAAGTCAAGGTGCTGCTTTAGTGAAGAAAATAAACGGCGACTATTATAACGTGGTAGGATTACCCATTTCGAGAGTCGTACGGGAATTGAGGAAATTTAACATTAACGCTGTGCAAGAAGAGTAGTAAAGATTAATACATTTGCTAAGCATCCAAACGGTGTTTAGTTCTCTATCGTTGTAACAACGAAGAGGACAAGGATGCTATATTTATGAAACATGAAAGAAGTTTTCTCCGTCTTATCAGTAACATTGACTGAGAGGAATGGAGCGTAGATGAAAAAAATAATTTTACTCTTAGGTTTTCCTGTATTGTCGAGTATTCTATCTGGTTGCCAAACAGAAAATAACAGCGCAAATCAAGCAGAAATAATTAATACAGTAATACAACACAAGGATGTTAGTCCTTTAATTTTAAATTCTGACATTGCAACGATTAGTTTTTCAAAAGCAAAAAATGCCAGTCCAATTGTTTTGGAAGAAGCTGAAAAGCTGGAGAAATTAAAGCAAATAATTTCAGGTGCTAAAAAGGAAAAAGCTATCGTAAATATGGCTAACCCTAACTATTATATAGAAGTCATTGATACAAGTAATAACAAGCAACATTTTCATTTATGGATCGGCAAAGAAGGCCAACAAAGCAGCTTGATGAATACAGATGATACACATACAATTTATACTGTATCAGAAGAAATGATGGATACGGTAATGGAATTAATTAATGTAAAATGGAAAAAGAGAAGCTATTAAAACCTAAGTAGTTCCACATTATCAGAACTACTTAATCATAACTGCTTCTCTTTTTATATTATAATTCCTTTTCCAATACAACAACATCCTCTAGGAGGTATTGACTTTTTTGATATGTTTTAATAGCCCGGTCATTATCTTTACCCGTAATTATTTTAATCGATTGGATACCACGGTGTAGAAGCTCTTTTTCCAATAATGAAATCATAGAACTCGCTAATCCCATTCCCCGTGCTGTTTCTTCTACATACATTTCGGTAATTTCTCCAACACTGCTTGGATAACAAAAGGTTTGAAAGCTCTGAGCACATGCAAAGCCCACTACTTGCTCATTTACTACTGCGACTACGACTAATTCATTACCAGCATGCAGGCATTCCTTGATTATTTCAGGATCTATCTTTTCCCCACCATTAAACTGATGATTCAACCGGGAAAGCGCTATCGCATCCTTTACTGTGGCTAATCTAACTTGTTTATTCAGCATCGTATCGCTCCTTGAAATCTCTCAATTGTCTGGACGTACTAGGTATTTCGATACCAATTTTCATTGAAATCAAGATGTAGAGCTTTTCCTAAACAAATCCCAAACTCTATAAAGCCCCTTCCTCTTGCCGTAATCGTATTTCCATCTTGAACCACTACATTATCTGAGTAATTTTCCGTTTCAAAGACACCCAGCTCTCCTAATTTATCCTTGGGTAGTCCTACCGTATATTTCTTTCCTTTTAGAATACCTGCTTTTGCTAATAAATATGGTGAGCTAGATATACTTGCGATTATTGTATCAGCTTTCGCGATTCGCATAATAAAATCTACTACTCTTTGCTCCTCTGCTAATGCCCCAATATCCAGACAGCCAGGTAATAATAAGCTGTCCACTTCATCGATTGTTACATCATAAATAGTTGTATCGGGAATACAAGTTAACCCTGCTTCTCCACTTATTGGCTGATTCGTCATCCCTACGGTTAGCACTGGCTTACTTCCTTGCATAAGTACCGATAATGCTACACTTAGTTCATATTCACTAAATTGTGGATATAAGAGTACCGCAGTTTTTTTCATACTTGGAATCTCCCATCGATCACTCATGGTTCTCATGATTTGTATTTTCTTCTAATGCCTTGTCTAGAAATTGTTGTAAACGATCTTGAAATTCCTCGGTTGCAACATTATAAGCCTTTGTATGTCCAGCATTAGGCACAATCCACAGCTCTTTATCCCCACCAGCAGCTTCAAACAATTCATATGCCATCTCGGTCGGAACTAGCTCATCTGCATCCCCATGTATAATGAATAGGTCTCTCGTATTATTCTTCACCTGGTCAATCGCAGATGCTTCCCCAAAGAAATAACCAGCTCTCACCTTAGTAATCATACTTGTAATATCTAAAATTGGAAACGCTGGAAGATGATATAAGTGCTTTAATTGATGCTTTAGCTCCTCTTTTACTGTCGTATATCCACTATCAGCAACAATTCCTTTTACTTCATCAGGAAGCTCTTCTCCACTAGTCATGAGAACTAGGGACGCCCCCATGGAATTACCATGTAAAACGATTTGCTCTGCTCCATACTGTTCTACTAATAAGTTAATCCACTGCACATAATCTAACCGGTCATGCCAGCCATATCCCACATAATCGCCTTCACTTTCCCCGTGACCTCTCGCATCTGGCAATAATACATCAAAGCCTTGATCATAATAAAACTTGACCAAATCATCCATATGATCTCGATTCCCACGATAACCATGAGCAAGAATGACCGCTTTTCCAGTTTTCCTATCGTTTTCTAGGTAACCGGCTTTTAATACCAACTCATCATAGGATGTGATTTGCAAGACTTCTTGTTCCTGCTCTGCATACCACTTCTCCGCTTCTTCTAAAATAGCCAACGCTGTTTCACTTGCACTTGCATTCACACTTTCAGGCTCACTATGTAATTCGATATCGGTACCTCGTTTAATCCCTTCACTATAGAAATAATTCCCACCTACTAGTAAACCAATCACTACAATCCCAACAATACTGCCCAACGCAATACTTATTTTTCTCTTCAATTGAAATCCCCCTGAAATGATATTTTTCTTACAATTTTACCATGAAGAAGGGGTTTCTCCCTATTAAAAGGAGAAACCCCTTACTTTTAAATCCATTCAAGAAATTCTAATCGGTTCCCAAAAGGGTCATCTAAATAGAATCTGTTTGCACCTGGCAAATGGTCATCCACGATATATGCTCTATTTTTCTGATCGAGATAATGCTTCATCGCTTCAATATTCTTTACACGAATGGCGGGATGTGCCTTTCGTGCAGGCAAAAACGGCTCTTCTATCCCAATATGAAGATGAATCATACCATTGGTGAACCAAACACCACCCCGGCCCTTTAAGTTATCAGGCTTTTCTACCTCTGAAAATCCTAGTAAATCTCGATAAAACAATCGAGCCTTCTCTTCTCCACCTTTAGGAGCTGCTAACTGCACATGATCAAGCTGCTCATAGTGAAAATCCATACCAATCCCTCCCCTCCATACTTTCATCATAAATAATATGAAGAATAATTAAAAATACATAAAGCAAATACTTTTTGAAAACATTTACTTATACCCTTATTTTTGAATTATGTTAAAATTTACTTAGTATCGCAGTGAGGAGATGAAGTCATTTGAATTATAAAGAATATTATGTAGAGAATTCCCCACTAATGATGTTTCTTCATGGTGGAGGAGTAAGTGGATGGATGTGGGACGAGCAAGTGAAATATTTTACTACAAAGTACCATTGCTTAGTTCCAGACTTACCAGGGCATGGCAAGAGCAAACACGATTCGTTTTCTATAGATGATAGTGCGCAGAGGCTCATACAATTAATTAATGAAAAAAAGAACGATAAACCAATCATTGTAATTGGCTTTTCACTAGGTGCACAAGTTCTTGTCAGAATGCTTAGCATACAACCCCACTTAATTAACTATGCCATAATAAACAGTGCTTTAACGAAGCCAATGCCCTATAGCGCTAAGCTAACAATGCCTCTCTTTAAGCTATCCTTTCCTCTAGTAAAGTGGAAATCATTCGCTAAGCTCCAAGCAAAAGTATTATACATAAAAGAAAATCAATTGGATCTATACTATCAAGATAGTTCAGAAACTAGTCTTCATACCTTTATTCAAGTGATGCAAGAAAATATGTCCTTTAGTATCCCTAATGATTTTTATAAGGCTGGCGGAAAAATATTAGTTACGGTTGGTGAAAAGGAAAAGAAAATCATGCGCAAATCTGCAAGTGAATTAACCCATGCCAATCCAAATGCTACCGGAATTGTAATTCCTAAAATTGGCCACGGCATCTCTTTAGCAGACCCGACATTCTTTAATCATTTAATTGACGATTGGATTACAAAGCAGATTTTACCCAACCGTGTCACCATTATTTAAAAGCAAAATGACCAGCCTCCTCTCGGAAACTGGTCAGTTAATTGGCATATTCAGCAGCCACAAATGCCGTATTTGTAATAAAAAGTTTTAAACCACCACTTCACTAAGTGGGTGTTTGCAGAAACCTTCCTGTCTTCCGCTACACTATGGCGGCTCGACATTAGAGCTTCAATGTAAAACTCCCTATTATCTATTTAGAGGTTAAAACTTAGTAAAATACGTACATCGTAGCTTGTGTAATTATATTACTACGTTCACGATGAATAATCAATGTCAATATCATCCAATTGAACAAAAATAGGCTTAAACTCCTAGCATATTTTAAAAGATTAATTCATATACTTCGCGAAGTTGTTGCACACGAATATCATCTTGAACATTTTCAGCATAATTAATTTCACGTTCCAGTATTTGATCTAAATACTGGATCTCCTTATCATCTAAATCATCAACAAATGCTCTTTCGTTTTGATACTGATTATGCTTTAGTTTTTGATAAATAGACTGACTTAGCTCGCTTTCTTCATAGTTAGATACTGATTCAAGTAAGTACTTTAATGTATGGTCGATTGTCATCACCTGCTTTATTAAATCTTCGTATTCTTCTTCTTTGTCCGATCTTCCAATACAGATTTAGGACGGTGATTGGCAGTTTCCTCAGTCAATCCTTGTGGGTTAACACTTGATGTAACACGCTTTTTACTCCAGTTATCACTTTTTTCTGGCATAAAGGACACCTCCACTAGGTAGTATTTCTAAATTGTTGGGTTTTATCCTACTTGAGGGTGGAGATATTAAGTAGGGAGATGCAGGTTGCTTTAGGGTGGGGTATCTGCTTGGAGGGGTGGGTGCTTCTCTCTTTAGTTTGAGTTCATCTGCTTCTCGGGCGGGCGCATCTTCTCTGGTTTGGGCTCATCTGCTTCCGAGGTGGGTGCATCTTTCTCTGGTTTGGGCTCATCTGCTTCCCAACCGGGCGCATCTGCTTTCAAATCAATTTTACTAATGGACACCACAAAAAAAGCACAGCCATTAACTATAGCTATGCTTTGAAATAACCATTACTCTGCTCCTAGTCCCTCATACTCTTTCCGTAATTCGCGTTTCAATACTTTTCCACTTGGATTTTTTGGTAATCCTTCTGTAAAAGCAACATATTTTGGTACTTTAAATTTGGATAGCTTAGAACGGCAAAATTCAATAACCGATTCCTCGGTAAGTCTTGCCCCTTCTTTTGGAACAATAATGGCTGTTACTGCTTCTATCCAATATTTATCTGATATACCAATAACAGCAACTTCGGAAACACCTTCAAGTTGATAGATCATCTCTTCAACTTCCCGGCTAGAAACATTGACACCGCCTGTATTAATCATATCTTTTTTTCGGTCAATAATCGTTATATAACCTTCCTCATCCATCACACCAAGGTCGCCACTATGAAACCACCCACCACGGAATGCTTCTGCAGTTTTTTCCGGATCATGTAAGTAGCCTTTCATCGCATGAGGTGTACGATGAACAATTTCACCAATTTCACCACGCGGAACCTCTTGATCATGGTCATCCAGGATTCTTGTTTGGATATTTAGTGAAGGTTTTCCAGCTGATCCAAGTTTACGTAATTGATCTTCTGGTTGTAATGCAGTGGCCAACGGGGCAACTTCTGTCTGTCCATAGAAATTCCAGAAGCGGGCATTGGGTAGTCGTTCTGCCAGTTCCTTTAACACTTCCTTTGGCATAATCGCTGCACCATAATAACACTTCTCCAAGGTAGACAAATCCCGCTTATCAAATTCCGGATGCCTTAGAAGGGCTATCCATACTGTAGGCGGGCAAAAAAGCTGTGTTGCTCCTTCCTTTTCAATTGTTCGTAAAATTATGTCTGGACTTGCTCCATCTAAAATAATCCCACTTGAACCTAAGTATATACTTGGGCCTAAGAAAACATGTAACTGGGCACTATGATACATTGGCAGGGCATGAACCAATACATCCCCCTCATCCATATTCCCATCTATAATGCAACTCACATATTCACTGATGATACTCTTATGTGTAAGCATAACTCCTTTTGGCTTTGACTCCGTGCCACTTGTATATAAAACATGTGCCAAATCATCATCAGACAAATCCGCATCAACAAAATCTGTCGGTTTTCCTTCACGAATATCACGTAACGATGTCCAATCTTCAAACCTTTCGTCTACTATTTCCCCTTCGTCCAAATCCATAATGTATCGAAAAGAGATCTCTCTACCAACCGAAGCATGCTCCAAAATTGCTGCATACTCTTCCGATGCAATTAATCCAGTTACATTAGCGTGATTGATGATAAATGTCACATCATCCTTTGTCAGCATATAATTAATTGGAATCATTACGGCTCCAATTCTTGCAAGGGCAAAATTAACAATCACAAAGTCTAAACTATTCTTAGACATAACGGTTATCATATCGCCCTTTTTCATACCATTTTCCCGGAAAGCATGTGCTGTTTGATTTACGATATTATCTAATTCTTGATAATTCAGTCGTTTATCCCGATAAGCAAGTGCAAATTTTTCCGGCATCCTTTCCCTTGTCCTCGCTAATAAATCTCCTAATGTATTTCTCCGTACACGTTCTAATAATTGTTTCAGTCCATCAAGTACATTTGAATCAGTGCTCATCCTGACAACTCCTCCAAATAGTTTGATGACTTTTCTGTATATAAAATTCTATTAATTATTTTAATTCAGATAATTGTCAGAAGCAATATACTTTACAAAACTTTACCCTAATCGTCTTAATTCGACTTTACGATTAAACTCACGAGTTGTATCAATTTATGTTACTGTGTAGTTCAATAATTTTAGGTGGTTGAATGAAGGGACAGCATCTTAAAAACTCCAGGATAGTGAAATAGAGTTATGTATTTAGGTTGAGTGTATGCTAAAGGGCGCATGTTCCTTTTGTTTGGGCTCATCTCTTTCCGATCAACTAGTTTCCTATGTCCTAGATATTCCTATTGGCTTAATCGATTTCAAACATATGAGAAATCAATGGAAGAAATTAGTGCCTTACCGACTGATCTAATTGATAGAGAAGCCTTCCATTACTAATCATGATATTCGCCTATATTAGGCCTAACAAGCTTCCTCCTCCTCTATACCTGAATATAGTTAAAATGACTACTTACTAGGAGGAAATACGATGGAAACACCTATGGACAGACAGCCTCAGCACTTAGCTTGGCATGAAACACTGGAAATACATGAATTAGTAGCTTTTCAATCAGTAGGATTAATGAAATTAAAAAAGGCAATTGGGAGTGTTGAAGACCCACGACTTCGGACGCTATACCAGAACACGATTCAAGGCTTAGAAAGAAATCTTCGAGAACTTCTGCAATTTTATGCTCTGGCACCGCGAGCTGATCAAAGCAGTCATCACGAATTAGATACGGGATTCTATGCTGGGGATCTTCTAGCATTCGCGAAAACCTCAGTTCGCAACTATGCCATTGCCATTACAGAAACCGCAACACCAGCAGTACGAGAAACATTAGCGAGACACCTACAAAACGCGATAAAAACTCACGCCGATGTATTTTATTTCATGTATGAAAATAGTTTTTACCCTTCATATGACATCGAAAGGCTTTTAGAAAATGATATGGTGAACGCCACAAAAGCAATAGAAATGGATTATTAAAAATGGAAAGAGACACGGGATTATCCCCCGTGTCTCTCATTACCTATCAAAAACCACTCTCGTACTTGCAATCATATCATGTAATCCTTGTTTTTCTTCGGTGAAACCAACAATAATATAGAGAACCATTAGGATGGAAAACACACGATAAATAAATCGTCCAATGACCTCCCTGAAAAAGACGTCGCTCCATTTGAGAGATTGTTCATCCTCACGAATTACTCTAATTCCTAAGATCATCTTTCCTATTGTTTGCCCAAAAAATTTCGTCATGAATAGAAAATAGGCAAAGTAGACAATCGAAGCTATTAACCCTGTTACAGTCCATAATCCAATACTAATGGCAATTCCATCATTCACAAATTTAAAAGGAGACAGCAGAATACCATTCAAACTGGAGATAACCACTATATCTAAGACATATGCCCAAAACCGCATCCAAAAGCCGGCAAAACGTTGCTCCGAACTTGATGCAGCATGTTGATAACTTAAACTTGCTTCGCTCATCGTTGGCCCTCCTTAATTTGAGTATAGGTACATTGCTCTTGGTGTATTTGATTCCTGGACTATCTGTAGCATGTTAACCAATTCCTGATCTTTACCAAATAAGCTTTGAACAGACATTCCTAAAAATTGCTCAAAACCAACAGCATTATTATATCGAACCACTTTTGCATTCGTTAGCCCTAGATCTTCCTTCATAATTTCAATTGTATCCTCTAGCGTTCCAAGCTCATCAACTAATCCATTTTCTTTTGCTTGGCTACCAGTGTACACGCGACCATCACCAAGCTCCCGAACTTGATTTTCTGACATATCCCTACCGTCCACAATCACCTGAACAAAGTCGGCATACATATCATCAATCATTGCCTGCAATAGTTTTCTTTCATCATCCGTCATTTCACGGAAAGTAGACATGATATCCTTGTACTCACCACTTTTAATAGTATTAAATTCAATGCCAAGTTTATCTGTTAAACCAGACAGATCATACCCTTGCATGATGACACCAATTGAACCAGTCAAGGTCGCTGGATGAGCAAAGATTTTATCTGCAGGTGCTGAAATGTAATAGCCACCAGATGCAGCCGTATTACCCATTGATACATAAACAGGCTTTTCTGTTTCTTCTTGGATCTCTACGATTTTATCATGTATTTCCGCGCTCTCTACGACTCCACCACCAGGTGTATTTACACGAAGAATGATACCATCGACACTAGGGTCACTGCCAGCCTCTTCAATCATTTCTAAAAATTTACGATGGTTATAGGATGTAGTATTTAAAAGCGTACTTGGTGTTGTATCTTGAATCACACCATCTAGCTGTAATACTACAATTTTTCCATTTGTTCCTGTTTCCACTACCTCTTCTTTAAATTTACTCTCCGGAAAAGCAAACAACTGTTCAAAATTTGTACTTGCAACACTTGTTACGAGCTGAAATCCTATGGAAAGGATAAATAATACAACTGCCACAAGTAGCGCAAACCAGCGTTTCTTATTCATGAAAAAACCTCCTGTTATTACCAAATTATGTTTAACAAAAGAATACACTATTTGAGTTTGGATATCTAATTATTGCGCAATGAATACTGTTAAAATAAACTTCATAAATTTTGCATAATAAAAAAGAAGATACAGCGACTGTTTAGCTGTATCTCCCCTAGTAGTTTATCTAAAAATATAAGGTTGTAGGTTTTTTCTTTTGTGTCCGTTTCACTTTCGGCGGGTAATATCCTCTCTCAAAAATTCTACCCTTTGTAATCTGACATTGCTTCAAAAAGGCTTCAATTGAATTGGATTCTACGGATTCCATTGCTTTTTGCATCACCTTTGCCGCTACACGTGCATCCTCTAATGCATTATGGTGATTTAAAGCGAAGCCATGATGAGCTGCCAGTGTGTTTAACTTATGATTTTCTAGCTCTGGCCAGACGTACTTGGCAATGTTTGCTGTACAAAGATAATCTAATTCCGGATATGTCATGCTGTCTCTATCCAATGATTGGCGAATGACACTCATATCAAAGCTTGCATTATGTGCGACAACCAGATTACCTGATAAGTAGGTTTCTAATGTTGGCCAAATCTCAGAGAACGTCCTAGCATCCAATACATCTTCTTCTACAATACCGTGTACACGTATATTAAATGGATTAAAATAAGTTTCCGGATTGATTAAACTATAATATTCATCTAGTATTTCCTTCTCATCGGCAATCACAATCCCGACGGCACAAGGACTATGACGCTTTTCATTCGCTGTCTCAAAATCGATCGATACAAAATTCATTTTAGACATTCCTTTATTTATAACGTTACACCTATCATAACATGGTAAGCATCTTACTGTAATATAAAATAATACAGTACTCTCACTTATAACAATCCCACCATTTTCAACCCATGTAGAATTCCATCTTCATCAACAGACTTGGTCACATATTTTGCAGCGTTCTTGGCTTCTTCCACTCCATTTCCCATTGCTACACTATTAGGAATTTTGGTAAGCATTTCTACATCATTTAACCCATCACCAAATGCATATCTATTTTCCTCAGGAATATGTAATTTCTCCATTACTTTTTCAATTCCATATGCTTTCGATCCACCTTTTGGCAATACATCGGTACTGAGGCGATGCCAGCGGACAAAGTCAAACTCTGGGAAAGCATCTATATACTGCTGCTCTTCCTCTTCCACACAGAATAAAAGTGATTGAAAAATAGCATTATCCTCATAGTAATGTGGATTATAACTAGGTAAGCCTATTTTTAATTCACTAATACTTTCCGTTATATGTGGATGTTCTGGAACATTAGCATTCATACCGTCAGGATCCATAAAGAGAACTGGATGCCCATTAGCTAAAGCTTGGTCGGTCAGGTTCTTTAATGTGGGCATCTGTAAAGAGTTGGTGTAGACTTCCTCTCCTTCGACCACGACATATTGCCCGTTATAGCTAACATACGTGTTGATCCCTAATTCGTTCAGTAGATTTTTAAACATAAATGGTCCACGCCCCGTTGCAATGGCGACAATATGCCCTTTTCTTTGTAACTCCTGAATTGCTTCCTTCGTCGAACGTGGTAATTTCTTATCGTGATCTAATAATGTACCGTCTATATCAAAAAATACAATACTCTGTTGGGACATGGTGATAGATCTCCTTTTAAGTGAATTTTTATTCTACCTTCATTCTAACCATTGAAAGGCTTTACAAGTCAACAAATATAAAGAAGCTAGGGGTTAGCCTAGCTTGGGTTTGGTAATCTTGTGTGGGGGATGGGAGTTTTCGTGTGACTTCAGGGGTTTTCGCGCGACCTCTCGGGATTTTCGCGCGGACTCTGGGTTCTCGCGCGACTTCTCGGGATCTTCGCGCGACTTCTTGGGATTCTCGCGTGACTTCTTGAGATTCTCGCGCGACTTCTTGAGATTCTCGCGCGACTTCTGGGATTCCCACGCGACCTCTCGGGATTTTCGCGCGACTTCCGGGGATTTCCGCGCGGCTTCTCGAGATTTTCGCGCGATCTCTCGGGATCTTCGCGCGACTTTTTGAGATTTTCGCGCGGACTCTGGGTTCTCGCGCGGCTTCTTGGCATTCTCGCGCGATTCCTTGACATTCTCATGCGACTTCCGGGCATTCCCACGCGAACTACGGAGATTCCCACACCCAACCCCCCGTAAAATCCCGCACCCTACCTAACAGCTAACCAACACTCCCTCACTAAACTTTAAAAATATTAATCCCACTTCTTCATCCGCTCGATCACATGCTTCTTAAATTTTGTTACGAGTGTCTTTTTTCCTTCTGATGATTTCTGCTTTTGCCATTCATTATAGCTAGCAATGGCAATTAAAATAGATCCAGCGATTAATAGATAACCCCACCATGGTAGGTTACCCCAATATGGTCTCGTTTGCATTAGCACGTTGAATAAGAGTACACCTGCACCTACAAAGAAGAAGGACTTTATTTGATAGATCATGCCTGCAATAAGTGATGCCAAGGATAGTGCCCCGATGATTAATGCATCATATATTGTGTTGCTCGCTAAGCCATCCTGCACTAGTAAAAGTGCTACGATGACTAGTACGGCCCACTGAATATAGCTCGCTAATTCTTTCTTTTCCTTCAGGACGTATTTTCTTAGAACAATAACAACTAAGATCCAAGGTAGTACATAGAATTCTCTTTCGAATAATGGCGCGATTTCTATGTGACCTAACAGTGCATAATATGGTTGTAATGCAAAGACAAAAGCAGCAAATGTGATCCATGTAGCAGAAATGTCTGCCACACGGTTTCGATTAAGTAATAATCCAGTGACGATTAAGACACCTGGAAGAAGCTTGAAAGCTAACTGATCAGTGAAAATGCTAAATTGATATACATTAAGGCATGCAAGGAATCCTATGAGCGTATACCAATCTAGTTTAAATTGTTTTGTCTCTAATTGATAAAGGGTTTGATAGATTATCCGGCCGACTATCAATCCCACCACTGCAAATGAAGCATAGATGTATGGCTTATATGCTAGCATCTCGGGTGTATTTCCGAAATTAATCGTCCCTACGTATAGCAATAATAATGGGAGAATGGTTAATATATCCCATCTCATACCGTGTAACACGTACATGACAAGCGCTCCATATAATAGGGCAATTCCAAACGAGATAGCATCATGTGAATAGCTCATCACAAAACCGAAGATACCAATACTAGAGAACGGGATAAAATAATAGGCGATTCGTTTTTTCCATTCGCTATCCCCAATCATCCAACCTACAAACAACAACAGACTAACGATGAAATATGTGTAAACATATTCGAGATTCCAATCCCATTTGGAAAAGGCTAATTGAAGGGAAATCCAGAACGTCGTCCAGCCTGCATAGAAAAATGTTTTCCGTTGCCATTCCTTCTTAACCAATTTAACGGTAATCCCATAGATAGCCGTTGCTAGTAGAAATGCCCATAATGCATCCACTCCATTAAAAATGCTCGTAAGAATTAACGCTAATGGCAAGTAAATTTGCCCCACCCAGTGAAAAGCTCGTTGCAAAAGTGAATCCTTTTTGCCAATAATAAACCCAACACCTAGTAGCAATAAGGTTCCTAATAAAAATTCAAACCATTCGAACACTTCCGGTGTCGTGGCTATCCTCTCATGAATAACATTAAGAAGATAGAAATAGAACAATAGAGAAATGCTGGCAAGGACATATGGGATAGCAGTCCAGCTTGTTTTCCGGTATAACAAATAAGCCATTGCTATTCCACCCAATGTAATCAACGCACTAGTCACAGGCTCCAGCGTTAAGCTACCTAGCATACCAATTCCATAGAAGATTTGGGCAAGATAAAAACTACTCTCTGCGAACTTCTTCTGATTTATCGTTTTCCAACTATAGCTACCGGCTAAAACGACTATACTACCGAGTACGATTCCCATGGTTAGAAAGGCATCCTCAAAGTACGGTGCATCTTGTTGTGCAACATAACTATACAAAACGGTAACAGCTAATCCTAATGCTACCCCATGCAACCATGGTGCCATCTGTACCAAATGCGTACGTTTTTCATACTTGTTCATGACAACCGCCAACACAGCAATGAAGAATAGCATAATACTTAGCTCGAGGCTCTCGAACATAACATAGCTAGCGAATAAACAGAAAATCATCGCAATACTACTCACATCACGCGTACTATTCTTCATTGGCTGCCAAAGTGATACGTTTACGAGACAACCACCCATCATATATAAAAGATAGGCTAATATAAATCCAGGAAGAATAATAGATTCATAACCAATCCACTCTTGACCTAGTAAAGTATGCTGATACAAGGCACTTACTAAGAAAATAGGACTTAAATAATGAAATAGCTTATTCGTAACAAGTGAAGCTAGGTAAGCAAAATGTAGCGCAATAATGACATAGGCAATGAATAAAACCAGTGAGCCCTCGCCCGCACTTATCATAAGCCCTTCAAAGGTAATATATATAAATGCTAGAGCTGAAACAACCACACTAGTAACTTGAAATACTTTCTGTAAAGATCCTGCATCCTTCATCAGCTTTGGTAAAACGATGAAAAATACCCCTAACAATGCATAAGCTATTTCGCCAACACCTGCCAATATTGAGTTTTCCACTAGCTGGTAGGCACCATAAATGACCATAGCAGTAAACACGAAATGATAGGATTGATGCTTCGTAACAAATATCATCGAAAAGTAGATGACTGCAGTTAATAATAAATTAAAGCTATACATCCATGCTTGATCATAGAACATGAGCATGAGTAAGGTAGATAGGATGAGATTTGCTTGTATAAATGGAATGAATTCCATGATAAAAGGCTTTAATCGCTTCTTCTCCTTTAGCAACCGATATCCGACTATTAAAGTGGCATTATATAACATGATTCCTAGATAAAAAACATCTACCGGTACGTTTAGCGCTGCCAGCAAAAGACCGGCGAACACACTGATTGCTATATACGAAAACCAGACAAAAAGACGGGATGATCGCTTCAAAGCAAAGTAAGCATATATGGGGAGAATGAATAAGGTGCCGATTGCCCCAAATAAAAATTTCCCCTCTCCATAAAAGGAGAAATAACTTCCAAATAGCTCAAAGTAGCCTACGGATACAACGATAATTGGTAAAAACAAGCTACCTAACACAAGAAATGCAAATGCTGTTTTCGTTATACGGAGAATACGACTAGTTAAGCCTGCCAATCCATAAAACAAAATAGCAACCGTTGAGATTAGTCCTGTTTTAGCCCAAGCACCAAGTGTATCCCATGTACTCGTTGCAAGAACTAATCCCCCTAAAAGTAATAGGATCACACCGAGATTCAAGCCCCAGGTAATATTGCGATCCCTCACCTGTTTATCTGATAACGTCTTCTTCTCCTTCCTAATCGGCTTCGTTTGAACAGCTTCTTTTTTCGGCGCTAAGCTTGTAGGTTGAGGTGTGATGGTGACTGCTGGTTCTTTCTTTGACTGTTCCTGCTTTACCGTTTCCTGCCTGATTTGGTTCACTCGTGATATATTTTGATAATATTTAGAATGTGCATGAACAATTTTGGCTGCGACATTCATATTGATGTATCGCGCCTTCACTAATTGATGAAGTTCCTCGCGAACGATTTCTCTCTTTTCATCCGGACTAAGTTGTGTCATAGAACACCCACCTTTTGATTTCGATATACTCATCATACCAATAACAACAAATGGAATCATTATAATTTTTTAATATATAGAAAATTATAGCTTGACATGCTCTTTGGAGCGATGTAGAGTGAATAGTAACAATTAAATGACCGATTCTTATCCAGAGAGGTGGAGGGACTGGCCCTTTGAAGCCTCGGCAGCGGACTCATTTTGAGTACTGTGCCAATTCCAGTAGCATTTGCTAGAAGATAAGAAGAGCACCTAACCTAAATTTGTTTAGCCTCTTCTTATTTATAAGAAGAGGTTTTTTGATTGTTTACTAAATAAATGAGGTGAGGAAATGACAAACGAAATCCGGAACAACACAAATGAAGTTTTAAGAGCTATTGAACAATTAAAAGAAAAAGAGTGGGTGGACCTAACTCATGCCTTTGGTCCCGATTCACCACATTTCTCTGCATTTGAAGCAGCTGAATTTAAACCCTTATTTACCCATGATGATGGTTTCTTCGCGCAAAGCTTTACCTTCCCAGGGCAATATGGTACACACCTGGATGCACCAATCCATTTTTTACGGGACAGAAGATACCTAGAGGATTTAGACTTAAAAGAACTTGTGTTACCTCTTGTCGTCATTGATAAATCAAAGGAAGTTGCTACGGATAACGACTTTACGCTATCTACAAGTGACATTCTAGCATTTGAAGCTGAGCATGGTCTAATTGAGGCAGGAAGCTTTGTCGCGCTAAGAACCGATTGGAGTAAACGTTGGCCTGATCACGGCTTATTCGAAAATAAAGATGAAGATGGCAACGCCCATGCACCTGGTTGGGGACTAGATGCCCTGAAGTTCCTATTTGAAGAACGTCAAATCAAGGCTATCGGCCATGAAACTTTTGATACAGATTCTGCGGTAGATTACCGAAAAAATGGAGCACTAGTAGGCGAATATTACGTGCTGGACCAGGATACTTACCAAATAGAGCTGCTTACTAACCTAGATAAGGTACCTGCTAAGGGCGCCGTAATCTTTAATATCGTTCCAAAAGCAAAAGGAGCATCCGGATTCCCCGTACGGTCTTTTGCGTTATTACCATAGAAAGTAACTAACAGCTTTGTTAAAAGAAATAAAACTAGATGTAAATCCCACTATAAACGAAAAGAAAGAAGGAATTAATATGACTACTAAAACATTTCAAGCGCCATTTCGAGCTGACCATGTAGGGAGCTTACTACGCCCGGAAAATCTATTAAAAGCAAGAGAGAACTATAAGAATGGTAATATTTCCAAAGCAGAATTAAGAGAAGTAGAAAACAAGGAGCTACAGCGTATCGTGGATAAACAAATTGAAGTCGGGCTTGAGCTAGTAACCGATGGAGAATTTCGTCGCTCATGGTGGCATATTGATTTTCTTGAAAATCTAAATGGATTTGAAGGCTATGTGCCGGAAAGAGGAATTCCGTTTCAAGGCGTGGAAACAGAACCATATGATGTTCGCAATATCGGCAAAATCTCCTTTAATGAGGATCATCCATTCCTTGAAGACTTTAAATTATTTAATGAACTAGTAGCTGGTCGTGCCGTTGCAAAGCAAACGATTCCAAGTCCTAACCAATTATTCCATCGTGGTATACGAAACACGGCGGTTTATCCTACTGTCGAGGAATATACGAAGGATGTTATCCAAGCCTACCGGGATGCGTTAAAGGCCTTTTACGATATCGGTGTCCGGTATATACAATTAGATGATGTTTACATTGCTGGTCTGAATGCAGATAGTCTAGTAGCATATGAGCCTGAACTCTCGCGCGAAGAATTAATTGAGCTATCCCTTCATGTCGTCAACAGTGTATTAGAGGATAAACCAGATGATTTATATGTCACCACCCATCTCTGTCGGGGAAACTATGAATCTAGGTGGGCATTTGAAGGTAGCTATGCACAGATTGCCCCAACATTATTCGCAAAAGAAAAGGTGAATGGATTTTTCCTAGAGTATGATGATGAACGTTCTGGTGATTTCAAGCCATTAGATTACATCCCTGAAGGTGGCGCATGTGTTGTATTAGGTCTTGTTACTTCAAAGTTTGGTGAATTAGAAGATAGAGAAGAGATAAAACGTCGTATTCAAGAAGCCAGTCGTTATGTTCCACTAGAGCAGCTTGCACTAAGTCCACAGTGTGGATTTTCTTCTACACATCATGGGAATAAGTTAACCGAAGAACAGCAATGGGCGAAATTGAAATTTATTGTGGATATTACGAAAGAGGTATGGGGATAAAATAGGGGGACTCTCCCCCCCTATTTATTCTTCTGCATAAACTCCAATACTTGCTCACTTGACGGCATACCAGCTTGTGCTCCTATTTTCGTAACGGATAATCCGGCAGCCGCATTGGCAAATTGGATAGCTGCTTCTCGGGTTGCTCCCCCGCCGATTTGGACGGCAAGTGCACCATTAAAGGTATCCCCTGCTCCTGTTGTATCCTGTACGGAGACCGAATATGCCGGCACTAGTTTTTCTTTCTTATGATCAAAATATAGCGTTCCCTCTGAACCTTTCGTTATGATGAGCTTGTCCTGAAGTCCTTTAGGTGAAACCTCGGAGAACATCTCCTTTGCTTCCCCTTCATTTGGTGTAATAAAAGTAGCCGCTTGATATACTTCCTCTGGCAGCTGTTGATAAGGAGCTGGATTGACAATAATCGGAACTTGGAATTGGTGCGCTAAGCTTGTAACATAGGAAATGGTTTCCATTGGAATTTCTAACTGTAGCAGTACCACATCACTATTCTTAATTTGTTCCTCATATTTCGCTACCATATCTATTGTTACATGTGAATTTGCTCCTGGTGCCACGATAATCCGATTATCTTGTTCAGCTAACATAATTGTTGCTGTACCGGTGGCAATCCCTTCTTTTATCTCAACACCTGTTGTATCAATTCCTTCTCTCTGCAGATTCTCTCGTAAGCTTTTTCCAAAGGTGTCATCCCCCACTGCTCCAATTAATTGCACTGTAGCACCTAGTCTTGCAGCTGCGACTGCCTGATTGGCTCCCTTACCACCAGGGTAGGTGGCAAAGTTTTTCCCCATTACGGTTTCTCCCTTTTCTGGTACTCGATCAGTGGTAACCGTTAGATCCATATTAATGCTTCCCACTACTGTAACGATTGTTGATTTATTCATGGTAATCCCCCTTGATTTGTTGAAATAAATAAAAAACTATAAAATATTTTCTAGAACTTTGGTAAAATGTAAGAAAATGAATTAGTATATTTTTTCAGGAGGCGCCTCCCTATGTGGTTTTTGATTATTTTGATTATCGTTCTATTAATTGTACTTGAAGAGGGCTTATATTTTCTTTCTAATCGCCTTGCCTTTACTAAACAACCAAAGGAACAATTAAATGATAACCCAGAAGAGAACGTAACAGCAAGAATCCGCCGACGTTTTAGAAGAAAGCATTAGGTTAATCCTGATGTTTTTTTAGCAAATAGGAAAGCATAAGAAAGGAGTAGTTTATGTTAAACGATTATCAACTATTGCGTATCCCCGGTCCAACCCCAATCCCACCAAGTGTTCAACGAGCTATGACAAAACCGATGATCGGCCATCGGGACCAAGAGACAAAAGATTTACTGAAGCAAATCAAGCCGAAATTAAGGAAGTTATTTGGTACTAAGGAAGACGTAGCTATCGTTGCTGGTTCTGGTACAGCAGGTATGGAAGCTGCTGTCGTTAATACAGTAACTCCTGGTGATGAAGTCCTTGTCCTGGTTACTGGGGCTTTCGGTGATCGATTTGTCAAAATTTGTGAAGCTTATAACCTGCACGTACATAGGTTGGATTACCCTTGGGGAGTGGCGCTTCGCCCAGAAGAGATTCAAGAATATCTATTGCACCACCCGTTTATTAAAGCTGTTTTTGCCACTCACTGTGAAACGTCTACAGGTGTTTTAAATCCTATCCAAGAACTCGCTGCTTCTATAAAGGAAGTCACAGATGCCCTATTCATTGTAGACGGTGTATCCAGTGTTGGCGGAGTAGAAGTTAACATGGACGATTGGCAAATCGATATATGTGTAACAGGCTCACAAAAAGCACTGATGCTACCACCAGGACTCGTATTCATAGCTGCCAGTAAGAATGCTTGGAACACGATCGAACATAATCAACACCCACGCTTTTATCTAGACCTTAGAAAATACCGAGATAACCAGCAATTTGACTCCACACCATTCACACCCGCGATTTCCTTATTATATGGTCTAGAACAATCACTTCAATTACTTGATTCAGAAGGTCTTGCTAATGTATGGAAAAGACACCAGCTCATGAAACAGATGACTCGAGCTGCTTTTGAAGCTCACGGAATTCCATTGTTGACTAATGATACAGATGCTTCCCCAACCGTAACAGCAATTCAGCCATTTAACTTTCATCCTGATAACGTAAGACAATTGGTCAAAAAGGAGTTCGGACTTGTGCTAGCAGGCGGACAACAGCAGCTGAAAGGGAAGATTTTTCGCATTGGCCATATGGGCTACTGTACACCAGCAGATATTTTACAGACGATTAGTTGTTTCGAATTAGGCTTGGCTAAGCTTGGTATCCTATACAATGTCGGAATTGGAGTCAATGCTGCTCAACATGCATACCTTAGAGGAGGAAGCCCATGAAGAAATATAATCTATTAATCTCTGATCCTTTAAGTGAAGATGGCATGAGACCACTCCAAGAAGCTTCCCATATCCATATGGTGATGAATCTAAACTGGAATACAGAACAATTGCTAGAAAACATCGGCTCATTTGATGCCCTTATCGTTCGAAGCCAAACCCAAGTAACGAGGGAGTTAATTGAGCGTGCTAGCAATCTAAAAATTATCGGTCGCGCAGGTGTCGGTGTAGATAATATTGCGATTGAAGCTGCCACAGAACAAGGCATTATAGTTGTCAATGCACCAAATGGAAATACGAATTCGGCCGCTGAGCATACGATGGCTATGTTAATGGCACTAGCACGAAAGATCCCCCAAGCCTACCTTGCTTTAAAACAACAAAAGTGGGACCGTAAATCCTATATTGGCGTCGAGCTAAAAGATAAAACACTTGGCATTATTGGACTAGGACGCATTGGAGCAGAAGTTGCTTACCGTGCAAGGGGACAACGAATGAATGTTATCGCATATGACCCTTTTCTAACGAAAGAAAAAGCAGAGAAAATGGGGATTGAGTATGGCAGCCTCGATGATGTCCTACGAATTGCGGATTTCATTACTGTTCATACCCCATTATTAAAAGAGACTAGGCATCTACTAAATAAGGAAGCCTTTCACAAAATGAAACCTGGCGTGCAAATTATTAATTGTGCCCGTGGTGGGATTATTGATGAGGATGCCTTATATGATGCGATAGTTTCCAAAAAAGTAGCAGGTGCTGCCTTAGACGTGCTGGAGGAAGAGCCCTTCTTGAACCATAAATTACTGAAGCTAAATGAGGTTATTGCTACACCACATCTTGGAGCAAGTACAATCGAAGCACAAGAAAATGTTGCCATCGATGTTAGTCAAGATATCTTACGGTTCTTTAATGGCGACCCTGTCAGAAATCCTGTCAACATGCCATCCCTTGACAATGAGCTACTGCGAAAGGTGGAACCATACTTTCCAATCAGTGAAAAGCTTGGGGAATTTCTTATTTATTTGACCGATGAAGTAGTCGAGGAAATAACTATTACCTATACCGGAGACCTTATAAAGAATGACCTCTCCCCACTAAGCAGGAAAGTCGTAAAAGGTATGCTGAAGCGCCATCTTGGAACCCATGTTAATGAAGTTAACGCCCTTTATCTCGCGAAGAAAAGAGGCATTGAAATTCACGAAAGTAAAACCTATACGAAAAAAGGATTTTCCAACTTGATTACGGTAAAGATGAAAACTAAAAACGGAACTCGCAGTGTCGCTGGAACTGTACTTAGTGGATTAGGGCCGCGTATTGTTAAAGTCGATCATTACCATGTCGATGTCACCCCTTTAGGGCATATCATTGTTATCCACCATACTGACCAGCCTGGTGTCATTGGAAAAATGGGTAGCCTATTAGCCAAGCATGAGGTCAATATCGCTACCATGCAGGTGGATCGGTCTAATATAGGTGGCGATGCGATCATGATGCTAACAGTGGATAAACATGTCCATGACCAGGTATTGCAAGAGCTCCTACTGTTTCGGGAGATTCATCAAGTTAGGATAATCGATTTATAGCGATATATAAGCTTGGTTTAGACTAAATGATGTAAAAAGCTAAAATAGTGTATAGATAACTGGGTGAGCCTCCTTTTTCCTCTACAGAGGCTCACCCATGTTTAATTTCTGCTAGATACCGAGCAATTTTTTTAGAGCTGGCAGCATGCTTGCCTCTCATCATACATCAGCACAAGCTTGCCCTTTGGATATGCTGTCCATAAGTGGAATAAGCTCTGTAAGATTCTTAATCTCATAGGTTGGTAGAACATCGGCCTCCTCAAGTCCGTTCCGGTTAATCCATACATTCCTCATCCCTACTCGATTTGCCCCTAGTATATCCGTGTTCAAATTATCCCCAACCATGATGGCATCATCACTTGTTATTCCAATACTATCTAGTACATATTTAAAGATGGACGGATCTGGCTTGCCAATACCGAAGTCTCCTGAGATAAACACACGAGTAAAGTATTTCTCTAATCGTGGTGATAACGCAAGCTTGGTTCGTTGTAGGGAAGGTGCGCCGTTTGTTAGCATGTACAACGCATAGTGATCCTTCAACTCGTCCAAGACCGTATACGTATCCGCATAAACATAGGGTACATTCTTCCGGTGCTCTGGGAAGGCCTTTGCTAATTCCTGTGCTAAATCAGCATCCTTTATTCCAAGACCCTCTAAAGCCTCTTTCCACACTCGTAACTGGTATTCGGGTGCAATATTACGTAAAACTCGAAACCCTTCACCGGGATCATCAAATGTTCCCCAGAGCCCCTCAAACGGATTAATTCCTATTTTTTTCGCGAAGGCATATGTCTCATATGCCATGTAACGCTCACGTGCAATGTCACGTACTTTCTCTTCCAATGCTTCCGGATCGATGTCGTATTTCTTAGCAGCTTGTTCACATGTTGCGCGCATTGCTTCCTGAATACTTCTTTTGTCATCTAATAACGTATCATCCAAATCGAAAATAATCGCTTTTACCACTGGCACACCTACTCCTTTTCTTTTAAGTTTAACACAATGGGAATAAAGAGAGTTTATGGGATCTGTTACCTTTTTTCCTCATCCTTTGTTAATAAGGGCATTGAGGCGTGGCGTCGGTTACCTTCTTACGCTGTTTCTCTCAATTAAGGGAACTGATTCGCCTTCTCTGTTACCTTTTTAACTGTTTCTTCCACATTTAGGTCACTGAGGGGCTCCTTCTGTTACCTTTTTGGCTGCTTCTTCCGCATTTAGGGAACTGAGAGGCGCTCTCTGTTACCTTTTTGGCTGCTTCTTCCGCATTTAGGGCACTGAGAGGCGCTCTCTGTTACCTTTTTGGCTGCTTCTTCCGCATTTAGGTCACTGAGGGGCTCTCTCTGTTACCTTTTCACCTGTTTCTTCCGCATTTAGGTCTCTGAGGGACGCTCTCTGTTACCTTTTCACCTGTTTCTTCCGCATTTAGGTCACTGAGGAGCTCCCTCTGTTACCTTTTTGACGGCTTCTTCCGCATTTAGGGCACTGAGAGGCGCTCTCTGTTACCTTTTTGGCTGCTTCTTCCGCATTTAGGGAACTGATTCAAGTTCCTCTGTTACCTTTTCCCCTCATTCTTTGGGTATTGAGGCGTGGCATCACCTTCTTCCGCAACTTCCCTCTTTAGAAAGTTGGCCCGTCTTTAAACGAATGTGAGTTTTTCATATACTAGCGTGTACTGCTACACCTACTAAAAAACGCCAAGACAGGCTTTCTTGTCTTGACGTTATCTATTAATGATAAATCTCGTAATTTTGCCCGGTTTGTGCGCCTTCTACACTTTTCCGGTAAAAAGTTGCAACTTTACTAGCTGGTACTGGTGTAAAGCCTACAAAGTATTTCTCTAGTCTCGAAAATGATTCTTCTACAATGGTCGGACTGACACTGTTGATGCGAATTCCTCTTGGCATTTCAATCGCTGCTGCTTTTACGAAGGCTTTTACTCCGCCATTAGCCATGGCAGCGGATGCTCCCATGCGAATCGGGTCATCCATCATCACACCTGTTGTTAATGTGAAGCTTCCACCATCATTTACGTAATCTAAACCTAGTAGAACTAAATTAATTTGCCCTTTTAATTTACTTTCTATCCCGCGTTCATTCAGCTCAGGAGTTAGCTCCGATACAGAAGCGAAATTGGCGCCTCCAGCGGCATTCACGACTGCATCGACTTTTCCGATTTTTTCATACATAGCTTTAATACTGTCTGGCGATGTATTATCCACTGATACATCTAACCCATTTCGTCCAGCACGAATTAGATCATGATGCTCTAACGCCTTACAAATCTCACTCCCAATTGTTCCACTGGCACCAACTACTATAATCCTCATCGGCATATCTCCTTTTTGGACTTTAAAATCTCCATACTTATTACTATGATGGACAGTTTGTAAACTATTCCACTACATTTTCAACTATGGAAAATCTAGCACGCTCACAGTCTATTTCTGCCATTGCACCATATGGTAAAATAAACCTTGGTTCTGTGTGACCGAAGCTAAGATTATATAGCACAGGTAAATCCTCACGATTATATTCCTTCAAGACCGTCTGGATTACTTCCTGATATTCCTTATAGAATTTTTCATCCTTGGGTTTCGCTATGATCATACCATTTATACTCGCTAAAATTCCTTGCGCTCCATAATTTCGAAGCCAGTAACGTAACAGGTTCGGATGGGGTTTTTCTTCTGAGGTTTCTAAGAATAGAATACTATTGTCAAAATTATCTAAGCCTGGCCAAATGCTCGTACCTTTCGCAAATTCCAATACTTCTACACATCCACCTATTAAGCGGCCTTGAACGACCCCTTCTCCTTGTATAACCTCATAGCCGGAATTCGGATGCATCTTCCGTTTCCTCTCCTTATTCCCTTCCTCCCAAGCAACAAACTCACTCGTCCATTCCGGTGGAGGTAAAATCTCACCAATAGGCGCACTAGAAAATAATGTACGTTGCACCATCTCTATCGTATAAGGATGCATTTCTACATTTTCTGCAAAATCTGTTAAAATAGCTGGTCCGTAGAATGAGGAAATTCCCGCTTTATAACAGAATAAATGAGTAACCGTTGAATCAGAAAATCCCATGAAAATCTTCGGGTTCTGGTTGATTAGCTCAAAATCAATATAAGGTAATAACCGAATACTATCATCTCCACCAATATTCGAAATAATTCCTTTAATCTCTTTATCCTGAAATGCAGTCATCAAATCTTCTGCCCGTGCTTCTGGGTTCTCATAAATATATTGACTTCCCTTTAAACTATTTGGCATCGGTACCACCTCAAGACCAAATATCTCCTCTAATCTTTTCGCACCTTGCTCGTACCGCCAGGCTATATCTTGGTCCCCGGCTCCACCCCAGGATAAGCTCACAGTTGCAATTTTATCCCCTCTATGTAGCTTTTTAGGTTTTATGACCATACTTCCACCTCCCTCCCCTCTACTATTCGCCGTGAAGTAGCCATATTCCTTTCTAAACAAACAAAAACCCCAGAGGATTCAATTCCCCTGGGGTAGACTTATTCACCTGCATTAGCTCTTCCTGGGTGATGATACTTGATAAGGAAAGTTAGAACTAATCCTACTGCCGCTATAATTCCAGCTACAGAAAACGCCACATTAACCCCGTGAATCACGCCATTTATCCCCTCTTCTGGGATGGCGCTACTTGTCATAATCGTAACAAGTAATGCGGTACCAATAGCACCTGCCATTTGACGAAGTGTATTATTCATTGCGGTACCATGTGGTAGCATTTCACTAGAAAGCTGGTTTAATCCTGCTGTCGTAACTGGCATCATCACCATCGCTATACCAAGCATACGGATCGCTTGAACGGATGCGATATACGTGAAAGTTGTTTCTGAATTTAATACGGCTAGCATAAATGTGGTCACCGTAATGAACAAGAGACCGATTAAGGATAACCACTTTGCACCAAAACGGTCAAACAACCGTCCTGTAACAGGGTTCATCACCCCCATAATGAGGGCACCCGGTAAAATAGCCAACCCAGATTGCATTGGGGAGAATCCTAACATATCCTGCATTAATAATGGTAGAATAACGGCTCCACCGATCATGGCTAGAAATACGGTCATCCCAAGCACGGTTGTTAGTGTAAAGATTTTTTCTTTAAAAATCCGAAATTCTAAAATTGGCGTGTCTAGCTTAAGCTGTCGTAAAATAAACCAAGTCAGTATAGCCGCGCCAAGAACTATCGATAACAATACTTCAGCACTATGCCAACCACTCGAACCGGCAGTACTAAATCCGTATAATAAACCACCAAACCCTAAAGTTGATAATACGATTGATAATATGTCGACCTTAGGAAATGTTTGCTTCGTCACATTCACTAGTACAAAATACGCTAACACAATATCGATAATCACAATAGGAAGTACAACATAAAATAAACTTCGCCAAGGGTAATGCTCTATTAAATATCCAGACAAGGTTGGTCCAATTGCTGGAGCAAAGGAAATGATTAATCCGAACAGCCCCATTGCTGAACCTCTTTTTTCAATAGGAAAAATTAGAAACATGATGGTTTGCATGAGTGGCATCATAATACCTGCCCCTGCTGCTTGAAGCACCCTTCCGACCAGTAATGTGAGGAACTCTGGAGCAATCGTACAAATTAACGTACCTAAAGCAAATGAACCCATTGCTAAAAGAAATAAGGTTCTCGTTGAAAACCGAGCAATTAAAAACGCCGTAATGGGAATCATAATTCCATTCACCAATAAAAAAATGGATTGTAACCACTGAACAGTATTATCATCAATATTTAAATCCTCTTTGATGACAGGCAACGCTGTAACTAACAGGGTCTGATTCAAAATAGCAACAAATGCCCCTGTTAATAAAACAATTAGTAGTGGACCCTTTCGTATATTCTCTACCGAATCCACTCCATGGTGGTGATGAACCATTTGGCAGCCTTCTTTCTCACTAATCTCTTATTATTGATACCACAAGAACGGATTTTTATGTCCACTTCTCTTGTTAGATTTATTTCCATATCCTTCTACATGTTAGTAGCCATCATTATAACAAATAATACTTCTGGTTACGAATTAATTTTATTCAGAGAAGATTCCAATTATAATAAAAGAAAAAACGAGGGGACTTTATTTTACGATGTGTCTAATCCTTTTCCAATTACATGAACACCCAACCTATAAGCTAGTTCTAGCAGCAAACCGGGATGAGTCCTATGAGCGTCCTACGCTACCCGCACATTATTGGGAAGACCAGCCAAATGTTTTAGCCGGTAGAGATTTAGTACAGATGGGAACATGGCTCGGCATTTCTCGGAATGGTCGAATTGCAGCCCTTACTAATTATCGCGACCCAGCGCATATGAATCCGGGAAAAACATCCCGAGGACATATCGTATCCAATTATTTAACAGGCGATGAATCCTCCCATGACTATGTCAACAAACTACGTCATAAAAAGGATGATTTTGTTGGCTTTAATGTGCTTGTCGGAGATGGGGATCAACTAGCATATTATAACAATATTGAAGATCAAATCACGTCACTTTCACCTGGTGTACATGGTTTAAGCAATCATTTTCTCAATACGCCTTGGCCGAAAGTAGAAAAGGGTAAGAAGCGATTACATCATTATCTGAAACAAACTGAAGTCGTGCAGACGAATGACTTATTTCAGATTCTTGCTGATGCCGAAGAAGCAGAGGAATCTATGCTTCCTAATACTGGTATTGGGCTGGAATTAGAGAAGAAGCTTTCACCTATGTTTATTAACATTCCAGGATACGGTACGCGTTGTTCGACTGTACTTACAATTGATTACGATAATCGGGTTTCCTTTTCAGAAAGAACATTTCAAGCAGGAGAATTTATAGATGAGGTTCATGTTCAATTTCAAATAAATAGCTAGAGAATTTCATTTTCTCGTTACATCACGCTCATTTCCGGAATAAGATGCATTAAAGGCTTTAAAACGGGTAGGTATAGCCAATGAATGACAACACTCAGGAATTATTTGGTTCGTGGATACAGGCGATTGGAACATTAATTGATGCAAGTAGTAGTACTCCCTAATATGAATTAAATGAAAGGTCCCAATCCGATTTAATTATCATTGGAAATGTCATGCAAGCAACCGGAAATGGCTTGATTGTTGATACTGGGGAAGCCTTTAGTATAGAACAGATTGGCGGGGCTATTGAATCCCTGGGAAACATAACAGTTGTTGCCGCGATTTTATTCGAATTAGATGATAAGGCAGAGATAGAATTAACGATTAAGGGGCATTTACTTCAAGCTTTAGGAAGCCTTTTACCACCTTTTTATCTGACAGGGGATGACAAGGCATTCGATAAGGATGAAATGCTTCTAAACTTGGGTTCTATTCTCCAAGCAATCGGTAGCATCATGCAAGCCTGGGCCGGATTTCAAGCCCTTCATGCTAAAGATGGTGAAAAGATTGATTCACTTGGCGGTTGGATACAAGCTAGTGGAGCAGTTCTTCAGGCTTTAGTCGTTAGTAAAAATCAATTTGAATTTGATAGAGAGGGAAAGTAATTAAAAAGCCCAGGACTTCACCCCGGGCTTTTACTATTCCTACTGCACTCCCATAATATCCCATGTCGTTATAATACCAATTAACGCCTCACTTCTCTCCCCATTCTCTGTAATGAGCAGGGCATCCACTCGATTTCCTTCTTCCATATTATCCTTAAATAACTCAATGGCTTCATATATAGTAGCATGCTTTGCAATAAACTCATGATTATTATCCTTCTGATAAGGCATAATTTGTTCGATTGCCACTTCTGTAATCGGTGTCTCGTTATTCTCCGCTAACCATTTCGTTATACCATTTTCTGTAACTAGGCCTATAAAATTTATCCCATCGTAGATTGGAAATTTCGAATACCCCTTCTCCTTAACTGCCTGTAATAAGCTGGATAAGGAATCTTCTTTATCAAACGTATGTACCTCTTTTTTAAACTGAGGAATGACAAGCTTTGGCTTCGTAATCTCTCCTTCTATCTTCTCAATCTGTTCCACTATGGAATCATGTGGCTCTGCTATCACTTGGACCGTGTCCACTCGATTATGAACAATCGCATTTCTTAGCTCCGCAAACTCTAATAAATCATCTTTATATCGCCTGATGACAGCATTATACTTTGTCAATATTCGGACAGCCTTGGAAAATCCAATCCCTTTATGACTATCTAGCTCACTATCTAATGCCTTATCTATTCTATTAAATGAGGTAATAAATCGATCTGAGTTTCTTGGCATAATACAATCTCCTTTATAGCAAAGAAAATAAGCAATGCAGTTTAGGATATTTTCGTTCCATTTGCGACGGTTTCATCAGGAGCAAGTAGAATAACATCATCCTCCGTAGGGACGCCACCAAGCACTAATACTTCTGATTTAAATCCCGCAATCCTTCTCGGGGGAAAATTAACTACCGCAACAACCTGACGCCCGACAAGCTTTTCAGGACTGTAGCGCTTTGTAATTTGTGCGGAGGATTGTTTAATTCCCAATTCACCGAAATCAATTTCAAGCTTAATCGCTGATTTCCTTGCTTCTGGGAAGTCCTCTGCCTTTAAAATAGTTCCTACTCGTAAATCAAGCTTCATAAAATCTTCTATTGTAGCCATATCCAAACCCCCATAAAATAATAATCCCCCATGTCATTACACGTGTACATGGAGGCTTTTCTCTGGTTGCAGTATCATCTATTATGACTATTTTACAAGAGCTTATACTTTTGTTAAAGTAATTTATACTAATTAAGGGAATCCTAAGCATGTATTCTTTATTTTACTTTAAAAATATTATATCCTAGTAGTTGTGTAGGTTTAATTTCAAGGGGGATTTATCATGACATTAAATAAAGCATTAACCCTAGCAGGTTCTGATACAAGTGGTGGAGCAGGAATTCAAGCAGATCTTAAAACATTCCAAGAACATGGTGTGTATGGAATGAATGCTTTAACATCGATCGTAACGATGGAACCAAATGGATGGAATCATAATGTAACCACAATTGATGTAGATGTGGTGGAAAAACAATTAGAAACCGTACTATCAGTCGGAATCGATGCCATGAAGTCGGGTATGCTCGGTACGGTTGATATTATAGAGCTTGGTGCGAAGAAAATTACTGAGCACCAAATTGATAAATATGTACTTGACCCAGTTATGGTATGTAAAGGTGAAGATGAGCTTCTTCTTCCGGAAAATACCGATGCAATGCGTGAAGTATTACTTCCAGTATCTTTAGTGACAACACCTAACCTATTTGAAGCTTGGCAGTTAGCACAAACTTCTGGTCCGATTAAAACAATCGATGATATGAAGGAAGCTGCGACTAAGATTTATGAGCTTGGTGCGAAGAATGTTGTCATTAAAGGTGGACGTGCAATTCAACACGAAAATGCAGTGGATCTATTCTTTGACGGAAAAGATTTCACACTACTTGAAAGTGAAAAAATTGATACGACGTATAACCATGGTGCGGGTTGTACATTTGCAGCTGCGATTACAGCTAATTTAGCAAATGGTCAATCGGTAAAAGATGCGGTTACAAATGCGAAGAAAATTGTTTCTGCTGCAATTAAACATGGCTGGAGACTAAATGAGTATGTTGGCCCTGTAATGCATGGTGCGTATCATAAGTTTGAGGCGAATAATTAATAAGCCACATTCTATTTGGCTAAAACGAAAGAGATTGGGACAATATCGCTTATCCCAATCTCTTATTCTTTTACTTCACTAATCCCTCTATAATTACCAGCGCTTCTAAGCTTCTTTCTCCATCATGACTGGTACTGGTTTCTTTGATGGTAGCATGTTAAAAAGAATGTTTAATACGATTGCGGTAATACTTCCTGCTACAATCCCATTACTAGTAATAATTTGGATACTTTCTGGTAATTTTGCAAATAATTCTGGTACTACCGTAACACCAAGTCCCATTCCTATGGAACAAGCCACGATCATAGAATTACCAGTTGATTTCGAGATTTCTTTACTTATCATTTTAATTCCTTGAGAAATAACCATTCCAAACATCGCAATACTTGCCCCACCTAATACAGCATTTGGAATAATAGTAGCCAATGCTGCAATCTTCGGTACTAGTCCTAAAGCAATCAAAATAACGCCAGCTACAACAATAACTTTTCTTGTTTTAACCCCAGTAATTTGCACAAGCCCTACGTTTTGTGAAAATGTCGTATACTGTAGCGCATTAAATAAACCACCGAGGAAAATAGCTAATCCTTCCGCACGATACCCTTTAGATAGATCTTTTTCTGTAATTTTTTTCTCTGTAATATCACTTAATGCAAAATAGACTCCTGTAGATTCCACTAGCGAAACTAACGCCACTAATGTAAGGGTTAGAATTGGTGCCCATTCGAATGATGGTGTACCGAAATAGAATAGCTCTGGTAAATGATAAAAGGACGCTTCTTTCACCACTGTAAAATCTACTTTCCCCAACATAGCTGCGATTATCGTTCCACCGACTAAGCCGATTAAAATAGAAATAGAGCGCAGATAGCCTTTTGTAAAACGATACATGAGGATAATAAAAACTAATGTTCCAAATCCTAATGAAATGTTAAGCATTGAGCCAAAATCTCCTGCATCCTGCCCACCACCAAGGTTGTTTATCGCAACTGGAATTAAAGTGACCCCAATAATCGTTACAACGGTTCCTGTTACAATTGATGGGAATAAACGGACAAGCTTCCCAAAAATTCCACTAACTAATACAACAATCAAACCTGAGGCGATAATAGCACCATACATCGCATTAATCCCATACTGACTCCCAATCGCAATCATTGGTCCCACTGCAGTAAACGTACACCCCAGTACAACCGGTAAGCCAATCCCGAAGAACCGGTTAGAGACGACCTGAAATAAGGTTGCTACCCCGCACATTAAAATATCAATCGCAACTAAATAGGTTAGCTGCTCTGGTGTTAGACCAAGTGATGAACCGACAATAAGTGGAACTAAAATTGCCCCCGCATACATTGCTAATACATGTTGAATACCTAGTGTTGCTGTCTTCATCCACTATTCCTCCCGAAAGCTAATTTGCTTATTTGCTAATGAATCAATGATAGCTAACGATTCAACACGAATACCCTGTTCTCTTAGCATATCACCACCAGGCTGAAACCCTTTTTCAATCACACTACCAACCCCTGCTAGTGTACTTCCTGCTTGCTTTACAATGTCCACTAACCCTAGCGCTGCTTGTCCATTCGCAAGAAAGTCATCCAATACCAATACCACATCCTCATCGAGTAAATAATCCTTGGAAACTGAAATTTCATTCGTTTCCCCTTTGGTGAAAGAATGTACTTTGGCGATTAGTAAATTATCTACTAATGTTAATGACTTTCGCTTTCGTGCAAACACAACAGGAACATGTAACTGAAGGCCTGCCATTACAGCAGGTGCAATCCCTGATGACTCAATGGTTAGGATTTTCGTAATCCCTTCTCGTTGAAATCGCTCCGCAAATTCTTTACCAATTTGCTCCATTAAGACAGGGTCAATTTGATGATTTAAGAACGCATCTACTTTTAATACCTCATCGGACAATGCCTTCCCTTTTTCTATAATGGCTTGTTTCAGTAGATTCATAGACTTCTTTCCTTTCTGTTTAAAGCTAATGAAAAGTATTTTCCTATCAAAAAAGCTCGAAAACATTACTATGAAAAAAGTAATGTTTTCGAGCTAAAAGCTTGTCGAAAAATAGAATAAATATCCACTCATGTCCTGAGTGCATATCATTCGGCTACTTTTCATAGTCAGCTCATTTACGGTAAGCTGGTAGAAACTTGCGAGCCATATCCCCGCGATTATATGAAAATAATATGAAATTGTTTATTAGTATACGAACAATTTTCGACAAAATCAATAGTAAATTTAAAATAAAAAGATTCAGATTTTAACAAATGACTTCACTAATAATGCTTACATGGCTAGCAAAGCCTATACTATCACACTTTTTCCTTATTCATCATTAACTATTGATAAGAAAAGGGGAGATCGTAATATGGCTAGTGTTGACGTGATCATCTCAGGAATCATCGCATTTGCATCAACCAACTTAGATGATATGATCGTCTTGATGTCTTTGTATTCCATGAGAAATAGTAGCTTTAAAACACATCATATCGTTATCGGACAATATTTAGGGATTGGTCTGTTAACATGCTTTAGTATCATCGTTGCTTTTGGTCTCTTACTGTTTCCCGAACACTGGATTGGTCTATTAGGACTTATTCCCATATTCATCGGAGTTCATATGTTCTTGAATAACTTTCGAAATGCTAAATCAAGCCTAGTTGAAGGAGAAAAACCAGTATTAAAGCTTCACCCAAGGAACTCTTTTTTAAATAATACGTTTCTAGTAGCGAGCATTACCATTGCAAATGGTGGGGACAATATTGGTATATATATCCCTTTCTTTGCGCTGTATTCTCTATCCCAAATACTCGTCATTGTCGTTATCTTCAGTATCCTTATTGCGGTTTGGTGTTATATTGGCTTCAGATTAGCAACACTACCTATAATTAAAAAAGCCGTTGAAAAATACGGTGGCATCGTTATCCCCTTTGTGTTTATCGGGATTGGAATTCATGTGATTATCTCGAGCGGGACTTGGGAACACTTTCTTAACAGATAGGAAAATATAAAATCTTTCCACCGGCATAAGAAAAAACTACCACATTCGCTAACACTCTAGTGAATGTGGTAGTTTATTTAAACATCCGTCTATCATCCATACCTTTTCCACACTTTTCGATAATCTACCCGACCATGATGATCCAACTCCAAATGGACATATTCACTATTCTTTGGCTGGTAGATCGTGTGCGAGCGATGTGTTAGAAAAAAGAGAATGTGGGCTTCTTTTAAATATTCTTCAAGCTCAACATATACTTCCCAGCGAGAGAGATTATCAGGAAGCATCCTAATCCTCTCAATATACGAATGTACGATTCTCTTTGTTTCCTCATCCAAAGAAGGGAAAACCGCTAATTCATTCGATTGCATCAAAATGATTAAGGATAGTAATTTATCTTCAGATAGCGCAATGCCACCTACCACAACATCATATTTCATTAAAACATCCGGTTTGCATAGGTCTGTCACATTCAGAATATCAATGGTTGAAGCAATCCCTACACGTTTCAATTGTTCCTGAAAAATCAGTGCTTCCCTTTCATGATTTACCCCATCCCGGATTTCTTGGGCTGCAATGGTAAGGGTCATTTCCCCGTTAAAATTAGTGGAGCAAGGTAGGCTTTCATCCTCGTCTTTTGCCATGCTCCGATAAGATAGAAAGCTATGTGCTACCATTTCATTCCCGAGACAAAACTCAGTTGGATTGATTAACTGACAAATCTGTTTTCTAACATGAATATCCTTCATCAATGCACGGTTACAGTTTAACGTAATAAAATCTGCTCCTTCTTCCAATTCAGTGTGTCCCTGCCATGATTCATCCGGTGCTCGTAAAAGAAGTGGATGAGGTGCTTTAGGTTGGAAATCATTTGTTTTAATCATTTCAATTCGATCAAGCCAAGGTCGTTCACGGTAATAGTCTGGAAATATATCGAGGCGTACCAAATTCTCGTCGTGAACGGTCAATCGGTATGGACCAGAGCCTATTGGGTTCGTACGAAAATGGGATTCATCATCTAAAATCAATTCCATTGGAACTATCGATAGCTTCATCCCCGAAAAATAACGAGGGAATAAATAGTCTACTTGATCTAAATGGAAAATAACGACATACGGATTAGGTGTATGAATCTCCTTGATTAACCTCATAATGACATGTTTCTGAGGCAATCTTCCAATCGTATCCATTACATCTTTGCTAGTCAGCTCCCGACCATGGTGAAAACGGACACCTTTATTTAGATAAAATGTCCACCTTTTCCCATCATCTGACTCCCAATTCCTCGCAATTCTTGGTAATAATGTTTCTGATTGTGCATCATATTCTACCAATCTCTCAAATATTTGTTGGACCATATGGCTATCATGCCTGGAAAAAATTTTCAATGGATCTAATGATAGATTTGTTTCGTAAAAAGGATAGCGTAATACATCTAGTTCTTCTTTTTCCTCTGTTTTCTTGATGATTCCTAAACCCGCTTCAAACCATTGATTAAATAAATTTTGATATGTATGTAATGACCTCGCAAGTTCAAAGGCTGCACGATACTTTCCATCACCAGCGAGCTTTTTAGCCTCCTGAAATAATAACTGCTCTTCGGACAGGAGAATGGTGAGCTGAGGCTTCTTACCTCTCCCCTTATGGACATCCCACTTGATATCTCCTTGCTCCTGAAGTGACTTCATAACCGTTTTTGTATGTCTTTCGCTACAATTTAACAAGTTGCTTAGATCCGCTATTGTCGTTTCCACTGGTGTAGCTGGGCTAAAATAGTTCATTAACACTTTTAAATGGTCCCGATATTTCATCCGTACCTCCTAGAAATCCTTTACTTTTCTACAACTATAGCATTCTAACCGAAAAAGGTGAACTATCATTATTCTTTTTCTCACTTTTTATTCACCTTTTAAGAAGTTACGATTGTTTTTATGAAAGGGGTATGTAAATGGAAGCACAAGCAATAAAACAACCAAAAGAACAAGCATCACTTTGGCGTAATAGAAATTTCTTACTGATCTGGGGGGGCAATGCGATTTCTCACTTCGGCTCACAAATGTATTCGGTAGCCATTCCACTATTAATCTATCAGCTTACACAATCTGCACTAGCTATGAGTACAATGCGAGCAATCGAGTTCTTTCCTAATATTATTATCGGCATGATCGCTGGGGTGTTAGTGGACCGATTTAATCGAAAAAGAATGCTTCAGTGGACAAGTCTCATTCAAGTTATTGCAATGGCCTTTATTGTTATCTTACTTTTTACAAACACGATTATGGTATGGCATTTATATGTATTTGGTTTTGTCCTTTCGTGTGCTGGGTATACATTTGGGAATGCGAATCATTCCACGATCCCGCAAATCGTCTCTAGGGAGCAGCTAACTTCTGCGAATGCAAAGCTCACGTTTGTTAGTACCTTAATAAGTATTATTGGTCCAGGTATCGCAGGAGCATTACTCGTTTTATTTTCCTTTACTTCCACATTAGCCATCTATACTTGCTGTTTATTGATTCTTTTTGCTTGCATGTGCTTCATGCAGATACCGATTAACCCGCAAAAAACGGAACAAAGTAAAAGCTTTGGGAAGGAGATGAAGGAAGGCATTGATGAGTTGATACGGAATAAAATATTGTTAACACCGACGATTACCGTTTTGTTTATCAATTTTGCCTCAAGCCTTGTAATTGGGGTGCTAGTCTTTTATGTAACCGATCAGTTAGGTGCAACTGAAGATCAGATCGGACTTATGTTCTCTATTTCTGCCATCGGTGGGTTACTTGGTGCATCCGTTGTTAGCTGGGTTCGAAAAAAATGGGGACGGGGTAATATTTACACGTTTTGTTTAGTATTTGATATTGTCAGCATGTTCAGCTTAATTATAGCACCCTCCTGGTGGACCATCGGTATTGCGTTAGGTATACGTACGTTTTCCACAACGATTTCTAATATTGTATACTTTACGATACGCCAGGAATTCACTCCGAATCATTTATTAGGTCGAGTTGCTGGAACATCGTCCATGCTAATGAAGCTAACCTTACCGCTCGGTTTAACGATTTCTGGTTTGTGGGCAGAATGGCTACCGATACCGATTTTATTTGCTATTTCTGGAACAATTATCTTGACTCTATTTGTTCGATTGTATTTTCATCCATTTCGAAAGTTGGTATAGGGGCAAGTTTGGAGTCATAACAATCTAGCAATAAAACATCCAAGCGTAACATAGACCTTCCCTCTTGAACCGAAGAAGTTTGCAAGTAAACTTCTTCAGTTCAACCACTTATCTACCAAAGGAAAGGAACATAACTTCAGCGATACACGCACTAAGTTTTTCAAAGGTGACTACTTTCCCAACGTGGTCTACTGAATCTTTCTACTTTATTACCGAATGATTCAGGAAGCCCCTATCTCTTGTAGCTTCTCATTAATTTGTTTCAAATGATGGACATCATGCTTTAAAAATATCTTGGTAAAACTTTCTGTAGTAAATTGTCTTTTTCCTTTTCCAATCGTAAATTTCACTTCTTCTCCAATGTCTAACATGCTTTTGGTGAGTTGTTTGCGAGTGGCAACAAAGAGGTCGATGATGGATTCTACTGATTGGCCTGTTAAATAGGAAATGGCTTCTTCATTATGTGTATCATGGTCTGGAAACTCCCGTAGCTTTGCAGCTTGAGCCATGTGTGGGACCATTTCTTCTAGATTAAACTTATCCCAATAATATAAATGCCCGATAATTTCCCTTATTGACCATTTGCCCTCACTAATTGGATTGGTTAAGAAAGAATCCTTCTGATCTTTTAAAGCTAGTACCTCCGTTATCGTTTCTTCAAATTGCTGAAATGTTTTCTTCATCCTCTTCTCCCCCTTTTAAATGTATTAACTAGTATGCTACTGGATAAGCCGCTACCTCACAAGTAAGAGCAAATTCTTCCTTGTCTCTAACAATCTTTAACTGCACAGTTTGGTTGATCGCTTTATTGTTTACGAGTCTTTCAAAAGATTCATAGCCTAGAACCGGTTCCCCATCCAATTCGTTTACAATATCCCCTGCTAACAAACCCGCTTTGGCTGCATTAGAATCCTCTATTACGCTAACAATCTTAGTCCCCCCACCTACCATAGATGTATGCGTAACACCAATCCATGTTTGCCAAAAGTGTTGCCGATTATCCTGACCTGATTCATAGACCGCTTTCAAATTTGCTAAAAATTGCCCTGTTCCAAATAACATATTTTCTTTCGATGCTACGTCCATCTCGTTAATAAATGGTGCTCGGTATTCGATACTCACTTTAATCCCGTTTTCTACTTCTTCTAGCTCCGTAATTGTAGCAAAATTTCCGTCAAAGCTTTGTAATACAAAACGATTCATTGCCTCGATTTCCGTATACATTCCTTCTGAGGTTGCTCCCCATCCATGATTCATATATCCCTTCCCACCGACACGGAAGTCCATATTCGCTTCTTTCGTATACCAGCGGTTAAGATGTTCCGGCTTCGTCAAAGCATCCCAAACCTTTTCTAGCGGAGCATCTACTATTATTTCTCTTTTTACAGAATCTCGTACTTTAGTCATCCTTCATTTCTCCCTTTTCTACATATTTTTTCAAGCTAGCAAGCTGATCATCTAGTAGATCTCCGATGTAATGAAGCATTTCACGAAATGCCTGTTGTAACATGTCACGGTTTAACGTATACAGTCGGTATTTCCCTTGTACTGTAACGGTAATGATTTCTTCCTCCAACAGGATTGTTAAATGCTTCTTAATAGCTGGCTGAGAGATATCAAATGCCTCGACTATCTCCTTTTGTGTCAGGCTCTTATCTTTCAGTAGCTTCATTATCTCCCGTCTCGTTGAATCACTTAAAGCTCGATAAACATCTGGCATCGTATCCCTCACCTCCAACATATAACCTAATGGTTATATGTAGTGTATCAGAAAAGAATTGAAAGCGTCAACCACATTGATAAATAATATAGAGAAACGATGGATTCAATATATGACAGAATAGCGCCCTAAAGATTGGAGGATATTATAAAATGAAACTTGCTCCATAAGCCAAGTTTCCTTTCTTTAGTGATATAACCAATGTTTAGGTATCTGTAGTGTAGCTGGTAGTTTCGTTCTTGTATCACCTTTAGCAGAATTAATCTGTGCTTGGGTGAGAAAAATACTCCCCACTAAATTAGCACCACTTAAATCTGCATCCCGTAAGTCTGCACCAATAAAGTCAACCGCTCGTAAATCTGCTCCTCGAAGATCTGCTGCAATCAGCACTTCGCCTCGTAGACTCACTCCCCTCCAATCAACCCCCTTTAATTTAGCACCAATTAGGCTACTTCCTCTTTTTTTAATAGGTTGCCTGTTCGATTGGAATGGGTCTCGTACTAAATCACTTACTTGTATTAGTAATTCATTTACTATTGCTCGATGCAGTGGCACATCAAGCTCTAATAGTTTCGTAGGGCTAAGATAGGTTAACTCCATCGTTTTGTCAAATGCCTGCTGTAATGCTTGATTGAGGTGTTGGGCTGCATCACTTTGACGTGCTTCCTGTATGTAATAGAGCATCTCATGGAGTTGCTGCATGATCGGAAGAACCACAAACATTTGCTCAGCAATCTCTCGATTATGCTTCCAGTCCTCCCCCTTATAGGTAATCTGAGAAACCTTCTGACCTGCGCCGAAGCATTCGTACACCGTACAACCTCGAAAGCCTTTATTTCGAAGGCTTGCATGAATACGACAACGAAAATCATTCTGTAAGTGTCGACAAGGCGATCCTCCATCTTTATCAAACGGAAAATCCGCTGATTTTGCATAAGGTAACGCTACACAGCATAAACCGAAACAATTCGCGCAATCGGCACGTAAATGATGGTGTATCGCATCACTTGGATTTCTTTGTTCATACATGTGATCCATATTATATTTCTCCTCTACGGTAGCGATAGTAGTTACAACAAGCAAACTTTTCGAATCAATAAAAGCAGCTAATAATAGTCGAATCACATTGTTACTTAAAAAATTCCATATGTGGCTTAGATTCCTTGTAATAAGCAATCCTATCCGATAGTGTACCCGTATGAAACTCAAATTTATGGCCGTCAGGATCGGTAAAATAAATCGACTTCTTATCATGAATATCTCGTTTTCTTCCTGGCAATATCGTTACATGTAGATCTGAAAGCTTTTTATAATAGGTCTCAAAGTCCTTTTCATCAATGGAAAAGGCAATATGGGTATAGGACTGATAAATCTCGTTACGGGGTATATCCTTTTCTTCGTTTAATGCTAGCCATAAACCATTTAGGTCAAAATAAGCCGTAGTTCTGCCTTTAACGAGCAGCTTGGCACCAAAAACTTGTTCATAAAATGTAATCGACCGATCTAAATCAGAAACAGAAAATAACACATGATTGATTCCAGCCAGTTTCATCTTATGTCTCCTTTATCATCACAATGAATTTCATCTCATCACGATGGAACGCTCTATCTTTTACAAAACCAAATTTCTCATAAAGTCGTATCGCCCGCTTATTAAAATCTGCCACGGTAAGTCGCAAGCATGGGGAAGTCATAGAAATGTCTTCCAAAATATAAGCGAAAAACGGTGTCCCGAATCCCTTTCCCGTTAATTCTGGATGCATTCCTAACCCTATATCCTCACATTCACGTTCATACGCACCTACCTCATTCCCGGCAGATACTTGTGCATCTTTTCCCATACAATAAAAGCCCACCACCCTATCCTTAGATAGGATCGCTTTATAGGAGCTACTAGTTAATTCGATGATCGCATCACCTGAAAGCACATTATTATAAAAATCATACGGCTTCTCATATTTCCATTCCAAAATCTTAATTGCATAATGATCTGTCATTTTACTTGTCGTCAGCTCCACGTTGTCCCCTCACTTCTATAAGGTTAGCACCATATATTCTTCATCCAGATAAACATTTTTTACTTTTAATGCTTTCTCTTCTATTCCAAATGTTTCAAACCCTAAGCGTTTATAAAGTGCCTTTGCCTCATGGTTAACTGATACCACCGCAATGTTTATCCTTGTTATTCCCTCAATTTGCTTGGCTTGATTAATCGCCGCTTCCAGCAGTGCTTTTCCAACTCCCTTTCCTCGGTGGGAAGGGGTCACATATACCGCAAAAATATTTGCTTTATGCTTCAATTTGAGCTTGGTTTCTGGAACTAGTGACACTACTCCGACTAATTTCCCTTCATCAAATGCACCAAAATTATAGTGTTTCTGCTGAAATCTTTCCTCATAATGCTGAATTGGTCTGTCCTTCTCTTCCTCGAAACTTGCTGAAAAAGCTTCTGGATTTTCTTGCAATGCCTCTAGGCGCAATTCGGCATATAACTTAGCATCAGCAGGCTCTAGTAATCGAATCATGACGAACAACCCTCCAAATAATGTTCCTACTCTATAATTCTAGTTTTATATCAAAAATCCTTTAATAGATATTAATTAGTATTGGAAATATAAAGACGCCACTGTAGATATATTCTTCAGGGTTTGCAGGGGCGCTTCAGTATTTGAAAGGTATCTTTCAGGATTTAAGAGCTTGCTTCAGGATTTCCCTACGGCACTTCAGGATTTTAAGCAAGACGTTCTTAGTAGCTTAACCTAAGCTACTCAAATGCTCATGCACTAGCTTCCAGTTCCCATTGGAATCTTTGATAAATACATTTGTAGCTCGCCCACTACCTTGTACAAACTTCCCATTTGCATATCCCTCATATTGATATGTATAAATGCAAGTTGCTGTGTTTTCCTCAGCTACAATCCATTCTATGTCTGTCGCACGGTACACTTCATCTTTAATCGTCTCCCACGCATGTTCAAAATATGCTTGAATCTCTGCATTGGACCGACATGTTTTATCAGAAAACCAATATACTGCGTCATCTGCTAACAGTATGCTTACTTGATGAAAATCGTGTGTATTGGTTGCAGCAATATATGCTTCTAATGCTTGCTCATATCCCATTCTCTTTATACCTCCACCTTCTCCATATCATGTAAATAGCGATGCACTAGTTGCACGATTCGGTTAATTTCATGTTTTCGCTCTGTTTTTATAAATGTTTGCTTTAAGGATAACAGAACACTTTCAATTAAAAATTCCCTTGGGCTATTTGAGGTTATCTCTTCCTTGAGAAACGTTAAATAGGCTAGGGTTTCTCCATTTACGTTAACGATAAGTTGATCGATATCATGTAGTAGGATGTCAAGTCTATCATGCGGAGGAATGTCATCTGGTTCTACTGAGAGCCAATTGTAATCAAAGAATGTCTCTCCTGATTCGACTTGTTCTAGAATAACAGGCTTCAAGCGTTTTATAATAAACCGGATAACCCTTTCCGCCTCCAGTTCTTTGTTCGCTCCCATGTTCCACACATAAAGAAAATGATGGATCATCCCTGATAGCATGACAGACTGATCTAAAGCATAATCCGGAATGCCCGGGGTATACACTTCACGAAGGCGCGTGGCCAACCACTGCAATTCTGAACGAAATTGCTGGTTCAAGTATTTCCTAATCTCTAGATTATCTCCCTCCATCACACTATCGATTAAAGCATGTATATGATACTTTCTTGTCATATGGATTCGAACAGCAACCTGTTTGATGAACACCTCTTCATCCTGTTTGTCTTTTCCTATGGCAAGTTCAATACGCTTTTGATTCCCTTCCGTCTCTATTAATTCGATAATTGCTAATAAGCAATCCTTTTTAGAGGCAAAATAATTGTAGAAGGTTCCTTTGGAGATTTCAGCTTCATCAATGATGTCCTGTATGCTAGTTGCCTGATACCCCTTTTCGATAAATAGTCGATGCGCGGTGTCTAATACCTTCTTCTTTCGTTTCGTTATATTCAATTTAATCACCTAATTAAAACGTTAGTATAGTTTCATTTAACTATAAGATTATCTTTTTTTCAATAAACGGCAAAAGTGGAAATCTTTTCTTTACACTCCATTTACTAACAGGATAAAAAACTTAAGTATTTTTATTCTGCATAGAAAGTAGGTAAAGTTCATGACAAATTCGATTAACCAGGAGCAGAAAGCGCCTTATGGAATTATTGCCATTCTATTTCTTGGTGCCTTTGTAGCAATATTAAATGAAACCTTTTTAAATGTAGCATTACCATCTATCATGGATGAATTTAGCGTAAGCCCTGCTACAGTACAGTGGTTAGCCACTGGTTATATGTTAATTAATGGCATTCTAATTCCTGCCAGTGCATTTTTCATCCAGCGGTTTACGAATAGACATATATTCCTTGTGGCAATGGGACTCTTTACATTAGGTACCCTACTCGCAGGCCTGTCACCATCATTCGGAATTCTATTAGCTGCTAGAATGATTCAAGCATCGGGTTCTGCCATCATGATGCCGCTTTTAATGAATGTCATGTTAGTCGCATTTCCAATTGAAAAGCGTGGACAAGTAATGGGTTTCTTTGGCCTGGTCATGATTGTAGCACCAGCAATAGGCCCAACCTTATCTGGATATATTGTAGAACACTTTAGCTGGAGAATGTTATTCCACATTGTATTACCGTTCTCCATCATTTCGCTATTATATGCGCTATTCCGTCTGAAGAATTTCACACCACAGCATAAAATTAAACTAGATGTCCTTTCGCTTCTACTTTCTAGTATAGGATTTGGTGGGCTATTATATGGATTTAGCTCAGCCGGTGATATAGGATGGGGAAATCCATGGGTATACAGCACTATCACTGCCGGTAGTATCTCCCTTGTGTTACTAGTTCTACGTCAGTTCAGACTTGATGAGCCTTTACTCGAGTTCCGTATCTTTAAGTACCCTATGTTTGCATTATCTAACGCTATTTCGGTAACGGTGTCCCTTGCACTATTCTCCGGCATGATACTGATTCCACTGTATATTCAAACCGTCCGTGATTTTTCACCTACCGAGGCTGGATTACTTATGCTCCCTGGAGCCTTAGTAATGGGAATCATGTCACCTATATCAGGAAGAATTTTTGATAAACATGGTGCGAAAGTAATGTCGATTATTGGGTTAAGCTTATTATTAATTACGACATTTGTATTTAGTAACTTATCGCTGACCACATCGTACTTTTTTGTTTTAATCATCTTCTGTATTCGGGCATTTGCCATGTCATTAGTTAATATGCCAGTCATTACAAACGGGTTAAACCAATTACCGGCCAAGGACTATCCACATGGTACGGCGTTAAATAACACATTATCCCAAGTAGCAGGCGCAATTGGATCGGCACTGTTAGTTACTGTCATGAATAACCGAAGTGAGGCAAGGCTAGCAGAACTCACCCAAGACCCAATGGAGGTAGTGGATCCAGAATCAACCATCGACCCTGCCGCACAAATAGCCAATCATGCCATGTTAAATGGCATTAATTTCTCATTCTTTATATCTGCACTAATTGTAGTCGTTGCACTAGTATTAGCCTTCTTTATTAAACGAGTACCAATAACAAATCCGGACCCAATAGAAGAATAAAGCGACCCCTCACTTGCATATGCAAGGAGGGGTATTTAATTATAGCTAAACAGGACATTTCCATCTCGATCGATCACATCAAATGTAATCGAATATGTATCTTCAAACTCCTCTGGTAACAAATCAACAAAAATATGCTTATTATTAATTTCTACCTGATTTTCATGTAATGTACCATCACCATCTGTGATTTTATACGTGACATGCTCTGCCTTCGGATAATGAAAAATACCGCCCCAAACAAAATTTATTGGTTCATCCGTATTCTCACCTATCGTATCCAAATGGACAAATTCCGATTTCCGACCGATATCAACAGCCACGGTAAACATTTCTGTCTTATCTAGCTCATACCGATTAAATTTCGTTAATTCATATGTCGTTCTGTAAATATAAAAATCACCATTACTATCTTTGGAAAGAAATATAACGACCCCGACATCATCATTCTGATATAAGATCTCCGGTTTATCATATTTTCCAAACTCACTTTTACTAATCGCATCATAAAGAGTCTGAGATGAACACCCAACTAAAACCACAACGATGAACACCAAGATTGCTAATAACTTTCTCATTTTCTCCTCCCTGATACAAGACTTTTCTATATAACCAGCACAATTCCATACGAAATATGGGGAAATTAGTATGTCATAATAAAATTCCAAATAATGCTCTTATATATAGACGTATTAGCAGGCAAAAAGGTTTCAAATTTTTGGAAAACGATTTAAAAAATCATATTTTTCTTCAGCTTTAGCAATAGGTTCATTATTTATTAACTTTCGGGCTTATGAAATAAGAAGTGAAAAGTACCTTAATTTACTCCTTCTAGTAATGAAAGTTTTTTACGTTCAAAATTTATTACGTCACTATTTTGATAGGTAAAGTGGTGCTCATATACGTTCTCATTCTGTAACATTTCAGATAAGAAATAGGATAAATTAGCAACACCGGTATTCTCTGGGTGAAAAATCCAGTCGACTTTCTTCCAATCTAAGATTCCTTCAGCAGTTTTTATTGGTGTAGGGTATGGATAAGACTCTGGTACCTCTCCTACAAATGCATACATTCCACCGGTATAGGAGTTATCCACATTCCATGTTACCAATCCTTTAAACTGGATCTCCTCTAATACGATTCCCGTTTCTTCATAGGTTTCCCTTAGAATACATGCTTCTGGAGATTCGCCCTTATCTAGCTTTCCCCCAACACCATTCCAGCTACCCATCCAGGAAGATTTCTCGCGGTTTAATAATAGAATTTCGTCACCACGCCGGATAAATCCGATAGTATAATGAAGCATTGCTATCTTCTCCTTACCTTAATCTTTAAGTTCTTTTCCCATGATAACATACGACTTGCCATTTTCATTTGGAACAAAATTATCGCGAATGCTAATCCATCCTAATTTTTCATACAGTGTTCGAGCAGGAAGGTTATCCATTTGGGTAGTTAAGATAGCTGTTTCATTCATGACCTGCCCTGTTATCTCTGACAATATTGCTTCTCCAATTTTATTTCCTCTAAATGCCGGGTCTACTGCTAATTCAACTAATTCAAAGCAATCCGCTAACCATCGTTTCTGTTCTGTAGTAGAAAGAGATTTTTTTAGGAGGTCATGATAATATTGCCCCTCCATGGAGGTGTATCCATAAGCTAAGCTGATAATTTCTTCACCATCACTTGCTACAATTCCTCGAAACCCTGGGTAGGTGGCATGTCGTTTAAAGCGGATTAGAAACTCCTCCGCACTTGTTCCCCAAATTTTACTATAAAGGCGGGCAATATGATTTATCTCCGGCTCATTAAACAGGATATTCCGAATCTCTATTAACATTTTTCCAACTCCTGTAGTTTTAACACCCCTCGTTCGATACACGTCTCAACATATCCAACCATCTGCAAAAACGTAAAGACGTTTAATTCGGCATCTACATGTTCTTGCGGATAATCCATATCGCCTTTCAAATAAGGGATGAAGTTTTCGACATCGCTTACTTTTACTTCCTCCAAATCATGAATATGTTCAAGGGTCAGGTTATCTAACATACTAGCACTTATACTGTACTGTTGAAGTAATTTTGCATTTAATAGACGAAAATCGCCATGATATTGTTCAAGGAGTGTCTGATCTTGATCCATACGATTTTTCAGCCAACTAAAGTAAAAACCATTCATCCAGACATCATCAGCTATTAAATGGGTGTAGTATCCTAATACATAGTCTGTTCGCTCGGGATATTTTTGCAAGAATGTATCGATTTCAATCGTAGTAGAATAATCCTTCTCCGAGCCCTTAAGAAAATGCGACTTATTTTTAGGATATACCGCATCAGGTGCAACTCCTCCGAGTAGAAAAGCCATCTGATTGTTAATCCCAATTTCCTCTGCGATTCTTTTGGCAATGATGAAGTGCATGATTCTAGATCCCATATAACCACTCCTTTATCGGCTTGTCTTCTCTAAAAATTGTTCTACAATTAGATTATATAGTTTAGGCTGTTGTATATTTTTCCAATCCTTGTTAAATGAATAGAATCGCGTCACCTGTTCCAGTTGAAACGGCTTGTAAAATCATCGTCTATATTCCTCTTTTCTGATAGGTAATTGATACAGGGTGTTTTGGTAAAGAAAGTGTGTGAAGTACTTCCATTGCATAGATACTAGTTGTGTCGAATTCCCCCTCAACATACTGGTAGCCGATTCTCATAGCATACTCAAGTTGCTTCACAACTAGCGATGGGATGATAGCAGCACTTGGCTCATCGAATGCACCACACCAACCTAATTCCACCATGTCATCCCTCTCTGCTTCATGTAGAAAGGAATAGGCCAGAATTTTTTCTTCGTTCGGGTCTAAGCAGACAAAGCTACCTGAAGCTAGTAAATCCTCAGGATATGTAAGATTTCTCCATTTAGTAAGTTCCATTGTTGCGACTGGATTTACAAGATGAGTTTCCTCATAGTTTCTTTTTACGAGCGCTACAAGCTGATTGGCTAGCTTAGCATGAGGAGTTACTTCATCTAGAGGTTTGACCACTTGATTGGTCGGAATAGCGAAACTAGCATGATCCTTTAATACGTTAATTCTCGGTAAATAGGTTTTTCGGATAATCGTGAACAGATTGTCCAGATAAAAGGCATGTAACCGATCGTTCTCATCCACTATGGTTTGTAAGGGATAATCTTGTTGTTCAAGATGCCTTTCTAACTCTGCAAGTAAAGCTTTAGCAGCCTCCGTATGATGAGCCATACAAGTAAAATAGGTACAATTCGGATGGAAGCTACTTTTCCAAGCCATTATCATGCCGTTTATTTCTCCCTGGCTGTAAACCAAAAAGACATACTTATAGGTAGAGTATCTTATTCGGTGTAATATCTCGCTATCCTCATCCAATGCGGTGATAAAATTTATCAACTGTAATTCATCGGACGGCTGATAGCTTTTCATTGTATATGTCATCTGTTATATCCCTTTTGTATTCATTAATACAATTCGGAAGCCATCTGGGTCTTCGATAGTGACTCCACGTTCCTTCCAATATAGGTTCTCTGGTTCGACTTCCGGGTAGCCCATCTGTTCTAGTCTATTTTTCAATACGAGAATCTCAGCCTGATTGGGAATATAAAATACTAGTAAGTTGTCTTTTGTTGGTGCTGGGCATGGAGAGCCATCGACATGCTTGGTAAACTCGAGATGATAGGAAGCATCTGGAATGCCTATGATAACCCCTGTGTAGCCTCTATGCCCTTCAAATTCCGTTATCCGCTGAAGCCCTAATCCTTGCTCGTAGAAACGAATGACCTCGTCAAATTTATCGGTTGGCCTTGCAATTCGAACTTGTACTGCCGTAAAATGAGTGAATTTCATTTCTTCCCTCCTAAGCAAAACTATCTCCTGAAACGATATGCCAGTGAAGATGTTTCGATTCTTGATACTCCCCTAGGTTCGTCATGACTCTACAAGCACCATATTCATTCTCTACTTCACGTGCAACCTGTTGAATAACCTCTAATAAATCATGCAGTATCTCTTTATCCTCTTCGTCTATCCTAGTCAATGATGGGATATGCTTCTTTGGAATAGCAACAATATGGACGGATAGAACGGACGCGTATGATAATAAGCTAAAACATGATCTGTCTCGCAAACCTTTTCCACCTTTGTCTTCCCACTTAGTACCTCTTCACAATAAAAATCATGCATATGAATTCCCCCCAGGATATGAAAAATATAAATTTTATAAACATTATAACATTTACTGTGGTAGGATAGAGACTAAAAGGAATGTTTTTCCATAGGGATTGTAAAAAAATCCGGGAATCTAGGCCATTTATCAATCGTCAAGTATGTACAAAATCAACTAAGTTAGTCGGTATCATGGAGTCTAAAATAATAGTGGAGTGAGGTTTAATGAAAACAGAAGTATTAATTATTGGTGGGGGACCAGCAGGAGTGGAAGCGGCACTTGTGGCAAGTCATTATTCCAATCAGGTAACTCTCGTTTCTAATACTGCAGTTGGCGATTGGAAGGCAGGCTATACGAATATCTTTTTAGAACAAATAGAAGAAATTAAAAGAGCACGTTCCTTTTCCAATCCTAAATTTCATCGTATTTATCAAGATTGGCTTGCACATCAGCAAGACTTGTTACAGAAAGCAAATGTTCAACTGGTACATGGTCATGCATCCTTCCTAAATGAAAGCACCATCAATGTCATTACACCTTCGAATCATGAATTCTTGCTTACCAGTGAAAAAATAATCATTGCTAACGGGTCTCGTCCTATATTCCCAGAAAACATGAAGCCTAATGGACGAAATATATTTTCCTATCAGAATCTAATCGAGATGAACAGTATCCCTGCTTCTATCATCATTATTGGAGACAGTCCAATCGGATATGAGGCTGTGAATTTATTTAGACAATTAGCGGTTAAGGTTACCTGGTTACTTCCTGAAAAGGAAAACCCATTATTGGATGACGATATCATTAGCTTCATGCACGCCCTTTATCAAGATTCTGGGGTAATGATTGAACGAGGGCCTTGGATAACCGATATACGTAATGGAAATAGCAGTGTCACAGCAATTCGTCAAGACGGTGAAATCTTTGAAGCTGAAGCAGCATTTCTTACCTTAGGCTTTCGTTCAAATCTGGACACATTGGCAATAGAGAATACTAATCTACAGCTTAATCAAAATGGAAGTGTGGATTGCAATATGCTAGGTCAGACAGCTAGGGAATCCATTTACATTGTTGGTGATGCGCAAGGAGCAAATTCCTTAACTGGAGTACAAGCGAAAGCAATGGCACGAGCGGCGGCATTGCATGCTGTAGGACAGGATGCTGTAATCTCTGATATTCTTCCATTTTCATTTAATGAAAATCCTCAAATTGCGACAATCGGGGAATATCGAGCAAATGGGGAGGATCTATATTTCCTTAAAACACCTTATGACACGAAGAACTTTAAAGCTTTCATGGCTAATCAGCGGGAAGGATTTCTCAAGATTGTTTGGGATAGACAGCATGTGATTAAAGGGGCATCCTGTATTGGTCATCAGGCAAAGGATATCATTTCGATGATTGGATGGATGATTCAGCATCATTACACCATAGAGGATGCTGAGCGTTTAATTGGGCCACACCCATCCGCTGCTGAATTGCTAGTTAGTGCATTGAGGGAAGTAAAATTTCAGCAACATTTTTAGGACTATCAAAAGGGATCGATATAATCATCGTTTCCCTTTTTTAACTTGATGTACCGGACCACAATTAGTGGAACATATTAGTATAAAGCATCCAACTTGTCACAAAATAAACAGAAAGCGTGGATCTTTTTATTTTGGAGGATTAAGATGGGTAAAGACCAATATTGGGATGAAATATATAAAGTTCGTGATAAGCTAAACGCAGATTTAATTTCCTATTGGAAAGAATTCTCTTTTCTAGATGATTGGCAATTTTGGCTTGTTCTTGCTTTATTAGTAATACCATTAGTGTTGTTATATGTTTACGTAGATCGAATTCGGATATTTGAAATATTATTTTTTGGTTTTTGTATACATTTGCTGTGGACCTATACGGATACGTTATTAGGCTTTACTTCTTTATTCGTCCATCAATATTTTATCGTTCCCCTTTTGCCATACGCTTTAAGTATGACGTCATCCGTATTACCTGTTGGCTATATATTCGTCTATCAATATGCTACGAATCACGGTAAAAATTATTATCTGTATGCTATTTTGGTTAGTGCTGTATTCGCCTTTGTATTTTTACCAATCGAGGATTATATGGGACTGTCTGAGTTTAACAAAGGGATGAATATGTTTTACCTATTTCTTATCGATTTAGTGATTGCATTTCTATCTTATTGGCTGACATTGTTTGTTAAGCGACTAGGTAAAGAAAGGTAAAGAAAGATTCGAATCGTACAGCTGACCGCGCTGTACGATTTTTTATTGGGTGATTTATCGTATTGTTTTCTAAACTCTTTTCCGAATTTTGTGGTAATATTGTAGTAAAGAGAAGGCAAAGGAGTAGAACATGACATTCGAAAATGGACAAGAATATGATGATCCGATTTTATATGATAAAGAAAATGAATCATATGTACAGGAACTTCCCTATTTATTAAAATGGGCAGAAAAAACAAACAGTCCCATTATTGATTTAGCGTGTGGAACGGGAAGAATTACTATTCCATTAGCAAAAAATGGCCATAGATTGATTGGAGTAGATATACATAAAGGCATGCTACAGGAAGCGGTCAAGAAATCAACGAAGCTTGGTTTGTCTATTGAGTGGATTGAACAAGATTGTACGAAACTGAATTTAAACGTAACAAGCTCGCTCATCTATTCTGTTGGCAATTCATTTCAGCATTTCCTAACTAATGAAGCACAAGATCAATTCCTATCCTCCGTTAACAAGCATTTAGAACGAGATGGTGTGTTTATCTTTGGTACCCGTTTTCCAAGTACTGAGGAATTATTGCAACCAAGTACAGAAGAGTATTGGAGAACGTATACGGATGAAGAAACTGGAACTATTGTCGATATGTATACGATTAGTCACTATCATGCACTGGATCAAATCCAACACTATACGACGATTAGACGGTATAAAAGCGCTAGCTTAGAGATTGTCGATGAGAAGCGAACTAATATACGTTTACGATATGTTTTTCCTAAAGAAATGGAACGACTATTAGCATGGCACGGATTTGAGATAGTTCATGTATATCAGGATTGGAAGGAAAGTCCGATAACGAATGATAGTTATGAAATGGTTTATGTTTGTAGGAAGGTCTAATTTTGCGGGTTCACTAGCGATATCGAACTAGCTCCAGAGATAGGCATAAGATCGAAGGCCTTATTTCTGTTTGTCGTGCTATTGTTTTACTGCAGAAGTATTTCTTATGCTGTAGAAGTATGAGCAACCAATTACAAGGTAGGACTGCTTGCTTTTTTCGAGGATATATTGCTTTATACTGTTCAAACATGCAGGGAGACATGGAGATGCCTTTCTCTTGGCACGTGTCATCCCTGCATTGTTTAGCAGTCATTGTCCTTTTTGTAGTACGTGGATGGTGTAGTAGATATATTTCCAGAATTGGGGTAGATGTCCGAATGTATTCGTTCGAACTGAACATCTGCCTGCAAGGACTATCGATCCCCCCAAAAAGGCTTCACATCGTTCACACTGTCTCTTCCCCTTTTGTGGTTACGTTTACTGAAGCTAGATATAGTGCTAGATCTCTAATCTTCCAATCCGTTTCCTCCATAATTTCCCTCGTTTTATTAGTGGTCGTATAGAAGGTATCTCCTTGAATAATATGATCGGACAGGTTTAATAAACCTATAGCGCTTCGTTTGAAATATTTGGAAATGGCAAAGGTGGTCGCTGTCTCCATGTCTACACCGAGATGGCCATCCTCTGACCAGCTTTTGACAACTTTTGTCGTTTCCATATACATGGCACTAGTAGACATCACCGTCCCTGTAACATAGCGGTAGCCTTTTTCTTCACAATATTGGATTGCTGCCTCCACTAATTTCGGGTCAGCATACACATGCGTATCTCCAGGTAAATACCACTGTGATACACCATCCTCCATGTAAGCTCCCGTCACAATGAGGATATCGCCATATTGAACATCATGTGATAGTCCTCCAAAGTACCCTGTTTGGATAAATTTTTCCGTCCCAACACTTCCGAATATATGGGCTGTCATGGCGGCAGCTGGTCCTCCAAAAACATTAGAAAATCCTACTCGTACCCCTTGATGATTACCAATTACCGTATTCCATTCGGGAAGGAATTGCTCATCAGCTAGAATTTGTTTCCAGCGTTTCAGATTCTCTTCATGTTCCCATTCACCATGAAGGATAAAAGTTTCTGGAATATCTTTTTCGCTTAACGTTAAAGCCTTCATCCAATCCTCTCGTTGAAAATCACCATATAGTTTCACGATAAATCCCCCATTCCTTATGGTATTATTCGATTACTTCTCCCTCAGTTCTAAGGCATACGTTACTATTTCCTGATGAATATCAGGCATATTGTAATAGTTCGCTATCTCCATTGTAGAGACAAAACCCTTCTACTAGACTCATATTTTGCCTCAAACGGATGGGTCTTCGTTATATCCATTCGATAGAATAATTGATAGCCAACAACGGGATACTTACTCGTTTCAGACCATGTTGGATTCTCATGATGATCTATTTCTACCGCTCCTAAAAACAGTAAGTCTCCTTCCACACATCCCTCTTCCAACACTTCTCGTTGAAAGCATTGCTCTGGTGTTTCCCCTTGTTCTAGGTGGCCACCTGGTATATCCCAGCCGCGTTGATCCAACTCAACCAACATTATCTTTCCATCCTTAAAGCAAAATCCATGGATACTTGTCACCAGTTCTATTGGAGGATTGAAATCCTTTTTCCATGTTAATTTAACTGTTGCTTCTCCCCAAGTAACATAGTAGGCAGTCATTCTAGTTCTCCTTCAACCGGGTCATGAAGTAAGATTTCGCCATGTAATAGGCACTTGCGGTAAATAGCTGGTTAATTTCCCCACTTGCAATCATCTTTTCCATTTCTTCAATATCAATCAAGTGAATATCAATGAATTCTGTCGGGTCCAAGTCCTGTTCGAATGCTTGATACGCATCAAGAAATAGGAAGGTGATTACCTTATTCGTCTGTGTTGCAGGATTGACATAGAATTCTCCTAATTTAATAGGACTGGAATCGGAGATATATCCCGTTTCTTCACGTACCTCTCGAATAATTGCCTCTCGAGGCGACTCATTTGCTTCTGCCTTTCCCGCGGGAACCTCTAAGAAGAAGTCTTGTGCGGCATGACGATATTGCCTTACTAGTACCATATGCTGGTCCTTTGTTAAGACAACCGCATTAACCCAATCATCATATTCATTGACATAATAGGAATCAATCAATTGTCCATCTGGTAGTACTAATTTATCCTTACGTAAATTCCCAAATGGTGATTTAAACACATAATCCGATGCAACTTTCCTCCATTTTTCCACTGAAATCACCTCTAATAGCACATTTTTAGCTTCTCTTCTTAAAATAGTTCTATAGTATTATTTCGACAAACTTCTTAATATTCCTGCAATAAAAAATATGCACTAGCCCGCACCTCTTTCGCCCACCACCATATAATGCTATGGGGGTTGAAAGGAGGTTATAAGCCCATATGAAGAAACAAGAGCTTTTCACCCTAACATGCTTGATATTCCTCATTGCCATTCCCCTATTCATTTATTTCACCTATTTCTCCAATACCACTGATGAGACAGAAAATCCAGATACAGAAGAGCGTGAAGATGAGGACCGTAATGATGGGGACGGGGACAGGGATGGTGACGATAATGATAATGGAGCTGTGGATGATAACAGTAATGAAATTCATTGGGGAGTTGACTCTGCAAGCTATACGGATGACGATTTCTATGCCTGTGTAGTAGATAATTTTGGTGAACCAGTAGTGTGGGGGCGTTATCTTGGCGAGAAGGAAGGCGTTTCAGAAGGCTTAGATGCGGATGAAGTTCAGCTACTACATGATAACGACATTCAGATTCTCGTTATCTATAATCATGTAGAAGATGCTCGCGGGTATGATAACGGTGTCTCCCATGCAGAGGAAGCCATCACGATGGCACAGGAAATGGAGATTCCTGAGGGCGTTGCTATATTCGTCGATATCGAGCCGGAATACCCTGTTGACGAAGCGTTCATGGAGGGATGGTACGAGACAATGGCTGACTCCAACTATGAACCCGGGGTATATGGTGTGTTTGATGAAGAGAGTGAGCTCCTAAATGCATACAATTCCATGGAACAAGAAGTCCAAGAAAACACGATTGTTTGGACAGCTTATCCGCAAGAAGAAATCACCACAAAAGAAGATGCCCCAGAATATAATCCTCAAGGGCCAGAAAATGCCAAAGTCTACGGCTGGCAATATGCTATCGACTCAGAAACATGTAATATTGATACAAATCTATTCGAAGATAATATGCTAGATTATCTTTGGTAGGTGGAAGCGGGCTAGGTGCCCGCTTTTTTGGGTGGACGTGCTTTGCTTGGGGTGGGGGGCGCTTTGCCTGGGGTGAGTGCCTCCTCCCGGGCGGGTTGACATATTCTTCAGGATTTGAGCTCCACCTTTCAGGATTTGGAGCATCTTCTTCGGTATTTGGGCCGCTTCTTTCAGGATTTGGGGCACTCTTTTCAGGATTTCACCCAATCATCAGCATTCATCACATATTTTGTCGCACTTCCATTTCCTAATTTTTCGAATGAGCCTTTCTGTAGCAATTGCTTCACGATATCAGGTGACGTGACACTGAAAAATTCACGCGCCTCCCTGTTACGCACCATATTTCCGTGCAACAAGTAATAACCTTTAAAGGCTGCCATATGGGCATCGGGGGACATTTCGCCACACTGTGTACACTTCCAACCTCCATGTATTCGAACCATGGAGGGTAGTTTACAAGCATAGCAAAACACCCCCTTTAGTAATTGTTCCCTGTGAATACCGTATTTGTTCAAGATATCATTTTTTTGCTCGGTATGGGCTTCTATTAACTTTTCTGTTAACTTATTCCATTGTCTCGTGTTTAAACTTGTTTTTTCATATTTATTCGCTATTTTTTCCAGTTTAGAGAGGAGTTGTGCCTCGTGGATGACTTTTTCGCGTAAGGTTCTGTCATTGGTGGAATACCTCTTCTGCTTTAGCCATTTACGAAGACGATACTCTTGCACAGCAATTTGCTCTAGTGGATTATGAAATCCTTCCTCTATTTCATTAGCAGTACGGATCATCTGCCCCATATCATCAAAAGATATGGTTCCATAAATATTTTTAACCTCTATAATAACGCCATATAATCGAGTTAATAGGAAAACATCCAGTTGGAAATATCCATATTCATCAGGGATTCGTAGGTAATGAAAAATGTGATTTGAAGAATTGCTAACGAGGGAGAGTGTAAAAGAGAGCGACTTTTAGGCCATTGTATCCTGCTCGAAGAATTCGAGCATCCTGGTTTACGTTCTCTTTCATCGGGTGATTGGAAGGTAATCTAGCATTCAAAGCATCGGTTTTGGCAAGTAAAATGGGCTCGGTTAGTTGTTTTACAATCAATATATCTACCACCTTTCTTTTCAATATAAAATTCTTCTAGATTTCTTGTGATAATCCTGCTAATTTCAGCTAAAAAAATATCGAAATCTTGGAGTTGACATATTCTTCAGGATTTCGGGCACTTTCTTCAGGATTTAAGCTCCTGCTTTAGATTTTCACACTCTCTCTTCAGGATTGGAGCTCCTCCTTTAGATTTTCGCACTCCTTCTTCAGAGCTACCGTGCTTCCTTGTAAGTTTGCACGCTCCCTTCAGGGTATGAGCGGCTCCTTGCCAAGTAAAAAAACCATTCCTAACTTAGGACTGGTCTACTTTATTTTTCTGGAGAGATGGTGGGCAGGCGTAGTTATATGCTTTAATCTTTTTATTAATTTCTTTAACTAGTTTGCGACGTTCTTTTCCTTCTACTCCTGGTAAGCTTTCTTTCAATCGATCAATTTCGTTTGCTAATTCGACCCAGTGTGGAAGGATATGATTGTCTTTTAATGTTTTGTACATTTGGGCTTCGGAAGGGTTGAGGTAATTTGGACCAAGGTCTAATCGTTTCCCTTTGCCTGGCAGGTTGTCGAAGTCTCCTTCTGCCTCTGCACGTTTTACAATCTCTGTCATATGGTCGGTGTATTGAACTGGAGCGTCTTTTTCATACTTTCTACGGCGCCATTCCGGCTTTAGCAAGGACAATACATTTGCATCATGGGATTGATTATTTTGGAAAAGGTAGCCGCGAAGGACGCCCTCATGGGTAAAGCCTGCTTTTTCTAACAATTTATTAGAAGCATCATTTGCTGGGAAGGTAATCGCTCCAACACGATGGAGTCCCATTTCCACGAAGCAATACTCTAATACATTATTCAATGCTTCTGATAGAATCCCCTTACGCCAATAATCTGGATGTAACTCGAAACCGACTTCAGCTCTTTTCATCACAGAGGAATAATTATGTATACCGATGGTACCGATAAACGAACTGGTTTCCCTCCAAATAATTCCCCACCGTATCCCACGTCCACTGTGAAATATCATGTGGAAATGATCGATCATTTCTTGTGCTTCTTCAATAGACACCATACTCTCTCTACCATAATATCTCGTTACATCATCTCTAGATAGCACATCAAAAATTGCTTGATCATACTGGTGATCAATCTCTACTAATTGCAGTCTTTTCGTATATCGTATAGGAAACTTTTCCATCTGTTCACTCTCCCACCTGGTTAATCCTCGATTTCTTATAGCATTACTATTCGATTTTCGAAAAGGAAAATCCTGCAAAACACCTCGATTAATTCCAGTAATTTGGGTCACTCATGCGAATCTCCTCTACCATATCATCTAAGTCAGATGGTGTTATAAAGTAGATTGAGTAGTCTTTCTGGGCTCGTTTCGCTTCCTCATAAAAGAATTTTATGCTTCCTGGATACTCTTCATCGAGCAACAGGAGACAGCCATCACTTTTTTCAACAAGCCATTTATTCTTGGCACGGAATTGGTATGGTCCCTTATAATCTCCCTTGTACAATGGTTGATAAAAATCAGCTAGCATCGTCAATTCCTCATACTTAAGCTTTATATCCTCAGGCCAACGTTCATCTTGATTTTCAAAGGGCGGGATAATCGCGAGTTGAATGTCGTAGTGGTCTTTTAAATCTAAGACAATCTCCGCAGTCCATAGCTCGACACCCATTTGACCGGAAATAAGAATCCACTCCAATCCTTCCTCAATAAAGCCAATTAAACGCTTCTCCATTGCTGCCTTGATAATATGAATTTTCTGATCGTTTTCCTTGAAGATATTGATTTCTCTTGGTTTGTATCCTGTCACCATTAGTGTTTTCATATATGCACATCCTTTAATGAACACTGGTCTTTAATACCATTCTGCATGAACTCATCCTAACTTGTCCAATAAACGACCTATCCATTACATCGTGTGGACTCGCTCATTTTTCCATTACCAAACATAAAATAATGAGCCAGCAACTCTGCTAGCTCATTATTCATTTTTTTCTACATTAGCACTTAGGTTTCTTACCCCAACCTGGGCCTGCTCCATAGCCTGGTCCAGCGCCTGGGGTGTATGCTCCTGCTACTTGACCTGGTGCTGCTCCAGGAGCTCCCCAAGGTCCTGCTCCCATTCCTGGCGCCATACCTGGTCCAACTCCCATTCCCGGGCCCGCTCCCATGCCAGGGTCAAAAGCTCCTGCAACCTGACCTGGTCCTGGACCAAGACCCATACCTGGTCCTGCTGGGACATTAAACGAACCTCCATATAGATCTACACTATTTACTGTATTTTGAACAGAAGTTGAGTGTGGGAATACATGTTGATTCTTTATCAGGTGATGATTCATCACTGTCGTATGAGAGGGATGAACATGTTGAACCGTTTCTTCCGTACAATGATGCACTACATTGTGCTTAGTAGGATGAACAACACATTTTGGACATCCACAATTGTGTCTGTGTCTCATGACTTTACCCCTTTCTTGTGATAAGTTCACTAATAACCTATGACAAGTGAGGAGTACATGTATCAGACACTTACCTATTTATGAGAAAAAAGTTTAGTAAAACTCATTCTAATAGGGATAACGACTGGTTCCAAATCAAGTTATTTTTTCTTCCATTCTGAATACCATGTTTTTATTTGTTCATTTGGTTCGGAGCCAATTTCGAGCTGTAATGACTCATGAAGCGATGAATAACATTCGGCTACTGCTAATCTATCTTGTTGTTTGGCATACATTTTCATTAATTCAAAATAAGCCTCTTCATTATGCTTATCTAATTGAATGATCATGTTATAAACTTGAATTGCTTTATCTTCACGGTCTACCTTTTGATACCAATTAGCTAGATACATCGATTTACGTATCCAAAGTTGCTTTAAACGATAACGCTCTCCCTCAGCCCACCAATAATCGAACTCCATAAGATAATCCCCTTTATATCGATCCAAGCATTCTTCCCAGACTTTTACAGTGGTGGTAGATAAAGTAGGTAGATTTTTCATGTTTTGTTTCCATTCATCTATATCTACCACTATCTGATTCGTAGTTAAAATATAGCCTCCTGTTACTTTTTTCAAGGTAAAAAATTCTCTAAGTGAATCGATTGCTTTCCGAATATTATATATGGTGGTATATAATAGTGCATTCGCCCTTTCAAGATTAGCATCAGGCCATAGTAAATCAATAAGTTCATCTTTACGAACTAGTTGGTCTTTTTGCTGAATCAAGTATAAAAATAACTCCTGCGCTTTTACTGTTCTCCATTGCAATGGGGTATAAGGATTAGTTTCCGTTCCGATGTAAACAGATCCAAGTAGATTTACCTGTATGATTGAGCTTGGTGGGGTGGAATGATTACGGTGGTTATGGTTATCTAATCGGGATTTAATTCGTTCTATCGTTTTAGATAAGCGGGTCTTCGTGATTGGTTTTAAAACATAATCTAGCGCATTCATTTCAAAAGCTTTAATAGCATAGTTGGCATAAGCTGTTACAAATACTACTTCTAATTTAGGTTTAAGCTCCAGTACCTTCTCAGCAAATTCTATTCCATTAATATTTGCTATTTGAATATCAAAAAATGCTACCTTCACATCTTCATTCAATATGGCGTCTTTTGCATCGTACGGATTTTGATAGCTACCGATAACTTCTACACCTAAATCTTGCAGTTGTTTCTCTAAATAGGTTAAAGCTAGTTTTTCGTCATCAATTAGAATAGCTTTCATAATTTACTCCTTATAATCTGAGTTCATTATACAATAACTATATAGATTGTATCACTTCGAATCCTTGTAGTTAAGCTTCGTTTGAAAGCGGTTTAATTGCTACAGTTACTGATCTAAAGTTTCAATTAGTTCCCCTTTAACAGCAACTCTTCTTTCACCTGTTATTGTACAAGTAATCAGTGTAATTTCTGTTTTTCCTTCCTGATCATCTAAAATAGCTACATCTGTTGGCTCAATTACTTTCGTGCTAAACACTTTGTAGATGTATATTCTGTTAGGGGTATGTAATAGTACTTCGTCTCCAATTTCTACCTCAGATAAACGATTAAAATGTCTATTTGGACGGTAGCCTCTATGTCCAGCAATAGTAAAATTACCCACTCCTGGAGTTTGTTTGTCCTTTATCTGGGTTAGTGCAATAGTTAAATTTTCCTCTGTTGTCTTATTTAGAACATATTGTTTTAGATCAATAGAGGGGATTTCTAATTCTAACACCTCTACTACTTCATCTTCGGTGAAGGATAGATTTTCTATCTTGGATAAATCAATGTTTTTACCATCTGATTCAGAAATAAGGGAGAGGGCATTTTCCAATGCCCTCACTTCCTTTCCCTGACTCCATTCGTGGTAAATAGGGATCGATAAGAAAACCATTCCTATTAGTAAAAACGCAATACCTATTACTTTTTTCACATTTTTCGTCATAGGAATTCACTCCCTCTTATTCCACGCGTCTTCTGTTCATAAACAGAATCACACTACCAATGGTGAAGAACGTAATTCCAAATAGAATAAACATCAAGAAAGATTCTTCTCCAGTTTGAGGTAATGTATTTACTTGTTTCTTAGCGTCAACTTCTCGGTTAGAATCCTTTTTATTGTGATCATTGTTATTATTACCTGGTTCCTCCGGTAATGTCGGTTTTTCTGGTGATTTAGGATCTTCCGGTTGGACAGGTTTTTCTGGTGGTGTAGGTTCCTCTGGTTTGGCAGGAATTAATTGGTTCCTTACATAGACAACTAATTGTTCCTGCTGCCCCTTCTCAATGGTAAATGGAATCGGTGTAGAGTTAAGCTCATACCCTTCTGGTGCTTTTGTTTCAACGAATTGGTAGATTCCTGGTTTAAGATTTTCTACAACCACTCTACCCTCTTCATCTGTAACTAAGCCTTCTTTCAGTACATTGCCTTCGCTATCTTGTAGCTCAAACTCTGCACCGGATAACGTGATGTCTTGGTCATCTGCATCAACTTTGATTAATTCCACAGAGCCTGGGATTAACTTGTTCTCTGCTGTTACCGTTAGGGTTTCTTCTTGACCTTTCACTATCTCAAAGACGATTGGTTCGTCTAGGAATTGATAGTATGTTGGGGCTTTCGTTTCGACGAATTGGTAGGTACCTGGTTTTAGATTCTCTACTACTAGTTTACCTTCCTCATTTGTAACTAAGCCTTCTTGTAGTACATTGCCTTCACTATCCTGTAATTCGAACTCTGCGCCGGATAATGTGATGTCATGATCATCTGCATCGACTTTGATTAATTCCACAGCACCTAAAGAAAGATCATTTCCCGCATATACTACAACTAGTTCTTGTTCTTCTTCCGTTGCGATTAGGTCAATGGTAAATTCAATTGGTGTTGCGATTAAATCATAGCCAAATGGCGCTTTTGTTTCGACAAATTGATAGTCACCAGGCTTAAGGTTGTTAACAACTAACTTACCTTCTTCATCTGTTACCAAGCCCTCTTGCAGTACATTGCCTTCACTATCTTGTAGTTCGAACTCTGCGCCAGATAACGTAATATTATGATCTTCTGTATCGACCTTGATTAACTCGACTGCCCCCGTGATTAAGTCATTTTCAGCCGTTACCACTAGAGTTTCTTCTTGACCTTTCACTATTTCAAAAACGATTGGTTCGTCTAGCAATTGATAATATGTCGGTGCCTTCGTTTCAACAAATTGGTAGGTTCCTGGTTTTAGGTTTTCTACAACCAATCTACCTTCCTTATCTGTAACTAAGCCTTCTTTCAGTACATTGCCTTCGCTATCTTGTAGTTCGAACTCTGCGCCAGATAGCGTGATGTCATGATCATCTGCATCGACTTTGATTAACTCGACTGCCCCCGTGATTAGTTCATTTTCAGCCGTTACCGTGAGAGTTTCTTTTTGACCTTTCACTATCTCAAAGACGATTGGTTCGTCTAGCAATTGATAGTATGTTGGGGCTTTCGTTTCGATAAATTGATAGGTTCCTGGTTTTAGATTTTCTATAACCAATCTGCCTTCTTCATCTGTGACTAAGCCTTCTTTCAGTACATTGCCTTCGCTATCTTGTAGTTCGAACTCTGCGCCAGATAATGTGATGTCATGATTATCTGAGTCTACCTTGATTAATTCCACAGAACCTGGAATTAATTTATTTTCTACTGTAAGCTCCACAGTCATTACTTCTGTTTTTGTTTTTGCTCTATCAATGGTGAATGGTATTTCTTGTTCATTTAATTGATAGTATGTTGGGGCTTTCGTTTCCACAAATTTGTAGTCACCAGGCGCTAGCCCATCAACAAATAGTTCACCATCTTCATTGGTCTTTAGCCCTTCTTGTAAAACATTGTCATGAGCATCCAATAGACTAAATTCAGCACCGGCTAACATAATGTCTGGATTGGTATCATCTACTTTCGTTAATAATACTTCCCCTGTTATAAGTGTATTCGGTGCATTTACTGTAACACGCTTCGTTACACCTGGTTCGATAACAAACTCAATTGGTGAAGGATCTAATTCGAAATAATCTGGTGCTTTTATCTCTTGGAAATAATACGTACCTGGAACTAGGTTAGATACAGAAATACGACCAGCATTATCTGTTCGTAAAATTTGCTGTAACACGTTATCGTTCTCATCATAAAGTGTAAATTCAGCACCAGCTAGTGTTTCTGTTTCATCAGCTTGGTTGAATTTAATTAGCTCAACAGCACCCAATTTATAGTTTCCTGCTGTTACTTTCGTTACGGCTGTTTGATTCTCCATGATTGTAAATGGTATTGGTATAGGATTCAATTGGTAGCCTGGTGCAGGCTGTACTTCGACAAACTGGTAATCACCTGGCGCTAAATTATCTCTGAAAATAATCCCATTTTCGTCTGTCTTATAGTAACCAATTGTCTCAAATACATCATCTTGCTTTTGCTGTAGGATAAACGAGGCACCGGCAATCGTATCACGAGTCTCTTCATCCACTTTCGTTAATTCAACAGCATAAATGATTTTTTTATTGGTTACTTCTAGGTGGTTTCCAATCTTTTCTGTATCCACTCGGTCTATGGTGACCGTAATTGGTTGTGTTTCCCCTATCACATAGCCCTCTGGTGCTTTTGTCTCCACTAATTGGTACTCACCAAACAATAGATTATGGAAGATGATTTTTCCTTCGTTATTTGTTGTTGCCGATTTTATCGCAATCGTACCCGTTTGGTCATAAAGCGTAAATTCAGCACCTGCTAACGGTTCTTCCGTAAGCTCATCAAGCTTGATTACTTCTAAACTTCCTGTTCTTCCATCGATGCCACCATCTCCACCAGTATATCTAACGGTGTGTTTATAGGAAGAATCGGTTTCTTTTCCTTCTAATTTTGCCCCATCAAGGGAAGCATCATTTTCGACTTCCTCCCCATGTCCAGCCATGATGAACGTATCATATTCTAAGATGTATGGACGATTAATCTCGTTTGCAAATGACAAAGTGAAATAAGAATTCCCTTCCTCATCTTCTTTAAATTCGACGGTATAATCAACGCCTGCTTCTAATACATCATCTTCATTTTTGGTAACGGTGCCATCCACTGCAACATTCGTTCCATATAATTGGAGTGAATCTTCCAACAGAAGTTGATTCGGGCTTGGCTTATCCGTCACTTTTGCATCTGAAATAGTAGACTGAGTAAAGTTTATATTCAGTTTCCAATGTAGTACCCTTGGGTTTTCGCCATCTTGTTGAGCGCTTTTATCCATGTAGTTATCACCATTTGGACCGACTGATACGGTTGCTGATAATGTTGCTATTTGTTCAGAACCATCTTTTAACAATGCTGTGTTTTCATATTGTTTGACGATTAGTTGATCATGTAGGTTGGTTTTATACGTAATGATATATGGAGAGTCAATGGTGGTTAAGAAAGTGATTCTGAAGCCAGGTTCTTGATTAGGACCGTTCATTTCTTCTACATCATAATCGCGATTTATTTTTAACGGTTCGCCGATTCTCGACCATGATCCGTTTGGATTAATTCGCATTTCGTGAATTTCAATTGTACTAGGATCAAAGTTTTGATCCCCTAGAATAACATCTTCTACAATTGCTTGTTGAATTGGACGGTAATTGTAATTTACACCAATTTCCCATGTGATTTCTTTTGTTTTGGCATTATAGGATCCACCTTTAAATCCATTGCTTTGGGTATGTTTATTTGGTGTAAAGCTCGCATCTGCTTCTTTTGTTAGAGGGTTATTACCATTTTCTGGAATCCAAGACAATTCAGCACCGTTAGTAAAAGTTGTTTTTCCATCTTCTATTTCATTAAAATCAAACGATGTGGTGTATACTATTTCAATCCTCTTATTTATTGGATCCATCCCTTCAAAATCGAAGGTAATTTCCCCGGAATCCTCATCATAGCCAAAAATGTAGTTACCGTTGTCTTTTATGTCACTACCATCATACTTAATTTCATAGTCAATTAGTGTTAACCCTTTTGGTAGCGTATCTGTCAGCTTGACTTGATACATTTCTTTTTCATCTGCATTAATGGTAATACGCCATTTGGTTGTTTTGGCATGATAATCAGTTTGGCCATTGATATGCTGCTTATAAAAGACAATTTGGTCCACAGTTTTGTCGGAACCTTTTTCATTCCCATTCCCATCGGTTACCATATTCGTTAAGGTTTCCCGATCTAGGACACGATCTGTTAGCTTTGTTTGGTAATAAATGATATAGGCACTGTCAATAGCCTCGTTGAATTGAATGTTAAACCCATTGCCATCCCGACGTACCGTATAATGAGAAGGGTCTAACTCTGTATCACCAATTGTCGCTGCTCCGGTATTCGGATCAATCTCAACAGGAACGATACGGACGCTACCTTCTACTAGTTCATGTCCTTCACCAAGTTCATCGTGAAGCACGGCTTTTTCCTTTTCAATATGTTTCTCATTGTAATTGTAACGAACTATCCAATTAATGGTTTGATTTATTGGATCATAATCACCAGCTTCTTTGTCTAATGCTGTCCCTCTTGCAACATTAACGGTTGCGTTGGCATGTAATGCATCGATATCATCACCAGTTAGTGTTGCGGTATTGGGATAAGATGTGCCGTCTTCATCTGTGATGGTTGTTTCCAATACTACCCGATAAGCTGAGTCAATATCTCCTAAATTAAGTGGAAATTCTGTAAAAACATGGTCTGTAATCTCTGCCCCTTGCACAACAGAACCATCCAATTGAACATCTAGCTTATACAATTTAATCGAATTTGGAACTAGCTGTAAGTCCTCGTCTAAATTATCGCTTAGTACGGCATTGGTAATACTTCGTAAGTCTTTGTTAAAATCAATTTCCCATGTAATGGTTTGTGTATTATATTTCCGATCCGGTATTCCCCGCTTATCTATAGAAGAACCTACATTCGGTTCGAAACGAATGGGGATTTCTATAGTTTTATCCCCACTAATCGGAATAACGATTGTTCGATCTACACTACCATCGATATCCTCTTTTATCTCCGTATGAAAACCGATAAAACCAGCAATATCTGATCGTGATTCAATCTGGTCGTTAAATGTCATCGTAACGGTTCCATCTTGTTCTAACACAAATGCCCCAAAAACGATTCCATCTGCACTAGTCAATTCCCCTTCTACACGGTTAAATACAGTAAATATTTCTGGTAGTGTAAAAGTAAAAGTAGAACCTGATGTATATTCATGACCGTTCGGCAGTTCAAATTGGTACTGAATCTTTAAGTCCAAGATTTCTTCACTAGGATGTGGCATTCGATCTGGTAATGGACTTCCATCTCCTAAAGTTAGCTCTACACCCGTAAGAATGTTTTCTTTGATGACAGAAGCATTTTGAACAGCCTGGGTTTGGACTTCCTCTTCCGGTTCATTCGGTTTCTCTGTTGTTATTTCCTGTTCATTCTGTTCCTCTACAACTTGCTCACCACTAGCTTCCTCTTCCAATGGATCCTTGGATTCAGGATTTAGATCCTCCTGATCATGTACAACCTGTATAGGTATAACATAAGTAGCTTTATCAAGGTTAAATAACAGATGGGCTACTTGTTGATTTTCCAAATCTATCTCACCTAGGCTCGTTTCGATGTAGATTTGACCTTGATCACCGTTCTCTATTTCTTCCTTCATTACATCTACGGTGAGGGCGCTTTCTACAATTGTCACGGAACCAATTACACTTCCAGCTTGATTAGTTAAATTACCATCGGGCTCTGTCGTTACTTTCAATTCAGATGGTAACTGTAAGGTGAAGGTTTCTTGATCGGAAATTAACGCTTCATCCCACTTCCAATCAATACGAACCATCAGATGTGACCCTGGCTGTACAACTTGTTCCGGATCCCTATCAGCTGATACCTCCTTTCCTTGTTCATCCAATAATGAAACATTAGTAAAAAGGCTTGGTTGCTGTTCTGTTGCACCAGCCTTTATTGGCAATACCATACTTGAAAGTATCGTATTGCACAGCAGCATTAGTATAAAAAAACTAATGCCCATCCTCTTTCCCATTTGCATTCCCCTTTCTACATAATGTGATGACAATCCTGGAAGATTTCACACAGCCCTTATGATAGCATGGGGAACTAAACATTATCTGAACAACATTAACTAGGTCAATATTACTATTTTGATGATATCTCATAGTTATTTTTATCTACATAAATTGTAGAGTGTGCATATGGAACTTAGACAATCTCTTACCTTTACAAAAATAAAAAATGGTATTAGCCCTCTACGCCAATACCATTTTCATTTTAATAATGGGCAAGCAATCCTTTTTTCATCGCAAACTTTTCACAACGTAGGAACATAAACAGGCCTAAACCAAAATAAAATACTGCGTTAAAGACAAGAATTAGAATATCTGCCATTTGAAACTGTGTAATGCTCATGTCATTAATCATAATAGCTCTTACCATATCAATCCCTTTAACAAATGGGAAAAAGGCTAAGAACGGCGCAACCGAAATTGATACAAAGGTAAGTGCAGCTAATATGAACTGGAGAATTTGTAAAAATGCTTGAATCTGCTTGAGAATCATCGTTAATCCTGCAATCATGAATCCAAGTCCAAACATACTAATCAAGGTTAAAAAGAATACTGGTAAAATGGAAAGTACATCAATATTTAGCCACTGCCCAGAGGTCAGCATACTTACATACAACAAACCGATTATCATGATGAAATTGACAATAGTAATGGAAATTAAACGCGACACCATGATTTTCCATATCCCCATTGGAGACATCCCTAATTGCTCCAGTGTTCCTTGTGTTGCCTCATTCGTAATTTGCCAGCCAATATCATTTACGACGAGCATCGCTAAAAACCAGAAAATATAGTTGACAATCACGTATTGTATATTGGCATCTTGTGTACTTGGGTCACCAATTAAGGTAATGCCAAAGAACATGCCTAGAAATATGACGTAAAATGTGACTAGAATCGCTATCGTGTTCGGTAGGTATCGTTTTAATAGAATATACTCTCTTTTGATATTCGCTTTAAGCACGTTCAGGAATCGCATGTTCTTCCTCCCCCTTTACAATCTTCAAAAACACTTGTTCAAAATTAATCGTCTTGCGATCAATCGTGTCTACTGGTATTTGTTCAAGCTTGAGGATATCAAATAATTCATACATTTCCTGGCTATTCGTTAAATCGACTTCCAAATTCGAATGATACGTATCAGGTGTGTAGACTAGCTGTGGGAATTTTTCTCGTAATAATCGATGTTGCTGTTCACTTAAATGGCCATCAAGCTTAATGGAATAGGCGCGTACCTCAAATAGCTTCATTAAATTATCCACGCGGTCATTTGTGACTACTTTTCCACTATTAATAATAATCGTGCGTTCACATAAATCTTGAATGACATCCATATCATGTGAGGTAATAATGATGGTTTTATGCTGTGTTCTGACAATCTCCCGTAGTATTTCACGAACCTCATATCCAGTCTCAATATCAAGACCAAGTGTTGGTTCATCTAATAAAATTACCTCACTACCAGCAAGCATTGCTACTGCAATCGCTAGCTTTTGTTGCATGCCTCGCGACAGGCGGTTTACCATTTCATTTTCTTTATCTTTTAAACGGAATTGCTCCAACAGCTCATTAATCCTACCGGCCACCGATTTGCGTGACTTCCCGCGATTACCTGCAAAATATTCTAGATTTTCTCTTACTGTTAGCCGCCAATACAAGTTACGATTCCCTTCTAGAACAGCACTAATATGCTCCCGTGCACGAAGCCGCTTCTTCTGATTATCAATACCATTAATGGTAATCATGCCACCATCTGGGATAACTAATCCACAGATCATTTTAATGGTCGTCGTTTTCCCTGCACCATTTGGTCCAAGTAATCCAACAATTTCTCCTCGATTTACAGTAAACGAAATATCATCTACTGCTGTGATCATCTCTTTTGTCTTCCGCTTCTTGTAGGACTTTCTCAGATTTTTCACTTCTACAATAGCTTTCGTCATTTCTTCCATCCTTTCTACATAAGCTCAAGTTAATTTCTACTTTTATTTTAACGGACCCCATTCACCCCTCACCACGGCCCATGGTTCGAAACCAATTCAGACTTAAGACGGAGAAGGAATAATATTCCATGGGAAAAGATGCTTATATAATGGAAAGGCTGTTCTGTCATGGGCAATTTCTTGAATGAAGAGATAAATTCTAGGGGTAATGCAAGTTGCGTAGGGATTCGAGGGATTTCTGGCATAAAATACTTCCGTACCAATGGAGAGAATTTGTGGTGTTAATATGAAGACTACTAGGGAGGTGCTCTCTCTAGTAGTCTTGTTTCATCTAGCTATCCGAATATACTGCTGTCTATCCTTTGCAAACCTTTCAATCAATCCCCGTGCCTCTAAATCAAGCTTGACTGCTGTTACATACCAAGTAACCGAGCCCTCCCATTTATCACGAAGTTTTTCATTGATGACATTGGCAAGCTCTTTAAAAGCTATCTCTTCATAATCTGTAATGGTTTCAAACATGACTTCCTTCATCACATCATATTTCGCTTTTACAATATGACTACCTTTCTTACCTTCTGGATGCAATAACTGAATTCTTTCCATTTCTATCCTCCGAATATCGCTTTACCATAGACGAGTAAATCCTTATATGGATCATTTCCTTGAATTCCTAGTACCTGACAAAATGCGGGCTCTGTTTTTAACACCCTGTTGCTTTAACTGGATTACCTGTTCTTTTATTTGTGGGTATTCTTCGAGTAGCTTGTGTTCGATTACCATATGTCTATAGGCATTTTGTTTATCTGTAGGAACAGCTTGGCCAAATAATTCAAAATCAAATCCGAAGTAGTGAAAATTAGCCTTAATTACGCGCTCGCCTCTTATCTCCGTTTCTTTCCACCTAAAGTCTTTCTTATCTTGATAAAGAGATATTAATTTTTTAGTAAAGCCTTGATAATCATGGACTTCCATAATGATATCTAAATCGGACTGTTCAACATCAATTCCTAACGGCAGTGTTCCACAAAGGACAGGATGATACGGAGCCAAATCCTGTAGTACATTCAATTTCCGAATGGCATCATATGCCTTTTGTTGTCTCTTTGAACCAGCTTTTAGTACTTTTAACGAATCAAACATTGCTCCCTCCTAAAACTGAATGCTAATCGATTTAAATGTATGTGTTCCGGTGCCATGTCTTACTACATCTTTGCGCCGAAGCTCATACACTGCATCCTGTGCCTCAAACAAAATACTCGGGTCTAGTCCTAATGTATTATGTGAGCCAAATACGCGTTGGACTTGTAAGTATGAAATACGCTCTAGCGAATCAAGTAATGCTACTGGATCTGTTGTTGGATAAAACGCATATATCGGTGTATCGGTATAGAGTAGGTCACCTGTAAATAAATATTCCCGGTCATTATCGAGTACACAAATATGTCCAGGTGAATGGCCTGGTGTATGGAAAATAGACAATAAGCGATCACCTAAATCAATCAAATTACCATCGGAAAGCAGAGCGGTTGGTTTCCCTGTAAATGGTGTATATGTATTTGGATTAAATTCTGGCGGTGTATCTACCGTAATATCACGCCCGATATCTTTACGAATCTGCTCAATAGATAATCCTTTAATTCCATTTATCAACCAGTCCTCTTCTGCATGATGAACTAATAACGTATCATATCGTCCATGGCCACCAATATGGTCTGCATGTACATGGGTTGTAATGACCACAATAGGTAGATCGGTCAACTGATCGGTAATTCGCTTTATATTATCAATCCCGAGCCCAGTATCAATTAAGGCAGCCTTTTCCGTCCCAATTAACAGGAAGGAGTGTACCTTCTCCCAGTGACCATATTCACTTATCGCAAATGTCTTCGGGTCTATTTCCTCAACCGTAAACCATCTATCCTTTATTCTCGACATTGTAATCCCCCTCGAAACAAACTATATCATTAATAATAGGCCATCTAATAGACATTATCAATGATTCTTCAGGACATTCGTTCGCCATTTTCTTCCCTTACCTATTAGCTCTATCTATCCATGAGGACCCTTCTCTATTATCTAAGTGGTCTCCTCATCTATTACGTGTTCCGAGTAATTCGCTAGCTTACTCTTACTGTGCTACTTTTTCGCACTAAAAAAGACAGCCTCCTGACTGCCTTTTTGGTCTTTATAAACCATGGTGTGGATTATTATTTTGACGCGAATGGTTTCGATTTTTCACCTTTTTTGATCCGTCTAATCCTTCGCCATATGGCATTTCTGGTGCTTTTGGTAGGTTGGGTTGTTCTTGTTGTTTCGGCCCTTTAGGTCTTGAACTCATGCTCTTCCTCCTTTCCAACTATAGCGTTAGTTTTGGGAGCGGGGAAGATTTTATGCATATAGAAAAGGTAGTAGTCATCACGAGGATGAACTACTACCCTTCAAGTAGAAAAAGGCTTTTTAAATAGACTACTTACATTAGCTTACGGAGCTAATACAGATACAATCGCAATTAACAAGATGATTGGCGTAAAGATTAGGAACCAAAAGAATAGTAATAATAATGCTGCAATCATTAACTAACACCTCCTAAAGCCTTTTAGTGAGGCCTCACATTAATAAGTTATGTCCGGTGATAGCTTTAGATTGGACGAAATAACCTCTCTATTAAAAAATGGTTATTTTCAGTAGGATTTATAACCTATTAACGCTATTTCTAGTAGGCAAGCATATATTTTTTCATACAAAATAGACTCACGCACTTACCGAGTGTTAAAGAACTGCGTACCTTTGTAATGTAGGAAAAGAAATAAAGGTGGTGATTAATTTGAAAACTATATCCTTTAAGCGTACTGCGGCTGGAAAATACCGTGAATTCAAACGAAATCGGTATTACCAATCCTCCACTACTGTTTCTAATGAAACTCCAAACTATTCCAACACCCCTCCAAATCTCAATAATCAAGAAGCCAATCCACCGTCACCTGCTCTTCTTGAGCGATTAAAGCATGAATGGCAAAGCAATAATCTCAATACGCAATGGTTGGAAGGATTACAAGCATTATTCCACGCTCTGCAGTCTGAGGAAGGAAAGAAATATAGGAAAGTACTAGTAGATGGTGTAGGTAAAGTAGCGAAAAAAATCCCTTATGAAAAGGTGGTGAACATGATGGCAAAGGATCAAAATCTAAGTGAGCTGCTAAAGAATTTAGGAGGAAATGGAAATGCTTCTGACTTATTATCCAATATGATGAATGATCCAGAAATGAGAAAAGCTGCGATGGATATGATGCAGGAAATGCTTAGTGACGAAAAGAAAATGGAGGAAATGACGGATTTAATGAGCAAAGTCTTAAAATCCAATAAAGAATAAATGCTTGTCGCCTATTTTATCTACCAATTTTAGTAGAAATAGTGAAAACATACGAACAACTTCTACCTCCTTTCATAAACTGCAACTAGAGAAAGGAGGTAGTATGATGTTACAAGATGTAAAATGTCAATTAAAACAACTAGTGAAAGGCGCTCAAAGCCGTATCGACGCACTTCGCTGCAAAATCTCATCTTCGTTAAATAAACGCTAACGACTTGCTATTAACCACTAACCGTTTGCCATATCTCTCCTTTTTACCATACAGGCTTTGGGCGCATGCTCAAAGCTTTTTATTTCTTTCAGGTAGATAGTTTTCTATCGTGACTTGTTGGGGATTATATTAAAGTTCCCATTAGAATAAGAATCCTCTTACAATCAGAGGGAATTCCACTAAATTTACTTTACATAACGTTAGGAGAACAATGAAAAACACACTGTAAAGAGTACAGTGTGTTTATTCTACCTTCATCTTCCAATTACTTCGTAAAAACATCCGTTAGCGCTGTTACGATCTGTTTCTTACGCGATACAACACCTTTTAATAGTGCACGGTTATTCGAGTCAAGTTCTACTTGGAAAGCTTCTGCTACTTTTTCAATATTCCCACCACGTGCTAGAACTTCTGAATCATTGTTTAGGATATCGGTAACCACAAATAGGAAAAGATCTAATCCTTTTTCGTTCACTGCTTTATCCATTACAGCTTCTAATTCCGCTTGCAGCTCATAGACTTTGCTTGCATCTACCGTGTTAACTTGCGCGATTTCTACTTTTGCATCGCCCATAGCAAACTCTTTTGCATCCATCGTAATAAGCTCCTCTGGGGACTTATCACTAAGGTCAGCACCTGCTTGTAGCATGTCTAATCCATACTGTTCCAGCTCAACACCAGCAATCTTCGCTAACTCATGAGCTGCATCCACATCCTCCTGTGTGCAGGTTGGGGATTTTAATAATAGGGAATCAGAGACAATGGCAGATAGTAATAAACCAGCAATTTCCTTCGTTACTTCTACTCCATTTTCTTTGTACATTTTATTTAAAATAGTCGCCGTACAACCAACTGGCTCCGCACGGAAGTATAATGGTTCTTTTGTTTCGAAATTGGATACACGATGATGATCAATCACTTCCACAATACGTACATCGTTAATATTGCTAACACTTTGTTGGAATTCATTATGATCGACTAAAATGACATCTTTCACATCAGCAGGTACAGCATCGATTAACTGAGGTGCCTCTACGTTAAAGAAATCTAGTGCATATTGTGTCTCCTTGTTCACTTCACCAAGTCGCGCAGCTTCCGCATTGACACCTAATTTATTCTTTAAATTCGCATATGCAACAGCTGAGCAGATTGTATCTGTGTCTGGGTTCTTATGACCAAAAACTAGCGTCTTTTCCATCTTCATTCTCCTTTATATGTATCACTTTTATAGCAAATTTTCCTATGTACAAGATTATCATAAATTTCGGTTGGATTGAATTTTTTTACATACGAAGTTTTACATTTTCTCTCAGAATTCTTATAGTAATAGTAGATTACTTATAAGGAAGGTTTTAAAGTGAAACGTTATATTATTGTAGGAGCAGGAATATTAGGTGCTACTACTGCATATCAGCTTGCCAAACGTGGGCATGAGGTTGTTATTGTTGACCGACACGGAATTGGCCAGGCAACAGAAGCAGCTGCTGGTATTATTTGCCCATGGTTATCACAGAGAAGAAATAAAGCCTGGTATCACCTTGCTAAAAATGGGGCGAGAATTTACCCGGAATTAGTAGCAGAATTACAACAGGATGGAATAAGGGAAACAGGATATGCCAAGGTTGGGGCACTTAGCTTACATAAGGAAGAAAAAAAGCTACTTGCCATGCAGGAAAGAGCTATAAAACGCCGCGAAGACGCACCAGAAATTGGTGATGTGACCTTATTATCGCCGGCTGAAGTAAAGGAGATCATCCCACTGGTTAATGAGGATTATGCTGCTATACATGTTAGCGGTGCAGCTAAAGTGGATGGGAAAGCTTTCCGACAAGCATTACTGGATGCGGCACAAAAACACGGGGCAACGCTAATCGAAGGCAAGGCAACATTGTATCAAAAAGATCGCCATGTCTATGGTGTTTATTTAGAGAATGAATACTATGATGCAGACCAAGTGATTGCCACTTGTGGTGCTTGGATGAATGACTTTCTCGCTCCTCTAGATATTAACTTTCAATTTAGCGGACAAAAGGGACAGATTCTCCATCTGGCAGTTCCAGGAGTAGAAAGCATGGACTGGCCCGTGATTATGCCACCTACCAATCAATCGATTGTACCATTTCAGCATCATATAGTTGTTGGGGCTACGCATGAGAATGACCAAGGCTTTGATCAGCGTGTCACCAGTGGTGGTGTACATGATATATTATCGAAAGCGTTAGAGGTCCTTCCAGCGCTTCATAATAGTACACTTCTAGAAGCACGTGTCGGATTCCGTCCGTTCACACCGGATTTTCTTCCTGTCATCGGTCCAATACCAAATACAGAAGGCATTCTCATCGCCAATGGATTAGGCTCATCTGGATTAACTACTGGTCCTTATTTGGGTATTCAACTTGCTAAACTGGCAATGGGTGAGGCTTTAGACATTTCTTTATCGGATTATGATGTAGCAGTAGCAATTGACTAATTTTATTTACTTTTCGTAATAGATTTGCTAGGATTTAATCGAGATAGGTCCGACCATATAAAGGGTGATTCAGTTGAAAAATCATAAAGGGAAGTTAGCCGTTTTCTTCATTATTATTTTTACGCTACTAGCTGCTGGTGTCGGTTACTTGTTACTAGATATTTATACACCAGATGAAAACAGTCATGCTGTTGAAATACGTATAAGCTAAAAACCGTGTCGTGGGTGTCCCCATGATACGGTCTTTTACATTTTAATCGCATATTGATTGCCACCGGCATTCTTTGCCTCATATAATGCTTGGTCAGCATTTTTAAATAGGGTTTCATAAGTATTTTCCTTATCTACGGCTAACAAGGAGATTCCAATACTAGCTGTCGTCACAAACTGCGCATCGTCAATTTTCCAGGGAGCTTTTACTACATCGATAATATCCTCCGCAATATGAATCGCATCAGCCTTCTTTTCTAGTGATTGTACGAGTAGGACAAACTCATCTCCACCAAGCCTTGCTAGTGTATCATGACGGCGAATCTTCTTCCCCACTCGGTAAGCAAATTCTGCAATGGCTTTATCGCCAATATCATGGCCAAAGGTATCATTAATTTCCTTGAACCGATCTAAGTCCATAATGATAACAGCAAACATCTCTCCTGTATTCTCGTACGAATCCAGTGCCTGCTTTAATTGCATGGTGAAATAGCGACGATTAGGGAGTCCGGTTAATGGGTCATGGTAGGCGAAATACTTTAGTTTTTCTTCGTAGCTTTTTCGTAATGAAATATCTCTGGACAAGACGACCATTTGTTTAAATTGGTTATGCTCATCATAGACCGGAGAGCCCTTTAGCTCAGACCATATCCAGCCTAGCTTTTTGTGCTTTTGTCTAAATTGAGCTTCCCACGGTTTGCCGCTTGCCTTTGATTGTTCAAACGATGCCAGTAAATGGGCAATATCATCTGGGTGAACATTATAATAGAATTCTTTCCCAATGTAATCCTCTTGATCGAATTGCAGTACATCCTGATAGGATGGAGATACATAGGTAATATTCCCTTCCCGATCGAGCATCGTAATGAGATCACCAGAGTATTCTGCAATGATTTCAAACTTATTTTCGCTTTCAGTATACTTATTTTGCATACTAATCTGTTCGGACATATCCTTACAGATGGCATAGATGCCAACTGTTTTATCATTGATGATAATAGGTGTTAGCTTTAATATCATGTCAATTTGTTTCCCGGATTTACTACACATCCGGATATTAAATTCTTCTAAAATACCATTGATTGCGATTTCAAAATACGTTTGGGCAGTGCGCACATCTTCTGAAAGGATGAGATCCGTGTAATGCATCCCTTTCAAATTTTCCTGCGCGTATCCAGTGATGAACTCCAGTGAGCGATTAACATTCACAATGATTCCATTTTCATCTGTCGCAATCACACCATCTAAATTATAATCAAACAACGATTGATAGCGTTGTTTGCCCTCTACAAGCAATTCTGTAGCCTTCTTGGCTGTCTTTTCTGCAAGTCTTCGCTCGGTAATATCTTTCACAACTGCGACAATATGTGTACATGTATTATTCTCGTCAAATAGTGGAGTCAACACATTTTCACCATATCGAACTTCACCGATAGGCGATGGAAAAAGGTCTTCATACACAACAACGCTTTTCGTATCGAGTACTTCCTGATATTTCTGATAGAGAAAATCTGCTTTTTGTTGGTTTAATACTTGATGAAAGGTTTTCCCAATAATATCCTCCTTCAAGCCAGCAAACTTTTCTACTGCTTGATTAATAAAGTGATAGATAAACCTTCTGTCATCCGTTACTTCCATAATATAAACCATATCCTGTATGCCTTTTAATAAAACATTATTTAGCAATTGTTCTTTTTGAATTAACATTGGACCCCACACTTATATTCTGATATTTTGCAAACATTTCGGCTATTTAATCAACAAATATAGTTAAAAAATACTAGATATATCCTAGGAAAACAATAGGACTTTTTACCCAATAATGTGTATTTGTTAACTATTCATGCTACAATATCATTTCCAATAGATGGTTATTTCCAATCGTATAAACTACCAATTATTGTAATATTATGTCATTTTCACCCACTTCATCTTACATCCTCTCCCATGCCGTTTCCACACCCAAAAAAGCTGATAATTCAAGATATATCAACGTAATCATCCTTAAATCAATATACTTATTTTCGACCTATCCAAGTAAGTGAAGTCCACTATATTCTATAAAAATAATAATTTTCCAATTTTTAATAAGTGTGATAAACTCAAATTATTAAGTAGCGATTTCGACAAAACTTGACAGGTGAAAATAGATGACAAAACTAAGTTTAAAAAGGATTCCAATCAATTTATGGGTATTTGGAGCTATTGCTTTAGCAGCATCTATCTATGCAGAAATAAGTGCCACAATTGAATCAGAAGGCATTTTTCTGACTATCATTATCATCATGATAGCTGTATTTTCCTATTATGGTGGGTTATATGGTGGTATTGTTTACTTCATGCTTTTTAGTGGGACAACGCTTGTTACGGGTTTATTATCCACTCCGAAGGACCTATCTGTTCACAATCAACTACCTATTGTCATTGGCTTCATTATTTCCTTATCAATTGGAACACTTGGATGGAAAATCAGAACGAATGAGGCGCAGCTTAAAAAGCTCTTCGAGAATAATGACATGACATTTTGGACTTGGGATTTAGAAACGGAGGAGTATACCTTTTCTGAAGGCTATGCCAAAATATATGGGGTAACAAGTGAGTCGATTAAGGAGAATCCATATTATTGGTTAGATGTTGTCCATCCAGACGATAAACATATACTGATTGAGGCACATAAACAACAAAAAGCTGGAAAAAAAACAACGATTACCTATCGCTTTTTCCATAGTAGTGGAGAAATTAGATGGTTACGGGATTCGGCAACACCACACATAGAAAAGAATGGTTTGGTGACCCGTATTGATGGTGTTGTATTTGATATTACCAACCAAAAACAAGCGGAACAAAAGATGGATCATCTCATTCACTATGATTCCTTAACAGGCTTAACGAATCGGATTTGGTTTAAAAGCTATCTCGATACAGCATTACTTACATCCAATAAATATGGTCGCCAGGTTGCCGTGATGTTCATTGATTTTGATAACTTCAAGCGTGTGAATGATACACTTGGACATAGTGCTGGGGATCAATTATTAATCCAAATTGCCGATCGGTTAACAGGAATTCTTCGTGACAGTGATATTGTGTCGAGGCAAAGTGGAGATGAATTCCTAGTACTAGCAGAGAATCGGGATATCGTAGAAATCGAATCGTTAGCAAAAGATATCCTCATAAAAATGAATGAACCCTATTCTATTCATGGGACAGAGATTATTTCAACACCGAGTATTGGCATAAGCATTAATCTTGACTTTGAGGACGATGCAGAAGCATTAATTAAAAAAGCTGACTTTGCCATGTACCTTGCAAAAGAAAATGGCAAGAACAATTACCATTTCTACAATGATGAACTAAATAAAAAAATGAAGCGCAAGATGATACTAGAAACCTATCTACATAAAGCAATTGAAAAAAATGAATTAACCGTCCACTACCAGCCACAATTTAACCTTACATCGTTTAAAATAGTTGGTGCAGAAGCGCTCCTTCGCTGGGAATGTCCAATGGGTAAAATACCACCCGATGAATTTATCCCTATCGCAGAAGAAACGGGTCTTATTATCCCTATTGGTGAATGGGTGCTAAGACAGGCTTGTCGTGACATTAAGCGATTTAAGGCCAATGGGTTGGAGACTTTTCCAATATCCGTCAATATTTCAACTAGACAGCTCATGGCACCAAACTTTATTGACCGCGTTCAGACGATTATTGCGGAAGAAGGCGTGGAGCCGAAGCTATTAACATTAGAAATAACGGAAAGCGCGTTCCTGTATTATGAAGATGCGAAGGATAATATTTTGGCATTACGTAATCTTGGTGTCGGTGTATCCTTAGATGACTTTGGAATCGGTTACTCATCCTTAAGTATGATTCGTAAAATTGAAATTGATGAATTAAAGATTGACCGATCCTTCTTAAATGATTCGATCAAAAATAATCGGGTCCGCTCCTTATTAGAAGCGATTATCCAAATCGGCAAGAAAATTGATACAAAAGTAATAGTGGAAGGTATTGAAACAAAGGAACAAATTGATATTTTGACCGTACATGGTGTATTCGGCCAGGGCTACTTTTATAGTCGCCCATTGCCAGTTGATGAATTTGAGGTTTGGTATACAAGTAGAAAGACTCATTTTTAATCCCTTGAATAACTCGAATTAATGTAATCCAATTTGCATTAATCCGGGTTTTTTTATTTTTTTAAACACGATATATTTTTCCCCAGCTAAGCCATTATCATGTACATGAAAAAACACACGTAATTGCTAATTAATAACTCGAATCAAACGACAGAAAAGTACACAACGTAAGCGTATAAGGAGGGGATGAAGCTGACTAAGAAATTAATTTCCATCGTATTTTTCATGATGCTAATGGCATTCACAACGGAGCAAAATGCTTCACCTGGGACTATGTTAAGTCTAGGTAATAGCCATCTTTTGAAGCACGCCACCATCGAGTCTATTGAGAACGATTCTAAGGAGGATAGCACAAAGGAAGTTCCATCATCAGAACATGCAACAAACCATTTCGTGAAACAAAAGCCTAAAAAGGTTGATGTCAGGGGAATTTATTTGAATCGTACTTCCATCAAAGAAGAGAACGTGCAAAAGTATATCGACTTAATTAAAAGCACGAATCTCAATGCCGCTGTAATTGATGTAAAAGATGATTATGGCAAAATCACCTACGATTCCAATGTTGATCTTGTCAATCAAATTGGTGCTGATAGCAATCCAGCAACGAAGGACCTCGAAAAGCTTGTACAACGGTTTAAGGATGCTGGCATCTATACCATCGCCCGAATCGTCGTATTCAAAGACCCCTATTTAGCCGCTAAAAAACAAGACTATGCTATCAAACGAAAGGATGGCACTGTATGGCAGGATCCATCCGGTACAAAGTGGATTGACCCGTATAAGGAAGAAGTATGGAACTATATGACCTCTATTGCAAAAGAAGTAAGTGAAAGTGGATTTGATGAGATCCAATATGATTATATCCGCTTCCCAGAACGGGCCAAGCAGGTTGACCAGGAAGTAACCTATGATAATCCAACAGGCTTATCGAAAGCGGAGAATATTCTCGCCTTCCTAAAGCATTCTAAGCAACAATTAAAACAACACCCATCCTACGTCTCCGCTGATGTATTTGGTTTAGTAACGACGGCTTCTGACGACATGGGCATAGGACAGGTTTGGGAGAATATTTCACCACATGTCGATTATATCTCACCAATGACATATCCTTCCCATTATGCCCCCGGTTCATACGGAGTCGCCAATCCAGACCGAGCTCCATATGACATCATGGCTCTAGCAATGAAGGATGCCAAAAGCCGGAATGCCAAATTAAAGGAACAAGGTAAAACAATCGCCACGATTCGTCCTTGGATACAGGACTTTGACTATCTGAGCACCTACACCGCTGCCGATGTACAAAAACAAATCAAAGCCCTAGAAGATCAAGGCATCACACAATACCTGATTTGGAATGCCGGTAATGTTTACACGGTAGAAGCATTTAAATAATACCAAACCGCTGAAGCGCTTCAGCGGTGTACATAGAGGAAATCCTGAAAGAAGGTGCCCAAATCCTGAAGTGCACCCTCCAAATCCTGAAACAACTGCCTCAAATCCTGAAAGACCCCTGTTAAATCCTGAAGAATATGTAAACTCGGGTAGTATAGTGGTTATTGGGGCGGATTGTCATCGTTGTTTGGGCTGTTTTTTCCGTTTGAATTGGATTTCGCTTACGAAAGTGGAGCCTAAGATGAGTAATCCTCCTATTATCTGCACCAATGTCATACTTTCACTTAAAAAGATTGCCGCCATTAACACAGCAGATATTGGATCAATATAACTCATCACCGCTATCGTTTGTGCTTTTAACCTTTTGATGGCAGAAAAGTATAACAAATAGGCAATTCCTGTATGGACAATCCCAAATACAGCAATTAATAGGATGGATCGCCAATCAAGTCCACCATAGCTCATTTCCTCCGTCATCCAAACATAAGGAAACATAACAAGACTAGCCATGCCAAGCTGCAAAATGGTCGTCTCCAGATCCGATAAATTCCGAATAAACTTATTAATGATTATCACACTGGCATATAATCCCGCTGCGACTAGCCCGTAACCAATCCCAACTAGATGATTGTAGTCGCCCCCTGTTAATCCTCCAGGCTGTACGACCAGAAATAAACCAATAAAGGCGATGCCCATACTGATCGCTTTCACCAATGTCCATTTTTCTTTTAATAAGATCGGAGCTAATACCATGACAAAAATCGGTGCAAAATAATAACTCAACGTAGCATTCGGTATCGTTGTGTACTGATATGCTTCAAATAAAAAAATCCAATTAAAGCCCATTACAGCACCAGATAATAAGAGTAAGATTAAATTCCGCTTAGAAATTCGAAAATGAACCTTTTGCTTAATAAAGAAGCTGGCAGCAATGAGAAACAGACTACCAATCACACCACGAAATAACGCAATTTCACTCGATGAAAGCTCGATATTTTTTACAAATAACCCTAAACTCCCGAAGATAAGCATTACGACGATAAATATTGCTTTTGCCCCCATATGTTCTCCCCCCTACTTCTCCATGCAATAGTTTGATTGTTGCATTATCTCATCATCCACTATCTGTTGTCTATTTCGCCTTGCCTTTTTTGCAATCGTTTGAAGGCAAGGATGGCTACTTTAAGATGTTCCTTATTAGGTTTAGAAGTAAATATAGCATATTGCATTCCATAACCAATTAAATAAATTGGTTTGATATATGTATGTTTCATAAGAAAGAGCTCATACCCTATCGACCATGAAAGACATAGCTTCAGAAAAAAATGAAACTCCTGAACTCCCGGAATCAGGCTTAACACGAGAAAAGAGATTAATGCAAAGGTAAAAAGGTTTGTACCACAATCAGTATGAATCCTAGATTGCTTCCTCACATTCTCAAAGGTTAGATCTAAGCCTTGTATAGCACAGTTTGATACCATGTGCTCTGCAGCATGATACTTTGTTGCTATTGCCGTAAAGCGAAATAACAAGACAGCCCCAACAATGAGGATAGTAAAAAATACATACGCCCACACTTCAATACGTTGTATCCACAAGTTATCAATAAATTCTAGAGCTATAATAATGATGGAAATAGCGATAACGATTATCTTCCATTTAACAATACCTTCTAAATAATTCCACCATCCACGCACAAATGGGATCCGTGAAAGCACAACATCCAAATCAAACCGATCACGATCTACATAGTCATATTCTTCATGGTCAACATCATCTACTACTACAATTTTATTCTTTTCCTTTGTAGCCTTTACGACAACCGTATCGGAATGAAAACGAACTCCATTAATAAGAGCTTCTCCCCCATGTTCCATAACACACCTCAAAATACTTTTATCTCTTTTACTTAATTAACATTATCATATATCGTTTGAGCCATGGGAAAATTAGCACTGCTCGATGTCTTTTACTAAACATCTTCATATAAATACCTTCACCTCTAAAATTCAAGAAGTGAAGGTATTTGCTTTAAACGGTTAATAGTATTTTTCCTGTATGCTGTCTTTGCTCGATTAGACGATGTGCTTCTGCAACTTCATGTAACGGAAATTCCGCTCCGATGACAATATCTAAATCTCCTCTGGCTAGGAACGGAATGACGTGCTCTGCTGCTTCCTTTAGTAGCTCAGGTCTCTTCTTCCGGGTATTACCTAGACTAAAGCCCAATACAGACCGGCAACTATTATGAAGCTCATTCGTTTTAAAATGACCGACTTCACTGCTAGAGTTACCGAAGTGCACGAGCCGTCCGTATTCTGCAAGGCAGCTCATACTTGCTTCAGACACCTTTCCAGACATGGAATCAAGAATGATGTCCACCCCCATTCCATCGGTCAATTCCAGTATGTTATCCGAAAAATCATCATATGTGAAAACATGATCTGCCCCTGCCTCATAGGCAACACGAAACTTTTCCCTGCTACCAACTGTTCCGAATACGTGACTAGCTCCTAACAGCTTGGCCATTTGTACGGCTGTCGTACCGACTCCACCTGCAGCCGAATGAACAAGAACCGTCTCCCCCGCCTCAATTCTTCCAACATCTTTTAGCAGCTTATAGCTTAAGAACGCTACAATCGGACTTGCTGCCGCTACATCCAAACTAATTTCATCAGGGATAGGAAAGGTTAATTGCTCACTAGCAACAGCATATTCCGCATAAGAGCCCGTCTTCGGAAACGCAATCACCCGTTGTCCTACCGTTAAATCTGTAACCCCTTCGCCTAGCTGGTCAATTGTCCCAACTAAATCAAGACCTAAAATAATTGGAAAATCCCCTTTCGCCTTTTTACCGGTGCGGTTTTTTATATCCGCATAGTTGACACTAGTCTTTTCCACTTTGATTAACACTTCCTGATGGCCTGGTTGCGGTGTTGGAACTTCTTTGTATTGTAATACCTCTGGTCCACCAAATTGTTCGATTACGACTGCTTTCATCTCACATCCCCCTTACTTTCCTTATCAGGTTCATTATAGCAAAATTGGATAGATGTGGTTATTGGTAAAAAGCGCTATGGAAATAGCTACTCCTGATAAACATCTTCTTTTGCATGGAAGCCATCCTGAATAACGGTTTCATCAATATTATCACGATTGACCTCGATTGGTGAAAGTAAGACCGAGGGCACTTCGATTTTTCCATTATTAATTTTACTATCTGTTTCAATCGTTTCCCCGTTGGCAAGTGCAACAGCAAGCTCTGCTGCCTCCTTGGCAAGCTGTTGAATAGGCTTATAAACGGTCATCGTTTGTGTACCTTCTACAATTCGTTGAATCGCAGCTAAGTCGGCATCTTGGCCTGCAACTGGAATGGTACCAGCTAGTCCTCTTTCCTCTAACGCTCTAATAGCACCACCTGCTGTTCCATCATTAGCAGCAATGACAGCATCAATTTGATTATCATTTGCCTCTAATGCAGCGAGCATATTTTGATAGGCATTCTCTGGTGTCCAATTTTCCGTCCATTGGTCATACACCACTTGAATATCGCCACGATCGATAAAAGGCTTCAATATGTTAAACACGCCTTTTTTTAAGAGAATCGCATTATTATCCGTAACAGATCCACCAATATACACATACTTTCCTTTAGGTACGAGATTCGTCATGGCCTTTGCTTGAAGCTCTCCTACCATTTCATTATCAAAGGAAACATATAAATCAACATTGGCGTTCTTGATAATGCGGTCATAGGAGATGACCTTAATTCCAGCTGAATGGGCCTTCTCCACAATGGCGGCCGCTGTTTCGGTATAATAAGGAACAACCACCAGTAAATCGGTACCATTACTAATCATCGTTTCAATTTGCGAAAGTTGAACCGCTGCATTTTCATTGGCTATCATAATCTCTACTTCTACACCCAATGCCTCTAGCTCTTCTTTAAACAGCTCCCGATCCTTCAGCCACCGCTCCTCTTCTAAGGTATCCATGGAAAAACCAATTTTTATGCGCTCCTTCGCTGTTGGGTCTTCATTCTGTTCTAAGACGGGACTATTCTTTTCCATTAGCGCTACTGGCTCCTTCTCACAAGCGAAAAGAAACAGAAGGAGTACAGCCGCTAAACTGCGAATGATTAGATGAACGATATGATTTCTCAAAGCTTTAGCCCCCTTATCATGCTAATTACTTCCCAAGAATGGCATTCTGATATTCCTTCGGTGATACATGGACGATTTTCTTAAACACCTTACTGAAATAATTTGGTTCATGGTAGCCAACTTCAATCGCGATCTCTTTAATACTTCGCTTCGGATCCTGCATGAGCTTTTTCGCTTTTTCGATACGGCATTCTGTTAAAAAGTCGATATAATTGATTCCCATCTTTTCCTTAAATAATTTACTAATATAAATCGGACTTAAGCCGATCTCTCTCCCGATCGCTTCAAGCGAAATTTCTTCATGGGAATGCTCTGTAATGTATTGCTTAATTTGTTGCACCGTATCTGCTTCAAGCTGATGATAATGCTGGACATGACTTGTATGTAACTGCTCCAATAATAGATTCGTCTCTGTACGAAGCTGGCGATAATCCATTGTCTGAAACGCATAAAGTGGCGATTTGGTTTCGATACGTAAATCCTGTAATACCCGTGAGATGAGCCATAGCACTTCTAGCATTCGTTGCTGACTATAGACTAAGCTTGCCCCCTTCTGTTCAAAAAAGTGGATTAAATGGATGATTTCGTTTCGAATTTCCTCCCACTGTCCGAGTTTAACGTAATCCGGCAGCTGCTTTTTTAATTGGTTTAGTCGTTGGTCAAACAACGCTTCCTCTATTGTCTCTATTTCTGCATAAAAGCGGTATTTCCCCGGAGATAAATAGTCTGTGACGGCAACCAAGGATTCTTGATACGATTGACGAGCTTGGTCTAGTGCGGGATATACATTACCAATCCCGATGAACCAGCCCATCTCCTCCTTCTGATTCGTTACGGAAAGAATTTTACGTGCAAGTGCAATTGCTTGAGAACGAAACGATACACGATGGTTACGGCAAACGATAATGGGTAGCTGATTTCCCGACCATGCTCCGACTAAGCAGTACCCTGATTCTTGTGTTTTTTCCTTTACTAACGTGTAAAGCTGTTCCGAGCTTTCTGGCATGAGAACATTCATGACAAACACTTCTTGCTCCATGTCAATATCGAGTATATCCATTAATATCGTGCGATTTACTTCATGCACATGCTCAAATAACAATTGTGTCACGAGATCCGTTTCGATGATGGACCTCGTTTTTTGGAATACGATCTTCTGTAACTCACTTTCGGCTTTTGCCTTTTGCTCCTGTACAATTTCCTTTAACACCTTGCCAACGATCTCGATAATATCCACCGCTTTACTTGGCTTCAGTAGATAATCAGAGGCACCTAATGTAATGGCTTTTCGCATATAATCAAACGTATCATATGCGGTAACCATGATGAATTTAGTGTCAGGGCTATCTTGCATAATAGTCTCCATAGCTTCTAATCCATTGATACCAGGCATTTTAATATCCATTAAAATTAAATTAGGTTTTAGGACTTTCGCTTTTTCGATAGCCATTTTTCCATTTCTAGCTTCGTTTATCAGAAGACTTGGAAAGGATTTTTGTAAAATAGCCTTCATGCCATCTCGTTCAATTTGTTCATCATCCACGATTAGGAGCTGCATCATGGCCTTCCCCCTTTTCCTTCCATAGCTTTAAGACAACTTTTGTATAACAATCGACGACACTTTCCATTTGGAAAACATCATCCCTGCCATAATAAAGCCGTAAACGAGTCATCACATTACGGCATCCAATTCCAGTGGACTGCTCTTCTTGCGATGTATAATTACCAGTTACAATTTTCTCGATTATTTCCTGTGGCACTCCCACCCCATCATCTTCTATTTCGATGGTTACCCACTCCACATCATCTCGAATACGCACCCATATATTTCCGCCATCTTCCTTAGGCTCTATCCCATGTACTACTGCATTTTCAATAAGTGGTTGTAGTGTAAGGGTTGGTATTGGTATCGTCAGACAGGACGCTTCAATCTCCATCTGAACGTGAAGCCGATCGGTCATTCGCGCCTGTTGGATCTCTAAGTATTGCTTTAACACCTCTACCTCATCCCCGAGTGGTACTTTCCGGTCCATTTGCTTGAGGTTATACCGTAATAGTCCTGCCACATTGACTAATAAATCACTCGTTTCCTGTGCTCCTTCTAAATACGCCTTCTTTGATATAGCATTTAGCGTATTAAATAGGAAATGAGGGTTGATTTGACTTTGCAAACTACGAAACTGGCTTTCTTGCAGTAAAATTTTATTCTGCTGCAGTTCATGTTCCAGCCTCGCTTTTTGCTGTGTTTCGATAAATAGCTTATTGATATTTTTACGCATATGGTCAAAGGTTTTAGCAAGAAACGCAATTTCATCGTTCGTTTCTACTTTAACCTGTAAATCAAATCGTCCTTTCGAAAGCTCGTTTGCCGCTTCGGTAAGTTCGAGTACAGGCTTCGTAATACTTCGTGAGAACCAATACGAAAGAATAAGTAGGACAAAGGCAATTAATAAAATAATCCATATTCCCAGTTCCTTTAACTCATTCGATTGTTTAATCATGCCTACGTAAAATAAGTCATAGGTCTTTAATTCCTTCTCCATGAGTGATAACGTCATATCGGCTATATGATTGGAAATACTACTAGCTTCAGCAAATTCCTTCGCCTTAGCCTCTACCTCATTTTCTGCGTAATATAAGAGGAAGCGATTCGTCGATTCGATAAAACTATCAATCAGGTTGCTATAATTCGTTATCGTGAAATTATTATCAACATTTCTTAGATGGAATACTTGCTCCTTCGCTTGTAAAACTGCTTTTTTTCCTTTTTCGATTTGCTCCATATTATGCGGAGTTGGATTCAACATAAAATCATTGACGTTATTGATTACTTCTTGACTAGCTGTCGATACTTCATTCAAGCTTAAGTAGCGCTGCAAGATTTCATTGTATTGATTTAATGTTTTATTATTATAATAGGTAAGCGCAATCCAAATAGAAGACATAATCACAAGCATAATAGCGGAAACCGTCCATATTTTCTTTTGTATTTTACTCATAAAAAGCAGCTGCCTTTAACACATGAATGTCAGTTAAATAACCATCTGTATCGAGTGGTACGACGTCACCGTTTAACCATTTCGTTAATAAGTCAACACTCTGTTTGCCCATTTGCTCTGGTGATTGTTGAATAATCGCATTTAGTGCACCCTGTCTAAGTAAGGATAGTGATTCCGGTCCTTCATCAAAGGAATAAATATAGAACGGCTCAACTTGGTAGCGCTTACTTATTTCTTGTACAATAGCACCGGCGCTATTGGCGTTAACCGCAATAAACGCATTGGCTTGAGGTACTTGATTTAAGATCTCCTGTGTAACCGCGACCATATCCTCCCGTGTGTTGGAGGTCCCTGCATAATGTATCGTTATCTGTTCATAATCCTGCAATACGGCTTCAATCCCGGCAATTCGTTGCTCCTGGTAATACTCGACATTTCGATTAAACATGAGCACCACATCCCCAGTATCTCCCATATCAGCAAGCATTTGTTTTGCGATGAGCTCGCCAGCCTTATAGTGATCTGAGCCCACATAGGTTCTTCTCAGACTCTCTTCGATTGGTACATCATTCGCTATTGTCATAATCGGAATACCGTAAAAGGAAGCCTTCACCTTTGTTAATTCTTTAAAGTCTTCCGAATCAAGCCCTTGGACAATGATTCCATCTACCTTCGACTGGATGGCAACTTCTAAATTCTTTAGAAAGTCCTCCTGATGGCCACCATAATTCCCCCATACCTCAAGACTTACTCCGAGTTTCTTAGCCTCTCGTTCTGCTGCTCTACCTACCTGATCCCAAAAGGGTGTATCGATATCTTGGGTAATCAGTACTAGCCGGTATGCAGACTGGCTTTCCTTGATGGAGGTTGGCATTTCCCAATCGGATTCGAAGACATGAATTGCTGATGTAGTCGTAAAAAAGCAGAGCACAATAAATATCATACTAAGTATAAGCAGAGATGTCTTACGCAAGAGAAATACCTCCATTCTCTATTTCTTTACGGTAAAATTGGTAGTCGTGTAATGAATGAATATTCATTATCATACCACCATATTTATTGATACAACAAATTAATTTTACTGAGGATAGTAGATTGGTAGTGTAATGAGAAGGGGATGTAAGCATTTCGGAAGGGAAAATTAGGATAGGGGCAACAAACTGCCCCTATTTTATCATTAACTAGCACGTTTTCTAGTCATAACATCAAATATTACTGCTAAGGCTAGGACGCCTCCGCGAATCATATATTGATAGGATATCCCGACTCCAAGCAGGTTCATTCCGTTGGTGAGTGAGGCCATAACGATCGCACCGATAATGGCTCCCGTTACTTTTCCGACTCCCCCTGCTGATGATACCCCACCAACATAGGCAGCAGCAATTGCATCTAGCTCAAATAAAGTACCTGCTGTTGTCGTAGCCGATTGCAGACGGGATGTAAATAATATCCCCGATAAAGCAGCGAGGAATCCCATTGATCCGAACACTAACAACGTGATTTTCTTTACGTTTATACCACTTAGATGTGCCGCTTCTGGATTACTTCCCACTGCATAAATATGCCTACCAATAACCGTCTTAGTCGTAATAAAGTGATATACCATCACAACTACTAAAATAATAATCAGTGTCCATGATAATCCATTATAGCCTGCAAGAATCCATGTAATATAACCAATAATTGCCGAAACAAACACGAGCTGTAAGATGAAGATTGGTTTTGATACTACTTCAAACTCATATTTCAGCATCTTTCTGCGCTTTGAAATGGAACTATAAATAAAGAATAGAATACCGAAAAGCCCTAGTAATAAGGACAGTAAGTGTAATCCACCAATTTCAATAATGGATGGAATATACCCATTCCCAATCGCATTAAATGCATCATTTTGGATAATAATCGTTCCCGATCCTTCTGTTACTTGTAATAAAGCACCACGGAATATCAACCATCCAGCCAGTGTTGCAACAAAGGATGGAATTCCGACCTTAGCAACAAGAAAACCAGTCGTAAGTCCAATTATCGTTCCTATTAACAGAATTAACGGTATAACGAAATATACCGGCATACCAGCACTCATTAATAAAATAGCCGCAATAGCTCCAAGGAACCCTGCTAGGAATCCAATGGATAAATCAATATGACGAATGACGATAACAATCATCACCCCAACCGCTAGAACGGCAATATATCCAGCGGAATCTAGTAAATTACTAATATTACGAGAGGATAAAAATAATCCGTCCGTTAAGATGGTGAAGGTTAACATGATAATGAGTAGCGCAATATACATACCATAATCTCGGATATTATTTTTCAGTAATGATTTTAATTCAGCAAAAAAACTCAATGGTTCCACCCCCTATTGTGTTGCAAGTTCCATAATATTTTCTTGTGTTGCTTCCTCAGCCAATAGCTCACCTTTCATTTCACCTTCTGCCATGACGTAAATACGGTCACTCATTCCTAATACTTCTCCAAGCTCAGATGAAATCATAATGATACTCATTCCCTCAGCGATGAGACGATTCATAATCGTATAGATCTCAAACTTTGCCCCTACATCGATCCCTCTCGTTGGCTCATCGAGAATAAGAATATTCGGCTCAATAAATAACCATTTCCCCAGAGAAACCTTCTGTTGGTTTCCACCACTTAAATTACCAACCAATTGTTCAATAGAAGACGCTTTAATCGTGAGGTCCTTCTTATATTGATCGGCAATCTTTACCTCTTCATTTTCATTAATAACATGACTGACAGATATCGCTTTTAAATTGCCAATGGAAATATTATTCTTAATATCTTGTGTTAAAAACAATCCATCACCTTTACGGTCCTCTGTCACATAAGCAATTCCAGCCTTTATCGCATCACTCGTGTGCTTAAATTTCCTTGTGACACCATCGACCTTTAATTCGCCTTGGAGTTTATAGGACTTTGGATTTCCAAAGATACTTTGGGCGAATTCCGTACGTCCTGCTCCCATTAACCCTGCGATTCCAACAATTTCGCCTTTTTTTACATGAAAATCTATATGATGAAGAATTTGTTTACCTAATTGCGTATCATAGGCAGACCAATTCGATACTTCCAAAATCGTATCGCCAAAGCTTTTCTTCTCACGCTTTGGATAAATGTCATTAATTTCTCTTCCAACCATATTTTTTATAATATTGTTTTCCGTTATTTCGCCTTTTGAAGCTTGTAGTGTACAAATGGTGTTTCCATCTCGAAGCACGGTTGCACTATCTGCTATCGAAATAACCTCTTTCAGCTTATGGGAAATCATAATACTAGTAATCCCTTGTTTCTTTAACTCCCGAAGTAAATGTAATAGATTCTCACTATCATCTTCATTTAATGCCGCGGTTGGCTCATCTAATATAAGTAGCTTTACATCCTTGCTTAATGCTTTGGCAATTTCAATCAGCTGTTGTTGTCCAACTCCCAAATCCTTTACTAGACGCTCTGGGTCCACCTTTAGATTTACTTTTTCCAGTACTTTTTTGGCGGCATGAATCGTATTGTTCCAATCCACGACCCCTTTATGGTGGATTTCATTACCGATAAATAAATTTTCATATACGGGAAGGTCAGGAAATAAGGCAAGCTCCTGATAGATAATGGCGATTCCTGCATTTTCACTATCATTTATCGTTGTAAACTGTTGAATTTCACCTTCGAAAATAATATTGCCTTCATAAGTCCCATAAGGATAAACCCCACTTAATACCTTCATTAGGGTTGATTTTCCTGCTCCATTTTCTCCAACTAAACAGTGAATTTCACCTTTTTCAACTTTGAAATTCACATTACTCAGTGCTTTAACACCTGAGAATTCCTTGGTTATTTGATCCATCTCTAGAATGTATTCACTCATTGCTCCCACCCTTTTAAGACAAGTTAGAATGGTGAAATAGTAATAGTTTGCCTATTACTACTTCACCTGCCAAGCTATTATTCTAGTCCTGTAAATTCATCTGCTTCGTAGTAGCCAGTATCAATGAGTTCTGATTTTACATTGTCTTTATTCACTACAATAACGTCGGTTTGTTTTGCTTTAATATCTACAGAGCCATTGTTGTAAGAACCAGTTGTTTCTGGTGTTTTATCTTCTAACACATCAACAGCCATTCCCATAGCATCCGTTACAAGGGTACGAACATCTTTAAATACGGTCATCGTTTGTTTACCATCGATAATGTATTGGATAGAAGCTTTCTCTGCGTCTTGACCTGTAACAACAAAGCTAGAAATTGCTGGGTCAGATGAGAATACATCGGCAATAGCACGTGCTGTACCATCATTTGGTGCCAGGATTGCTACATCTCCTTTTAAGTCATTGCTTACAGCTGTTAAATGTGTTTCTGCCTTGTTCTTCGATTCATTTGGATCCCAGTTCGTTGTAACCTGACCTAAGATCGCACTCATTTCATCACGAGTAAGCTCTGGCTTATCCTTTAATTTCTCTGCTTCACTGGAGTTAGCAATAACAAATGTACCGTCGGCAATCTTTGGCTGAAGTACTTTCCATGCACCCTCAAAGAATAAGAACGCGTTATTGTCAGACGAAGCACCAGCATATAAATAAAGTGGAACATTAGAGCCTGATGCATGATCAATTAAATATTGTCCCTGTGCCTCACCAACCGCTACACTATCAAACGTTACATAGTAATCCACCGCATCGGTGTCGGTAATTAATCGGTCATAGGCAATTACGGTAATTCCTTCTGCCTTTGCAGCCTCAACCGCAGCACCAGCAGCTGCACCATCATGAGGAGCAATAATCAGTACTTCAATCCCTTTACTAATTAATGTCTCCACATTTTCTTTTTCCTTAGCCGAAGAACCTTGGCTAAACAGAATTTCGGTTGTATGATCAGACCCCTCTAAAGCAGCCTTAAATCGTTCCTCATCCTGCACCCATCTTGGTTCATCCTTTGTAGGAAGAACAATACCTACACTTACAGCTCCACCACTACCACTGCTTGAGTCACTACAAGCAGCAAGTACAAATACTGCCAGGATAGCAACTAATCCTAAGGCAAATACTTTCATTGAATGTTTCAACTTAATCTCCCCTTTTATAGTTCTTCTTTACTACATGTTTCATTATATAAGCGATTCATCCATATGAAAGCGTTAACAAGTGGTAATATTTTAATTTTATCTGTATTTTTTTAACAATGTGTTAACATTTTAAGGACTGTATTCAATAAAATAAGAGCAGGTATCCTACTAACATGTAGAATACCTACCCTTATTTTATTGATCCACCTATTCTTCCTTCGCATTCATGATAATCTCTACCCGGCGGTATAAAAAGAGAACAAAGATTTTTTCTTTGTCCTCTTACATATAAAATAAGTATTGGTGTTAAAAAGTCTAGTCACGCTTAATTACCTCTACATGATAAGCAGAAATTCTACTTGGATTAGATTCTATTAAATAATCACCATAAACGGTTACTTTTTGATTGATTTTAAGGTCATTAAATAATTTGTCATTCTCAGCATCATTATTCTTTGATACTATTGTGATCTCAGAACCATAGTTTGAAGTAAAAAAACCAAATATTCTTTCTCCAATACTTATAGATTCATCTGCTATCCATATTGTGTCAGTTCTTTTAGAGACTATATAACCCTCTATCGTAATATAATTTTCAGGTAGTTTTTGTAAATCACTAGATGTTTCCTTTTCGGATAATATGTCTTTAAAATTTATAGAAAATAATAAAGTTAGTAAACAAGCTAATAGTAACCTTTTATACGGTGGGGGCTTATCCAGTTTAAACACCCTCCAACTATTTAGTTTATTACTATTCAGTAGAGAAAACTCACTGGTTTACCATATAATTAAATAAATTCGTGAAATCTCTTCTAATCTTTGGACCACCATTAATCTGGCCACCATTTGTTAACCCGTACGCACCATTATGAACACCAATCATTCGATTTGATGAATTAAGTACTGGGGAACCTGATTGGCCACTAAATGTGTCCATATTATAAAACAACATTGAAGGATTACTGAAAGCTGAACGGCCTTCCATTCCCCATAATGAAATTTCACCAGTTTCATCCATCTTATCCCCGGGATATCCATAAGTTTTTAAAAGAGTATTATCCTCTATTGTACCAGCTTCCATCCAAGATAATACACCTGCTCTTTCCCCTATCGAGTTCCCATTTTCATCAGGTGCTACTCTTAAAATTGCATAATCATATTCAGCGGCATCTGTTTCACTAAACTCTTCTGGCACAATTATATGAGTAACAGTATAAGCTCCATAGGCAAATTGAGTATTATTCATACCAGGTATTACAGTTGCTCTTAATATAGAGTTATCAATACAATGGGCATTTGTGACGACTAAATCATCAGCTATTACACCACCAGAACACATCGCAACTGAAAATAAACTATCAAACTGAATATAAGTCATAGCACGATATGGCATTATTGTGGTATTTTGCACCTGATGTCTACCGTCATCTCCAATTATAACAAAAGGATTCACTCTTTTACCTAATTCCTCTCTAGTTAAAGGATCAATGACAGGTTTATCTCTATCAATTATTTCATCAAGATTTATTTTCTCCTTTTCTCCGTTTCCCTGTTTACCTTGGTATTCAAACCGTTTACTACCTAGATTAGTAGTATCACCAATCTTTATAATTGACTTTTCTTGCTTTTCTAAATCATACTCAATATAATTAATTTCTTTAGTAGACTCTGGGATGTTTAGTGTGTCATCATTGAGTTCTTCGGCAAAGATGCTTACACTTGGAAAGAATAGAGTAAAAACAAGAAATAAAAATACAAATCTCCTCATTATCAATCCCACCCTTATAGTATTTTTCAAAACTTATATTAACATATTTTTAAATTTTTACAAATATTTATAATAATCATTTTAAAAATAGTACTAAACTCGCCCCTTACTGAAATGATCACTAATTAGCTTATTCTCACTTCAACAAATGATGCAATAATCGTTCCCTATCCTCAAAGAAGCTTTTCATCGTTTTATAATGTCCTGTTTCTTCTAATGCCAACTCCTCCATTCCCTCTTCCGTAAGCTGAATGATTTTGGCATTTGGATAAGCCATGATGATTGGCGAGTGAGTGGAAATGATAAACTGACTTTCCTCGTTTACTAGCTCATGAATCCGGGATAGCATCGACAATTGTCTTAAAGGAGATAAGGCCGCTTCCGGTTCATCCAAAATATATAGGCCATTTTCACCAAATCGATGGATAAATGCTGCAAAGAATGACTCACCATGGGACTGCTCATGAAGTGATTTTCCACCATAGGAATCAATAATTCTACCTCCAAGTATTTCCTTATCTAACTCCTCAATGTGCGTTGCTACATTATAAAAGGATTCCGCCCGAAAGAAAAAACTATTCTTCGGCCGGTATCCACCTTTTGCAATCCGTAAATAATGATGTAAATCGGAATGGGAGTCATAACTAGAGAAGTTAAAATTTAATGTACCACCTTCAGGATTAAACCCTAATCCAATCGCAATCGCTTCTAATAACGTCGACTTCCCCATCCCATTTTCCCCGATAACATATGTCACATTCGGATGAAAGTCGATCTTTTCAAATTCCTGGACTACCGGTAGATTAAATGGGAACGTTTGAAAGGATGCTATACTCTCTCGTTTTAAATCGATGCTTTTTAGATATTGTGTATCCTTATCTAATAGCATGGTCACGCCCCTCTCTTTTCTCCATTTCTATACGATTATTTCCTCGGAAATATAGGAATATTGTCGAATGACGACTTCGAGAATTCTATAAAGCACTACTTCACTTGTACATCCTGCCTTCGTTGTAAATACCACGCATTCATCGCAGCCGCATATTCAAACGGAATATCCTGAATCGTCTCGTGACGAGGTGGGATAGAACGATTAATGGTAGTGACAGACGCAACCGAAAAAAATCGCTGTAACACCGATTGCGAATAGTTCATTTCAATCACATTTTTCCTTTTCGTGATAAACATGCTACTCGTAAAGCCCCCATGCCACCACAGAACCTGATCTTCTGTAAAGGCATATTTCGTGTGCACATAATCCAGTATGCGCTGGACAACAATCAACACAAATAGCCCGATAATCGCAATCCACCATGCTTGCTTTATTTGAAAAAGGTCTGGTTTGAAATAAATTAAAGCAATCGTTGCAATTATCCATACCCAGCTTGGCCTTACTAGCTTCACCCATAATGCATTACGAGGAAGCCTGTGCAATGCTACATCTAATTGATAGCTTGGCATTAATTCTTCAATTAATTGATAAGCCTTCGCTACAGGTAAGAAAGGATAAAGTGAATTTACATTTACCTCACCATCTAGAATGCGGTTAGAGGAGCTAATTAATTTCACTTCCGCTAAGCCAAATAACCGCTTAATCCATGTCTGGGTAATCTCCAAGCCTTGAATTTTCCTTTTCTCAATGACGAACTGACTTTCATCCAGTACACCGCGCTCAATGTAGATATGGGTTGCATCAGAGGAAATCTCATATTTCCCATACCGTATAAACGTTCTAGCAACACCAAATCCAACTGCAACGAAGACTAACAAGATAATCAAGATGGCAACTAACCACTTACTAGCTAGTAACAATTGAAGGATTCCTTCCACCTCATCCTCGTCCGGTAAGAAGGGCTGAATATAATCCCACGCCCCAAAAGCAATGGGAATAATAGCTAAGAAGCTTAGCGATGTGAAGCTTGCCTTCCATAAATCCTTTCGTTCTGGGGTGAAATGAATGGTTCTCCTTGGCTTGGATACGGATTCTTCCACCGGCACTTGTTCCTCTAGCTCGATATGATTGGTAGTTTCGGTTTCATTCTCTTTACCAGCTCGAACCAAGTCTGTCAAATAGTTCGCATGATCCTTTGTTACCACATCAAAATGAATGGAATCATCCTCCCCATCCATCGCTGTTTCAAATGTTATCGAGGTAACACCAAGTATTTTATGGAAAACCGTTGTTTTTCTCGTTACATTTTGAACTTTCGAGAATGGAATCGTATTTGTCTGCTTCACAAAGACCCCTTTATAGAGGTGAAAGGTGCGCTCATGCCATTCATATTTTTCCACAAACCACGCAAGAACAATATGTATGAGCCGTAATACTGCAATAATGATAAAGGCATACCGACCATATTCAAAAAGCCAAAACTCAGAATCCTTTCTAAGCACAAATAAGAGAAGAATAATAAAAAAGCTGTTTTTTACAAATTGATAGATTCGAAAAGCAATGGTCAATGGATGGTATCGCATTATTCATCCACTTCCTTCAACTTCGCATATTCGATTAACCGCTCCCTTAATTCGAGCGCTTTCGTTTCTTCTAAAGCTGGAATCACATGGGAAGACCCCATCGTTTCAACCTTAATGGAACGGGTCTGATAGCGTTTCATAATTGGACCTTGTACAGTTGATACGGATTGAACCTTTGTCATCGGAACGGTTACCCATTCCTTTTTCAGCACGCCATAGCTTAATTGTAAATATTCTTCATCCACCTGATAGCTCCAGCTCCGGTACAAATAGATTGGCTCGATAAACGACCAAATAAACCCTATTATCGTAAACACAAGTGCCGCCAGCAATATCCAAAAAGCCCACATCGGCCATGCGAATAGCTGATATAACCAAAATAGGATTCCAACCACTACCAATCCACCCAAATTGGTTAGCGTGTCCGAAATCATGCGTATTTTAGGGAAGGATGGTGATAACGTATGTGCTAATTTTCTATCACGCATATGTAGAGACCTCCTTATTATTGGAAACAGTAGATCCGTTATTTTTTCTTTCTACCATGATATAGCAACTCTATTATTAAGATAATGAAAGCCACTCCTAGTGCAATGATAAAGCTATTCATTTGGTTGATCTTCTGTAATAGCGCGATCCAATAGAATACGAATGTTCGAGAAAGCAGGATAATGACATAATAGATGATCCCTTTTCCAACTATGTATTTAACCACTATCTCTACAATACTATCTATTGTAAACAGATAAATGAGGATAATAATAGTCAGCATGATTAATTGATTCGTACTTAACTGTAGAGAAAACAGCATATCGACTACATTTGCTGAACCAAGTATCGTCAATAATAGGATGGCAATCGCAATCGCTGGCATTAAGGCTAGCAATACCGAAACAAACCAAACCATCCATATACTCATCTTTTCCTCTTCTGGTTCTTTTTGATTACTTTTGTACACAAATGCTAAAATCAATACCAATGAAATACTATAGACAACTGCTAACATAATGATGATTTTCATACAACACATCCTATCTATTAGACTTTTTTTCTTTCTAAAATAGATAATAGAGGGGCGTCTGATAACTATAGTACGAAAATACAGACTAAAAGTTTCACGATAATTTTTTTAAAACAGGGCCAAAACTCCCTCATCCATGATAATTGAAAAGCTGTCGGGGTTCTAGATAGCTATACCTCCATTGTCATCATCCTTCCTAACTTTTCCTAGTGTACCTTTTCCCTTAGTGAATGGACAGAAAACGATCACCTAGGAACTCTAACAGCCTGACTTCCTTTACTATCTACTTATTACAACTTTGTCCTGCTTTCCTGCCTCAAACCGCCCATATTCCCGCTGAAATTTCATTCGTACTGTACCGGTTGGACCATTTCGCTGTTTGCCAATAATAATTTCAATTTGTTCTGCCTGTTCCGTATCCCGATGGTAATAATCGTCCCGATACAAAAAGGCAATGACATCTGCATCCTGTTCGATGTTCCCAGAGTCCCGGAGATCGGACATCATGGGACGCTTGTCCTGTCTGGAGTCTACCCCTCTAGACAATTGTGAAAGTAGCACAATCGGAATATTCAACTCCATCGCTAGTAGCTTTAACTCGCGCGTAATCTCCCCTATCTCTAAGTCACGTCGATTCATTTTGACTGCCGGTGTAATCAGCTGCAGGTAATCTATAATCGCCACATGCTTCTTCGTTGGTTGTTTATAGACGAGCTTTCGAATGGTTGCCCGAATCTCCTGGACTGTACGCTTCTGGTCATAAATTCGCAAATCCCAATCGGCAATCTCCCCAATAGCCCGGAGTGCATGCTCGTAATCCCGTTGAGAAAATGTCATCCTCCGCCACTTCTGACTGTTAATCAGCCCCTCCGCCGAAATGACACGCTGCAATAATTGCTTCGTCCCCATCTCTAAGCTAAAGATAGCCGCCGTCCCACCATTCTTACAAATCCCTGCTGCAAGATTAAGAGAAAAGGCTGTTTTACCAACGGAGGGCCTGGCTGCAATAATAATTAAATCCCCACGCTGAAAGCCTCCTGTCATCGCATCCAGCTCCCCATAAGTCGTTAACAGTCCCGAGGATACCCCATCCGAAAAGCACATATCATCGGTAATTTCTAACAGATAATCATAGGTCGTCTTCTCCGTTTTATCCACACCAATGGTCTGAAAATCCTGCAGTCGCTGGATTAGCCTATCTAATGCTTGCTCATTTGGGGCCGTGGCATATTGCAATACATATTCCCGTGTCTTTCGATTCCGATATGCATCGAGCATCAGCCGCTCATGCTGGGTAATGCTCTCCGTTGAAGCAACAGATTCCGCCATCTCCAGAAGATAAGTGGTCCCCCCAACCGCCTCGATCGCTTCTCCGAGAAAAGTCGTCACAACGACAATATCGATAAACTCCCCCTGACTGACCGCCTGCTTCATCGCCTGATAGATAGTCTTATGTTTAGCAAAGTAAAAATGCTCCTCCTGCACGGTAATCTGCTGAAATAACGAACCATCTAGCAATACCGCCCCAAGCACCGCTACCTCCGCTTCATAGTTTTCCAGCTTCATAGCCTGACTTCTTCCTCACTAAATTCTGCAATTCCGTATGAAATCGCGCCTTCACTTCAGGGGCTACTTGCTGAGCCTCTTCCGCCCACACCTGCATCTCTTCCAGGTAATCATTTTCCACCTGTATTGGTGCAGCAATATCAGCAATCGTTGGTGGAAAGGGATTTTGCGAAACATAGTGGGTAAGGTTATCCATCACCTGTTGGTAATCCATCTTCTCTAATAGCGGAATCAAAAATGTCATCCGCTCCTTTTTCACATTAAACTTCGGATATAGCTCCTTAATCAACTGTAAAATATCAATTGCTTCCTGCCGGTTCACTAGCCCTCCCTCCTCAATTCATCAAATAACGCCTGATAATCATCCTGCTTATTTTTCGGAAATGGAACAGTCTTTTGCACCTGTTTTAACCGAGCCTTCCGATAAGCTAGCACGTCTTTTACCGTCTCCAGCCCATTTTCAAGCCATTCCTCTAAAATTCTCACCACATACTTTACCGTCCTCGCACCGTTATCCGCCCCATGCTCAATCGCCGCCAAAATCAATTCATCCGACATCTTATCCCTATAGCTGAGCAATTCTTCCCGTCCGAAAATACTCATCATGCCAATATGTGCTTCATAAAAATAAATAATCGCTTGCTCATCCATCTGTCTTTCTTGTCCTTGTCCATGTCTTTGTCTATGTATGGGCAAATATTTTGACCGATAGGGGTCTACAATTTGGACTGCCTGGTCAACAGAATGGACAGATGAGTCAAGTGTTTGGACTAAGGAAATAAGTTGATATTCCCCAGCACACCCCTTTGATCCTTTCTTATAATGAATTAACTTGTTCTCCTTTAGCATATTTCTCGCATTAATAAGCCCCTGCTTCGATAAACCTGTTATTTCCTGAAGGGTAGAATTTGGTGCATTGAACTTCCTTTTCCACCCGACGGTAGCATTCACTTCCATTAAGGCATACCACAAGGAAATTGCACTATTCGTTAGTTTATGCTTCTTTGCCCATTTTCGAAAAGCCATCGTTTCCAAATTAAAATCCATTATCATTCCCTCACTTTCCTAGCTTTTTTTATTCATTTTCCAGACTCTTCTTCGCCTCGTCTTGTACCCATAAATCGATGGAATCCTTCGTAAATAAAATCCGATTCCGTAGCTTTAGATGTGGAATCTGCTTTAGCTTGACCATGGTGTAGATCGTATCCGTGTGCACACCTAGATAATTGGCAACTTCCTTGACCGTTAAAGTTCGTCGTTCCATGATAGACCTCCTTTCCTTTAGCAAGTTGTTGGTTTATTTCGGATTGTTTTGGTTCTTCATAGTTATAATCGTGGCGAGGGAGGAAAAAGAGGCATTGGTGGTGAAAAAATTGGTTAGGATTGAGTTGAATGATAGAAAGCATTTTTGTTTAGGATGGGAATGGTTTGATTGTTTTATAGGACAATATAGTATTTACTTGATATATTGATACACCTAAGTTCTAAGAATCTAAAGTGATGACAAAGGACTTCTAAGAATAATTAATATTGCATTTTGTCACAGCTACGATAATGCAATATAATGAAATCCAGAGTGATAGTTAGATATTGATACGAAACCAACTAGCAGGCCTAAAAGTATGGAGGACAGGTTTAATGAAAGGAAGAAATCCATTTTTTCATAGATAACTAGATTATAAAGTTAATTTCCATAATACCAGGGGTGAGGTTGTGAGTGAAACATTAATAAAACAGATTCCAATAATAAGCGATTACAAAGAAATTATTGAAATTACAAAGGGGTTTTCCTCAGATGAAAAATTTCTTATACATATGCAAGATGGTAACAATAAATTTCTACTTCGGATGTTTGATTTAGAAGAGTTGGAAGTAAAGAAGACAGAATACTCTATTTTAGAAAAGATGCAGGATTATAATGTTACCTGTTCAAAACCGATTTCAATTGGTGAGGTAGGTAATCGAGGATATATGGTCACATCCTATATAGAGGGCAAGGATGCTGAGAATGAAATCCTAAAATACTCAGAACAAGAGCAATTGAATATTGGTATTGAGGCTGGAATAGAATTAAGAAAAATGCACCAATTATCTGCTCCAGCACATATTTCTTCGTGGTATTCAAGGAAAGTTGCAAAACATAACAAATATATAGATGCCTACTTAGATTGTGGGGTAAAAGTTAAAAATGATCATATCATCATGAATTTTATTGATGAGAATATTCATCTCATGAAACAACGCCCAAACGTATTTCAACATGATGATTTTCACCTTGGAAACATCATTGTGAATAATAAAAAATTCGCGGGAGTTATTGACTTTGGCAGGTATGATTGGGGTGATCCTATTCACGAATTTCTGAAGATAGGAATTTTTAGTCGTGGAGTAAGCATTCCCTTTTCAATTGGACAAATCAAAGGTTATTTTAATAATAAAGAACCAGATGAAGCTTTTTGGAGATTGTATTCACTATACTTAGCAATGTGCGTTTTCTCCACTGTAGTATGGACTTTAAAAACTATTCCAAACAACATGAATGAGATGTTAGATAAAGTGTATATGTATTTAGAAGATCATGATTACTTCAGTAGATTAAAACCCAAGTGGTATCAATAGAATCATCCATGATGTCGGGGCAAGGTTATAAGGCGGTCTTTGAATTGGATCGTCTTTTTCTATACGATTAATCCTATTATTGGAATATTATGTTAGTATTTAGATAGTAGTTATATACGAATAAGCAAGATTAGTAAGGAAATGTAACCATTTAATGGCATTGAGGTAAAGTTATGAAAAAACTAGTTTTGTTAATCCTCGTAATGGGGATCAGTTTGGTTGGATGTAGTCAAGATGCACCTAATAGTAATAGCGAAATGAACCTTTCCACAAAAGAAAGAGTTTATAGTAATACGTGGGACGGTAATCCTGTAATAGTTAAACAAAAAAATAGTAATGGGAATTATGAACTAATTAATGAAATAGATGATAGGGAAGTAGTTAATGAAATTATCGAGGCTTTAGATAATGCCGATTGGCAAGAGAATATCAAACTTGATATACGTCCCCCAGATTATCAATTTACTTGGAATTCTTATGAACACCATGTTTGGTTAAATGAAAATGGAACATTAGAACTGATCATCGTCGGACAATCGAATTATGTTACGTTATCTGAAGCAGCTTCCGAGAGGGTATTTGAAATCTTAACTGGAAAACAATGATAAATTTCATAAGCGGGCGCACGCGTTAAACAAGGTGAGCAAGTTAGTTTTTAAGGAATCTATGTTAGATGGAGGGATTATATTGAAAGATAGAGAGACTAATGAGTTTGAGAATACGATACATGCTATTAATCATCTTTCGGAAGAGGATGCTAAATCGTTGTTAAAATTAACCTATGGATTTGTTAATACTGCTATGACGGGGAATGGCGGGGATAAAATGAAATTAGAAGTTGTCGATAAGCTATCAGATATTTATAAACAAATTCCAGAATTAAATGAGTTAAGAGATAGATAAAAGCGCTTTGTTTAAACACCAATAATACGAAATAGAATATTACATGCTTATTTGGAATTTTTAATAGTACAAGATCGCTTCCCATTTCATAGGAATGTTAATTTTCAGTAAAAACTCCGAATCAAATAAGCAATTACTGTTTCCTTTGAATAAACATTGTCGTATAATATTTTAATTCTCAAACTACTATTTCCCCACCCTTTTGTTCATACTGTTATTACGAATAATCTAGAAAGCTATAAAAATAAGGATGACGATCATGCCTAAATTAAGAACTATACTATTTTTAGTATTATTGATAGGGGTACTTTGGCATTTTTATGGTGATGCCTTCCAGGAATCTGGCTACCGAGGTACTTATGACAAAATGAAGCACGATGTAGAAGAAATAATGGATAGTCCCAGAATTGCCTTAACACTGGATACCCTTAAACAAGAATTTGAGCTTCTCTGGAATAAGTTCAGCTCGAATAAGGAGAATACTTCTCCTACAGAACCAACACCAGAAGCGCCAAAATTAACGCAGCCGACAGATCAAACCTTTTCAATCCATAATATTGAAATTGGTGATATGCGCTCCGAGGTGGAAAAACAAGTTGGAAAACCAAAGCGTTCCACATTAAATGAATACGGCGTCGAATGGGCTACCTACCATGAGAATTACCATAACTTCCTCATGGTAGCGTATGATTCCTCAGACAAGGTTGCTGGACTATACACGAATCAAGACTTATTAGCATCGAAAGTCGGAATAACATTCAACAGTTCGAGAAATGACGTATTGTCCACTCTAGATGACCCGATTAAAGCGATTCGCAAGGGGAGGATTCTCTACCAGGTACAAGAAACCGACGAGTACAATACCTTTCTAATCGATAACAATTATGTCACGATCTTTTATGATCTGCATGAAAACAATAGAGTGACTGCTATTCAAATCATCAGCGCTGATTTAGAAAAACAGAAAGCAGCCTATTTTGGAGATGCAACACCTGCATTACAACAAGGATTAGAATATCAATTATTCGACCTTACGAATGCTGAACGAGTAAAGCGAGGGCTCTCTGTCCTTTCTTGGGAAGAACCATTACGAAAAACAGCCCGTGATCACAGTGCAGACATGGCGAAGAATAACTACTTTAGCCATGAAAACCTAGAAGGAAAATCCCCCTTTGACCGAATGGCCGACGACGCCATATCCTTCCGTGGAGCTGGCGAAAACCTCGCAACCGGTCAACCAAGCAGTATCTTTGCCCATGAAGGATTGATGAATTCGCTGGGTCATAGGGAAAATATCTTAAAAGCTGGATTTGATTCCTTAGCGGTTGGGGTTGCTTTTAATGAGGAGAATCAGCCGTTTTATACGGAGAATTTTTTGAGGAAGTGATGTACTCTATTATAAAATTAACTTGGTAAAAAATCTGATGATTATCTTATCTCTATCCCATCAACTTACTAGAGAGAAAATGCAAGGTCATCATCCAACTGTTATCTTCGAGATATCGGATATGAAAATACATTAGAACAATGGTAGGATTTTCAAAGACGTATTATATGAGTACAATGGGAATTTCTTATTCTATCCTTTCAATTATGAGCAAATTTCGGTATATTATCCAAGCGTGATTACGATTTTTCAAAATGCAGGGTTGATAGAAGTAAAGAGAGGATTTCTTATCTGAATTTAAGTCTGAACGAGCTGGTAGAATGGTTTGTTTTGCTGTAACTCGGTGGAATTTTTTCTGAGGGCGTGAATTAAAGTAAGAACGATTACAGGTAGTGGGAACGCTCTTGTACATCATTGAAGAGTCAAAAGTGGTTTAAAATTAATTATATAAAATAAGACCCCAGAATTTAGATCTTCACTAACTTTGGGGTCCAAAATCATTTGATTAGACTTCCTTTTTCTTTAATGAATAATATTCCTTGGCTTGTATTCTAATCTGAAACTATATACTTTCTTTATTAACAAATGAACCTTTCCTCAAATTTCTTATTAGTTTAATAATAGAAGTCCCATTTTTACATTTACCGAGTAATGGCAGTTATATTAAACATAGTAAAATCCTATTCCTACAGAAAACTACAAATTAATAGTTTATAAATCTTGTCTACAAGTACACTAAATTTAGCAAGATTGATATTTTTATCTTCTAACGTAAACTACTTTCTCCCTCCAACTGTGACCAGGTTGTGCCGTAAATTCATTTATTAGAAATCTAATATTATTTCTAATTGAACCAGTTACTGTTCTACCAGCACCTAAAATTCGATTAGTAAAAATAGATTGGAACTGACCATGTGGAACACAAACAAAAGAAAGTCTTACAATATTATCATTTTCATTATAGTCCATTATGAAGAAATAAGTTAAATTTGGAATCTCCCCGCTTATGCTATGATATACATAATGTTCAAGGTTTGCCTCCCAAGTCTTAGTCCCTTGTGTTAAAGTGGTATTTGAATCATATGTCGTTTCATTTCTTTCGACAGTTATTTTGTTTCCTCTAGCATCCAGATCAGAACCAGGTGCGGTAGATCTAGTTTTTGCATCAATATGTATTATTGCATCACCACACTCATAACAACTATCAGAAGATATAGTTGTAGAAGATACATACCATCCTAATTGACGACTAATTATTGACTCTAATACATTCTCGACTTTCTTTTCAAACATATTGCTTTTGGAACCTGGGTTAGCTGTTCTAACCAAATTCTTATGACTTGAGATTTGACCAAGTATTTCTCCTAAATGAGTTTCAATCATTTCACTAATAATCTTAAAGTACTTTAGTTCTAAACTCATTAGTTCATCATTATCTAACATGCTCCTCCCCCTATACCAGAAACTTATAATTTTTCAATTATTATACAGTTTTATATATTATATTTCAAAAAATAGAACCAAATATAAGAATAACTAAACAATTATTCTATTAGTTAATCTATTATGTATACAAAATTTATAAGCTTATGATAAAATGTTACTTTATTCATTTATTAAATCACACTTGCAATTAGAGCAAGTGTTCTTTATAATATGAATTAACAATATATTTTATTGATCTATGTTATGATATATTGGAGAATAAAATCGAATTTAGGTGATATTATGACTAATAATCCTACAGTAGTTTCCCTTTTTGCAGGTGCAGGTGGTATGGATAAAGGATTTGTTAATGCTGGTTTTGACATACTATGGGCCAATGATTTTGAGAAAGATGCAGTAGAAACTTATAAAAAAAATATAGGAAATCACATTGTTTTAGGGGATATAACTACAATTGATAGCTCGGATATCCCTGATTCTCCAGATGTAATTATAGGAGGTTTTCCTTGTCAAGGATTTTCGGTTGCAAACACTAAAAGAAATATGAAAGATAAGCGGAATTTTTTATATAAAGAAATGCTACGTATAATAAAAGATAAAAAACCAAAGTTCTTTTTAGCAGAAAATGTTAAAGGCATATTATCCATGGAGCAAGGTAAAGTCATTGAAATGATAAAAAATGACTTCATTTCATTAGGATATAAAGTTAATGTTAAACTTTTAAATGCAGCTGAATATGGTGTTCCTCAAGCGAGAGAACGAGTATTCATAATGGGAAATAGATTAGATTTGGAAAACAAATTCCCTGAACCAACACATGCAGACTTTGAAAATAGTACTCTACTTGAAGAGGAGTTGTTCTTAAAGAACAAAAAACCATTTGTTACCGTCAAAGATGCAATAGGACATTTAGCTAATGTAAGAACTAGAGATTTACCTTTTGAGCATGAAGGAAAAATGATTTTTAACCATATCGCTTCCACCAATGTAAGCGATAAGTTTTATGGTAGAAAGCATGAAGTAAATCAAGCTGATGTCTGTGACTACTTAAAAGAATGGAGAAAAAAATCAGGGTTATCAGTAAAGAAAATAGATGAAATATTCGGATATAGACATACGGCTGGTCATTGGTTTAGAAAGGATAACAACTCTGGTTCTATCCCAAAGCCTGAAGATTGGTGGAAATTAAAAGAATTGCTTGGTTTCGATAATAAATTCGATAAACTTGTAACTGAATATGAAGAAAAAGAGATTAGATATGAGCAGTCTCTTAGAATAACTAATTGGGAACGTCCTAGTGATACAATAACAGCATCCGGACCAGAAATTCACATCAATAAGTTAAGACGTCTATCTGTAAGAGAATGTGCTATTTTACAAACTTTCCCTGATAATTTTGAATTCCTAGGAAGTCTAAACAGTCAGTATCGTCAAGTTGGCAATGCAGTACCAGTGTTGCTATCATACAAGATCGCAGAGTGTATAAAAGAACAACTTATATGTAATAAAGATAATCTTCTCTTAGGTACCACTCAAAGTGAAAAGAATTTAGTTGCAAATATGTAATAAATACTAATCGAGTAGAGAAGAAAGTTAAGTTCCTTCCACCGTACATACGGTTCCGTATACGGCGGTTCAATTTATATTACAATGTGTTACTTTTAAGTAGCGGCCTAAGGCAAAAGGAATCCCCCTTTGCCTTAGGCGTTTTTTAGATAATGCTTTTTGAATTACCTTCGATAGTCAAATGTAACAATGCCTCCTTCTACTGTACGTTAAGCCCTTTGCTTCTTCTTCAGAAATGCCGATTGGACAAGGGCTTTTATTCTCTTCTTGCTGGACTTGTCTTCTATTGCTTCCAAATGATTACTCGCAATCTGGAGCGGAGTTTATGTCTATTATTCCAAGTGTTGGCGAAGGTTGGTATTTCCTTTTCTGGATTTGAGCACGAAGTTTTCCTTTATGTTCATTAAGATATTCTTTCAACTCACCTACACTCACCCCATCTACTCCACTTGCACTTTTATTGCGATATACATGCTTATAGGCTTGTGGTTCGGATTCGGTTCATATACTTATTGCTTAAAATCTCTTCTAAAAGTTCCACACTTGATTCTTTCTTTCACGTGAAGGTAAGAAACTTCTCTTTTGAGTACCCTCCGAGATACGCTCATACTTTCCTCATTAACACATTCAGAAATATATCTACCGTACATTTTATGACGTAGAAAACACTATAAATTGTTCAGCCTTTCATGATTTCGTCACTACTATTGCATCGGCTGACTTCTCGCTATAAACTTTTAAGACCAGCTTTCTTTATATGGAACTCCTCAGTTGTCCGCGAGTCCCTCAGGGTAAGACAACTATCTTCCTCTTTTACTCGATAGGGTTAAGCACATCTTTCAGACTTTGACTTGTTTTGAAGTCTTTTCCACCAATAGAGCCTTGGTATCAGATTTCTGTTCGTCGAGCCATGATATTGATACACGCATCCTTCTGCCCTTACCTCGCGATAAGAACCTTCGTTTCTTATAGTGGTTAGTTGATGGGTACCCCACAGTGGACTTTCACCAACCACTCAGGTAGTCGTCATGCCTGACGCACACTAAAAAGAAATAGTCCCGTTTGGGGCTATTTCTTTTTAAATAATACCTTTTACAAGGGGGAAGGTAACTGTAATTCAAGGTATCCTTTCCATTCGTTTCCATAAGTATCTACTCTTTCTCTTAGTATTTCATTATTAAATCTAACATTTGAACCTGATTTCACTGCTCTAATTACTTTTTTTTTGTTATGCGTTGTCTTCCACCAGAGAGTTCTTGATACCATGTCGAAATAAGCAGTCTTATTTCCAACTCTAACTTTATTAAAATTACGTTTATTTACACATTCATTGTCCATAAAACTTTCAATCTCATCCTTATTATTTAGATTAGATGGTATCTCTATCATCTTAAAACGTTTATCTTCAGATTCTGAGAAATAATCATAGGTTTTAATATTGTCAATTATATTATAATCGAATAATTTAGAAATTTCACCGTTAGGAATACAAACTAATACTAACGATGGATGATTATCTCTAGAGAGTTTAAAGCTATAATTATCATCTGTATATATTATTTTTACAATATATGTTAATACTGGCAATCTAGAATAATGATCTATTGATTTTAAATTGGAGACTGTAGAAATATATGGGTAATTTTTATTAACAAATGACGTTTGATTTTTTTCCACTTGAGTAGACTTAATATCCCCACTATTACCATTTGTATCAATTGTCTTTATATCTACACAAATAACTGCATCTTCCATCCGGACTCCTACATCAGAACTAACTGGGGAAGGGTATATTCCCTGAATCTCAGAATGCCATTGTGTATATATATGATGAAGTACTACTCTTTCAGCAGGTATCTTTATCTTGTTTTTCAAATCCCAAATATCTCTAAATTCAGGATAGTTCTCTTTAATTTCTTTTTCAATTAATAATAAGTCATTAATAAACTCTGATGATTCTATTACATTTCTCAATTTTTCAAAGTACTTTTTTTCCATTTCCAAAATCTCATTTTCAAAGTCATTTCTAGTTATTTCGTTATTTTGATACCCCATAAATAATCCCCACCCTTTTATACTGTAAGTTATAAGTTATAAGTTATAATTCATAATAGTTTCTATTTTATTGACTAATAATAACGCTGACAATTTTTAGCAATACTTTTCCACTATTTATATCAAAACCAATCAGCTTATGTTTCGATGACCTATCACCAGACGACTTAGATCTAATATAAATCTCCTAATCCTTTTAATGATTTAAATATGCTTCAATTCTATTATCACCTATAACCCAAAAAGAGCAAACTTTATCTTGATGGCCAATAAATTCTAATTCATATTTTTCAAGTAAGCTAGAAGCTCAACTTGTTCCTCTATATTAAATTCCTCTTGTTGCTTGATTTTCTTATCTAGAACAGCGAATAAGCCATCTTGCTTACCCATTTTTTCATTTTTAGTTATATTAGAGATATTAATTCCAAAGAAAAGATTAGCAGATTCAACTTGAAAAGGAATGTTGTCAGGATGGTTGGAATATAAATTTTATATTCCAATTCTAACTTTGCTATCCTCTTCTTTTGAAATCAATTGTGATATATCATAGTAATAACTCAGATACGTAAGAAATTGTTTTTTTAAATCTTCTTTCTCAAGCATTGGAGCCATAATCACCGGATAACTTTTATTAAACTCAAATATTACTCGTCTTCCATAACGTTCATCATCTCCAAGATCTTCGCGCCCCTTTATTTTTGCCTTTAATACTTTTGATATTTTTAGTTCATCTATTATATCTAATATATTCATTAAGAATTTATCATTACGAAAAATCTCATACTTAATAATATAATTATAAAGATCTAAGTTCTCAATAACTAATTCATAATATCTCTCACGCTCATCAGCATTACTAGTATTGTCCATAATATATTGAGCTCCGAGTATACTTTTATAAATATAATTCTCCCAATCAAACTTTTTTAGTACCACATTATTAAACTTACTAATTCCTTCTTTAACCTCAGGATAATGATTTAAAATAAACTCTCTTTTTTGTGTCAAAAGTAAAGAATGCCAAAATCTCTCATCTAAAACTAGTTCTCTATCCATATCTAAATAAGATTGAGAGATTACATGAAATGCTTTAAGGAATTTTTCTCTTTTTTCTTCTTCACTTCCCTTTCCTAAATATATTGGAAAATCAGGGGCCTCTCTAATATAGACAACCTCGTTAGAAAAATAATCATCATTTAAGTTTATTCTATCTTCTAAAAAATCCTGGTATAACCCAACAAATGACTTATAGCCTTTTGCTAATAATCTAATTTCCATCAGTAACTAACCCTCCTAATGCAGAAGTGTATCTTTCAATAATACGATCAGAAATCCAATATATGACTTCATCAATATTATCCATATTCACTTTTGTAACCTTCTTTTTCCTCATCAAATTATAAAGTTTCAAATCTAGGGACCCGTCCGGTTCATCTAAGCTTTCTAAATCAACATCTCCATCTTCGCTATTATTTAATATAAAGGTATGTAGAGCTTTAGATAAACCTGTATAGATATAAGGGTTATTTAGTACATTACTTTTGGGAAGATGGTTAAATTGATATTCCGGTTTTTTATAATGAATTATGATGGTTTCTTGTCCAAGCTCAATCTTTATATCAGATTTCAAATTCTCATCTACCTTTTTTTCAAAAAGATCAAAAGGTTTTGTAATACTACCATCAAATACAATTACATTTGAATATCCTAATAATGAAAACTTAGGAACATTCAATTCTTCTTTAAATTGGATGTAGAATTCAGCCAAATCATTATTGTCAGCAAAATTGACATCTTGTAAAGCTTGTATATGTAATTGGATGGAAGTACGTTTATTAAGGGATATACGAGATTTATGAATTCTCACATTTCTTTGTCCTGGCTCTAGTCTAAAAAATTTATTATCCTTAGATTGGATAATTAAGATTAATTGGGCCTTCCTTCTCTTTAATAGACTAATTATAAATTCAGAATCAATCTCATAAGTAAAGTCAAAATGAAAGCAATCTACATTCTCACTTACATTTACATCCAGGTCGAAACCACCCGCTTCATAACTGTGAGATGTGTTGGATAAGACAGGGTATGGAAAGTTAGCATCTTTTCGATAAATCACTTATTACACCTCCACATAATAAACAAACTTCAAAGATCGATTGAACGTATTCTTTAGCTTTAACTTGAGCTGAGCAACTCCATTTTCAATTTGGACATTTTTAATTACATTTTTATTAAAATCACAGGATTGTCCAGCATTAATGTCTATAATTTCCTGATAATTGTCCTGTATTTTAAATTCATTTTTATATTCAGTACCCATCCCATCGATAATCGATAGAGAAATATCACAAACTTTTGCTGCACCTAGTTGATCACTTTTGGCAAAATCGAATTTAATCAATTCTTTATCATTCAAAATTACCCTTTCTACTATCTCTGGATGCGCACTATACCGCTCTTTTCCTTCTGCAATTGTGTTATCAAATTCATCATTGCTCCTTTGCCATTTTAAGGGATCACGTTTTCTCTTAGTAAGATCTTTCTTATTATCTACTTTTTGCCCATTATCTACTCTTTTATTACGCTTTTCCTTTTTTGACTGCTTCCCGGTAGTCTTCACTAGAGTCTTACCTTTATTTATTTTGACAGTACCTAGTGAATTCTCTAAGTCTTTCTTAAATTGGGTTTCTACCACATAGAGAATATCTTCTGTATTCATTGGACCATCTGTAGGATTGTTTTTCTTTATTGCCTCCTCAATTACCTTAGCAATCTCCTTTGATAGATTATTTATAAACTTCTTAGCTAGCCTTTTTAACTTTGCATCGTTAAAGTGGTCTTTAGTCAGCTTCGTGTGTGATTCATTTTCAAGCGATTTTAAATAGGCATCTTCATTAGGGCCACCTATTAATACTGCATTGAATGGTTTAGTAGCATTTCCTTTAACCGTAAAGTCCTCGATCTTCATCCCAATCGTTCGTACAACCGCTACTCTCCCTTTTGGAATTCTTTCATCATACGTAAAATAAAGATTAAAATGAAAGTCCTCTTCTCCATTTGATACAACGATCTCCTCTGAAGGCGCATTCAAATATGTATCTAGATACAAAGGAGTAAATTCCTTTTTTGCCTCCGTAATATCTTGGTTATAATACGCTTGATCTCTCACATAATTTAATATTGTATCTTTTGAAACTACTTTCTCATTCACATGGACTTCCAACTTATTGTTTATAATCGATATAAAGAAACTATCACAAATACTTTTAATGATGGACCTTTCGTCATCATAATCTGCTCGAAAATATGGGATTATGATCTTTAATCCTCTTGTATCTTTTTTAAATACGTCATGGAAGTGATTCTCATATGGATAAAACTTCGAAATATTATTTCCTAAAAGCTCAATATCAGTAAAATAGCCGGTAGATCTAAAAGCCTGACCCTCATACATATGCTCAATCAATTGTACTGTTCCGCCTAAATGTTGTTCCCCATTCTCATCACAGTTAGCAAAATACATAACGTGCAAATCAGATGCAGCATTCGAAGCAATTTTACCAATACCATGAGATCCTCCCCTTGAAACCTCTACTTCATTATTATCCTCTTCAAAGTGAACCCCTTTATTGTATGCATAAATACCCCATGTATCTTTTTTGGAGTTGCTCTGTCCATTTTTTGCACCTGTTAATCCCCTAGTGTTTATATCTTCAAAAGATATATATCTAACATCTTCCTGATTAATCTTCATTTTCATATGATTAATTGTTTCATTTGTGTAATTGTTACGTCCTTCAAGATTTAAAATTCGTTCTATTACATCTTCAATCCCAGGGATATCATTCTTATTAATACTTCCAGTTTTTATTTTCAAGACTACCGGTCCTTCAGCGTGTAACAGACGACCATCAAGTGAATTTTGTATGTTTTCTCTCGTTAATCCATTTACTCCCATATCATGAAACCACTCTAACGATTTATTAAAGCTAGACTCCTCTATATTTGGGATTGGTGAGAATTTCCATTTTCTACTTTTTAGCTTTTCTAATTGCAAAGTTATCACCCTTTCTATTAGTTTCATAGACTTTTTCAAATTAGACTTCAATACATATATCCAAATTCGATTTTTGTCTAAAAAATTTTAGATTGTTAAAATTTTCTTGTTATGTAGTTATTTTATCACAGATTAATTGAAAATCATGAACGAAATCGTGATAAATGAACTAGTAAATTATCGTTTCTAACCAAAAAGACATTTTAAGACTATTTATTTCGTTGCAATATTACAATAAAATTAAACATAAATATGTAAGTTAATAACAAATACTGACAAATCTACATAAGGCCCAACATAGTAAACCCTTTTTATGATTAGCATACGAAATTAGAAATAACATACTTTCCGTTTTTATATTCCCTATTCTTCTATTGTGGTAAATTAATATTAACAAAATACATAGTAATATAGTGGGCAATTAGGAATTCACTTTATAATTTATACTAATATTGTTAATTAGCCATAAAATCAATGAAATTTGGGATTATAACCAAGATGCTCTCCCTTCCGGTTGAAGTAATCGTTATCTTTAGAATAAATTATACTTGCTAGACTTAAAGTTTATATTATTATAAATAGGAGGTTCACTATGCTGACGATAAAAGACCATATTGGAAGAACAGTTCCATTACCCCACCCACCAAAACGAATCATCTCCCTAGTCCCAGCTATCACCGAAACGATGTACCACCTAGGACTAGAAGATAAAATCGTTGGACGCACACGATTCTGCATTCATCCAAAGGACAAAGTCCAACAAGCAATAAACATTGGGGGAACAAAGGAAATTAAGCTTGACCGCATTCATGATTTAAAGCCTGATCTTATTATCGCGGAAAAAGAAGAGAATACGAAAGAGATTGTCGAGACGCTTGAGCTGTTTTACCCTGTCTTCGTCTTTGAAGTGAAAAGCATTGCAGATGTTTATCGGATGATTGCTGATTTGGGAAGATTAACCGAGCGAGAGGCGGAATCTACCAATCTAGTAGAAGGAATTCAACACGAAATCTCACATCTACCAAATGTAAAGGGCAAACGCGCTGCCTATGTCATTTGGCAAAGACCGTACATGGTCGTGGGAAAAGACACATACATTCAATCGTTACTTACGGAAATGGGCTTTACTAACCCCTTCACAGCGCTGGAAGGCAGATATCCAGCAGTCACAGAAGAAGATTTTCGCCAAGCAGAGCTTGATTTCATCTTATTAGCCACCGAACCATACCCATTCCGGGAAAAACATATAACAGAATTTCAAGCGATGTTACCCGATGTAAAACCAGTCATTGTCGATGGGGAGATGTTTTGGTATGGGGCTAAGATGATACAGGCTGCTGCTTATTTTAGAGAAAAGTTCTCAGGATAATGAAAGAATAATCTGTTTATTCGTGGTAAAATGTGATGATAAAGGAGTGAACATCCTATGCACTGGAAAAAATACGGAATACTTTTACCACCCTTTCTCATCATTGCTGTTCTATTGGGAATTTATCTTCCTATAGGTCAAAAATATTTCGCAACACTAGTAGTCCTATTATTTTGGGTATTCTACTATGCTGGGTTTTTATCGAGAAGAAGCGAGGAAAAGATAATTCCGAATCCTAGATGTTCCATTTTGTCTAGCATTTACGGAAAATTCCATATCCTTTATAAAAAGAAGTAACCGCCCCAGATTCAGTGGATAGCGATTACTTCTTTTTTCATCACACATCAAAATGACCAACCACTATTTAAATGGCTTGTAGTGACTAGGTTAGCGCAGAAAACTGACAGCCCTATCTAACACCATCAAGAAAATTCACCCCAATAAAAATTCCAGCACATCTCGATAAACAACCGCATTCTCCACCTCGTTCAACACCTCATGCTTCATCCTCGGATACACCTTACTCGTAATATGCTTATACCCCACTTTTCGCAAAGAACCTAAAGAATCCTTCAACCCTTTCGCTCCACCTGTAATCGGATCCTCAGCCCCAGCGATACTAAGAATTTTCAGCTCTGGATTCCTGCATTGATATTTGTGAAAGCGATGGAGCTCACGATCGGCGCTAAATACCGTTAAGGTGGCACTGTTTTGATATTCATAATTACACAAAGGATCAAGAAGATAATTCTCGATATTTTCCTCATTATAACTAAGCCAGGAATTGTCCTCGCTATTGCCACCCATATCACGGAGGATTTTACTATAGCCATGCTTACCAGAGAAAAACGAAAGCACGCTACCAATCATAAGAGCAAGGCTAACCCCTGGTACATAATTAGCGGTTCCACTTAATACTAGCTTCTTTATCTCATGATCATGCTCCTGCAGATAACATCTAGCAAAGATAGACCCAAGGGAATGACCAACTAAATAAACATCCTGATTAGGAAACCGCTTTTTCACATAGCGCGTAATAAGAAGCTGGTCTGCCACAATCTCTTCCACACCATTCATATACCCTAATGGATAATCCTTACTAACAGAATAACCATGCCCCCGTGTATCGGAAATAATGACAGTTAGCCCATGCCTAACCAAATAGTTAGCAAAATCATAATACCGTTCCTTATGCTCGTTCGCACCATGAATTATTTGTACTATTGCTTTTGATTTCTTAGTATGTTCTTGCGGGGCGGGCTCATTTTCTTCCACTTTGGGCTCATCTTCGCGCAGAACGGGCGCATCTTTCTCCACTTTGGGCGCATCTTTCTCCACTTTGGGCGCATCTTCTCGCAGAACGGGCGCATCTTCTCGCGGGACGGGCCTATCTTCCTCCTCTTCGGGCTCATTCTCTCGCCGGATGGGCGCATCTTCCTCCTCTTTGGGCTCATGTATCTGCCGCACGGGCACATCTTTTCGCGGGACAGGCCTATCTTCCTCCTCTTCGGGCTCATTTTCTCGCCGCACGGGCGCATCTTCCTCCGCCTTGGGCCTATCTTCCTCCACTTCAGGCTCATCTTCCCGCCGCACGGGCGCATTCTCCTCCTCTTCGGGCGCATCTTCCCGCCACACGGGCGCATCTTCTCTCACTTCGGGCTCATCCTCTCCCCACACGGCCACATATTCTCCCGAAGCAGGCTCATACTCCCGCAGACTAACTGCCTCAAACAACGCTACAGATAATTCTAGCCCATCCTCCGCGGTTAACTTAAATTCTTCCATCAGTTCATCTTCCTTATGACCGTAATAAGACATCCATCTATAGTATGAGAAGAGAATAATTACCTCATTCGTGGTAAACTAAAACACATCAATAACTCGGAGGAACAACAATGGAAATCTCATTAACCACATGGAAAGCATTAGTAGAAAAGAAACTAAATAAAAAAGTCCTCATCAAGATGATTTGGAATGATGAGGAGAAAATGACCTTATTTATAACACCAAATATGAAAATTAACTCATTTCTTTACGACGAAAAAGAGGGCTATCTTTTTTATGATATTGCCGGAAACCTGGTCGATTACCCCATTCCGAGCTACCTACCAGAAAAAGATTTAGAGAATGGATACATCACCAAGCCAAGCTCCCTAACCATTAACCAACAGCCCTTGACCAAAGAAGATATGGAATTTTTAAAAACAAATATATCCTAACCCCGCCCTGCTCGAAACGGGCTATTAAGCGAGAGAATCATGATTAATTGTTCATTTAATTCTTCAGCGGATGATTGGTAATCCTGTCGATGCCATTCCATTAACAATCCGAGGATGGCATTGGACTGGTAGCTAATTAAATAATCGATATGTACTGTACTATCCGGTACTAGCTTTGACTGCTCAAGTGATTCTTGTATAAACGAACGAACCGTATCAAAAAGCAAATAATAATACATCATCGGAATCTGTCGGTCAAAGACAATTTGATAAAAGGATTGATATTTTTTCACATGATGGAAAATTTGGATCATGTCTGCACTCATTTTTTCTATGTTAAAACTTGTTTTAAGATACGGTTCCTCGTAAGCCCGTCTAAAATCATCCACAATCACTTCTAAATAGCGCTTAAATACTTCATGCACATCTTTGTAATGCGAATAGAATGTCCCACGATTAATCTGTGCTAAGCGGCATAACTCCGCTACCGAAATATCCTCTAAAGGCTTCTTTTTCAATAATTCCAACAAAGCATGGCGTAAACTTTCCTGCGTTTTGATCACTCTTAAATCATGTTTCAAATTTTTTCACCCCTAAAATCAACATATGCTTCCTAAAGTGTTGACTAATCAACGTTTTTCCGACTTTTCGTTGTTTGTTAATCACGAAGAGCTGTCGTATAATTTTACTGTACACATGTTCATTATTTTTGACAAGTATAGGAGGAGATTACATGAAATTAAAAGACAAAGTTGCCGTTGTAACTGGTGCAGCATCTGGAATGGGGAAGGCTATTGCAGAGCTTTATGCTAGTGAAGGTGCTAAAGTGATTGTTGCTGATCTAAACCTGGACGGTGCGGAAGCGGTTGTAAGCGGTATCAAAGAAAACAGTGGAGTAGCGAAGGCTATTCAAGTAAACGTCGCAAAACAAGAAGACATCGATAACATGATTGACACAGCAGTAAATGAATTTGGAACATTAGACATTTTAGTTAACAATGCTGGTATTATGGATGGCTTTGAACCTGTTGGCGATATTTTGGACGAGCGTTGGGATTTAATTTTCGACATTAATACGAAGGGTGTTATGCGTGCCATGCGCAAAGCCATTCCTATTTTCTTGGAAAAAGGAAAAGGCAACATCATCAACACCGCTTCAACAGGTGGCATGAATGGTGCCCATGCTGGTGCAACATACGGAGCCTCTAAACACGCGGTAATTGGTCTTACTAAAAATACCGGCTACATGTATGCACAAAAAGGCATCCGCTGTAATGCAATAGCTCCAGGTGCAGTGGAAACCAACATTTCTGCATCCATGAAAAACATTAACCCATTTGGAATGGAGCGCACCAAACCAGTCCAAGGTGTTATCCCACGCATTGGAAAACCTGAAGAAGTAGCACAAGTTGCATTATTCCTAGCATCCGACGAATCTAGCTTTGTAAATGGTACAGTCATCACTGCAGATGGTGGATGGACCGCAGCATTTTAATTCATTTATACATGGAAAGAAATCGCGCGAAGTAGTAGTAAAACTTCGCGCGAGAATATTACTAACTCGCGCGAGATTCATTCCTTTTCGCGCGGGAATCACTTAAACTCGCGGCACTTTCTTCCCTTTTCGCGCGAACCTTATCCTATTTCGCGCCACATTCACTACCCCGCGCGATTTCTCCACAGGCTCGCGCTTTTTTTACTTCTCCCCGCGCGAACTCTACTTTCCGTTCTCAATCAAACTTACTCTCGCGCGACTTTCTACCCTTTTCGCGCGAGAAACCCCTTAACTCGCGACACTTTCTCCCATTTTCGCGCGACTCCCATCACTTTTCGCGCCACATTCACAATCCCGCGCGATTTCTCCCCAGGCTCGCGCTTTTTTTACTTCTCCCCGCGCGAACTCTACTTTCCGTTCTCAATCAAACTTACTCTCGCGCGACTTTCTACCCTTTTCGCGCGAGAAACCCCTTAACTCGCGACACTTTCTCCCATTTTCGCGCGACTCCCATCACCTTTCACGCCACATTCACTACCCCGCGCGATTTCACTCCAGGCTCGCGCTTTTTTCACTATTCCTCGCGCGACACTTATCCTTTCTCGCGCGAAATACACCTACACCCGCGCGAGCCCAAGCCTACCCACACACTCTACAAATCTACCAACTCCACAACCTTCGCCAATTCCTTCCCTAAATACTCTGCAACCGCAAGCATTCCATATACCCCACCGTTTGCTTCTGCTTCGCTATTATAATTTGTATTCGTATTAATATCATAGGTAAAAATATTGCCATCTTTATCCTCAATAAATTCAATTCCAGCGATATGAATATGATTAGCTGCTAGTAGTTGTTCATATTTTTCGATGATCGGGTGGTTAAAGCCTTCTCTTATCTGGAATTTTGCTGGTTGGGAGCTTTCTTCGCCTACTGGGCAGAAGAGATCATCTATTGTGCATGCGTCTGCCGGACATAATTCAAAGCCTTCCGAAGTATCAACGCGAACAGCATAGAGAAATTTCCCTCCAACAAATTCACAACGAGTGATAAAAGAGTCCGGGGACTCGATATAATCTTGAAGTAATGTAATGCCATCCACTGGTTCTTCAAAGCTATCCCCATCTAAATATTGCTCTAATGCCTCCACTGAAGTGAAAAGTTGTACACCAAGCCCTTTCCCTGCTCGGTTATGCTTGGTAATAAATTTCTTTCTTTCAAATGTCTTCGCTGCCTTTAAAATGTCAGCTTTTCCTACTGCGGCAATCGTTCTCGGGGTCTTAATTCCGAATTTCTCAAGCTCCAAATATTGTAGGACCTTACTTATTTCTAGCTGGAGCACACGACTTCCATTAATGACGACCCTGCCATGATGCTCCAACCAGGAAAGAACCGCACTTGTTAATTCTGGGGCAAAGCGATGTCCCCTTGTATGGGAGGAGGCGCTCATACGGCTATAAAAAACTCCTTCAGGTGGAACGGAGGTAAGGTCCACCGTGCCATGTACTAGATTCCAATCTTCATAGGGTAAATCTAACTCTTCCAATCGCTTGAATAAATGCTCTGTCCATTCACTATTCTCATGTATCACATAAATTTTACTCATCATAAAAACCCCCTGCTTCTAATTTGTTAATGCGGAGCGTAATTCTTCTACCTTAGGCATTACCTGTTGTGAGAATCGCTCTAATTCCTCTAGCTGTGGGGAGCATTGTAACAATAGTAAGTCTACCCCTACCTGCTCAAAGGCGATGATTTGTTTCGCGATTTGCTCCGGTGTGCCGATCAGATTTGGACGAATTCCTCGATTGGATACGGAATAATCCTGTAGTTGAATCTGCTGTTCCAGCTCTGATTTCGATGTAAAGTCTTTAAATCCTGCATATCCACTTAGGTCGTTTACGGTTGTGATTCGTTTTAATTCTTCCTGTGCTTCTTCCTCTGTATCACGACAAATGACGTAGGCTGCCATCCCAATTGTGCGGAAAGGCTCTCGTCCTGCTTCTTGTCTACGCTGTTTCATATCAGCAATCTTGGCTTGTGCTTCCTCCACCGTATGTCCATGGATGACATACGCATCACAAAGCGATGAAATGACCTGTTTCCCTTTCTCACTTTCGCCACCCGCATATAAAATTGGGTTTGGCCGTTGGACTGGCTTAGGGGAAAGCTTGGTGTTCTCTATTTGATAAAACTGGCCCTGATAGGAGAAGGTTTCCTCCGTCCATAATCCTTTCAGAATCTCAATAAACTCTGCTGTTCGGTCATATCGTTCATCATGTGCGGTAAAATCACCACCATATTGCTTCGCCTCCTCGGCCCACCAGCCAGAAACAACATTTAAGGTAAAGCGTCCATTACTAATATGGTCGATGTTTGCCGCCATTTTTGCTGTAACAGCTGGATTATGAAACACGGGACGAACCGCTGTCATGATCTCGATTTTTTCTGTTACGGCTGCTAAAGCTGCTGCAGTAGACCATGCCTCTAAGGAATCCTTGTCTGTGCCTTTAATATCATTCAAGTAAAGCTCCGCAATTAAGGTAGTATCATAGCCCCATTTTTCTGCTGATTGAATTACTTTCTTTGCATAGTCAAACGTTGGTGGCATCTTTTCATCCTCGACATTACGTAACCACCCGCCAAAAATCGGTAACCAAAATCCGTACTTCATAAAACTTCCTCCTCATCCACTTGTGTTCTATCTGTAAAACATAAAAAAATCTCCTTCCCTAGATAGGAAAAGAGATAACTACTAAAAATAAGTTTGCACTCTCCTATCTTCCAAGCAATTGCTTGATGGAATTGGCACAGTATTCTTATGAAAGAACCTGTTGCCGAGGCTTCAAAGGGCCATGTCCCTCCACCTCTCTTGATAAGATCAAAAATTATTTGATTATTTCCTCTATCATAAAGTAACCCTTTCCACCTTGTCAATCATTAATTCCTACTTGACTGATAGGAATTGTTCGAATAGAATATAACAATAATTGCACACCACTACTTCTTATCAAGAGAAGTCGAGGGAACAGGCCCGATGACGCTTCAGCAACCTCTGATATATCATGTCAGAAAGGTGCTAATTCCGACGAGATTATTCTTGAGAGATAAGAGATTACATACAACAATGTAAAATCCCTTTATTCTCACCAGAAGAATAAGGGATTTTTCTGCTGATAGGAAGTAAATGCTAGGAAAAAACACAATCGCAAAAAGGACCGAATGTCCATTTTTCAAATGAATCGATGCAAGGAAATAGGAAAGGTTGAGTAGGAATGAGTGAGATCGTTATATTTTCTGGTAGTACTGCTACATTATCTGGCTCTGAGCAGGTATTACGTTATTTCGGGAGCCTATTACATGATAGACAATTTTCAGTAACCCATATTTCGGTAAGAGATGTACCATATCAAGATCTTTTTGACATGAATATAAACAGTCCAAAAATAAAACAAATGACAGCATTAATCGAAAATGCCCACGGTATCCTGATTGGGTCACCGGTTTATAAGGGAGCTTATTCCGGGGTGTTAAAAGCATTCATTGATCTTCTGCCACAGGATGTGTTGAAGCATAAGCCAGTCCTTCCGATTATGACTGGTGGGAGTCCTTCCCATCTTTTAGCCCTCGAATATACACTGAAGCCACTATTAGCCACATTAAAGGCGCATAATTTAAAAGGCCTCTACCTATTGGATCAAACAATCAATAAACAGAGGGAAATACCAATAGTAGATGAGGAAACCATACAGCGAGCAAGAAAACAGCTTGATTATTTCTGTAAATTAGTAGTTCACAGGCAGACAACGCCCATTTAGATGATTCAGCAGAATTTTAGCTAAAGATACTAATTTACATACACTAGGGAGAGTTACATCATGAAAAATATAATCGTCATCATCGGATCCTTTATTGTTGCATTTGCCTTTAATTTCTTTCTGGTCCCTTTTGGTATCTTAAGTAGTGGCGTTAGTGGTATAGCTATTTTAATTGGACTCATTACGCCACTTGATATCGGAATTCTGACCTTTATCTTTAATTTACCGTTACTCTTATTGGGCTATGTTAAATTAGGGAAGAGGATTACCGTGAATACGCTGATTTGTGTCGTGTCCCTATCTTTCTTTTTATATATTTTACCAGTAGTTGCGATAACGGATGATATTTTGCTTTCAACCATCTTTGGAGGAATTATTGGTGGAATTGGAGTCGGTATCATACTGAAATATTCCGGAACCTCTGGTGGGTTGGACATTATCGCGATTATTATTTCCCGTAATAGTAATATTAGTGTAGGGCTACTCCTTACCGGAATGAATGGTGTCATTGTCCTGCTATCTGGTGCTATCTTCAGCTGGGACATTGCATTATATACCCTTTTATCTATTTATTTGACGGGGAAAGTTATCGATGCGATTCACACAAGTCATATCAAACTGACCATGCAGATTGTGACATCAAAAGGAGATCAAATTAGAAAAGAATTACTGCAATCCGTTTATCGTGGGATTACGATTACGGAGGGATTCGGTGGTTATACAGAAGAAAAGAAACAAATTCTAATGATGGTCGTGACCCGTTATGAGACCGTGAAAATTAAAGAAATCGTTCGTCAACACGATGACAAAGCGTTTATTAACATCTTTCAAACCGTTGAAATTGATGGTGAATTTGCAAAGAACTAACGAAAGAACTCGTCTGCCCTGCTTCCTTTTCTATTTTCACCCTAATAGAAAAGGAATTTGGGGATAAGATGTTAGTAGTCGTATTCATTTTTCTATGTTAGCAAAAAAATAAAACATTACATTAGCTATTGAACGAAGCCAGTGATAAAATACGCTTATTCCAATCATTTACATATAACATAAGAAGGTGACTAGATATTCATACAGAATTTGTACTCATTAGTATTGTTATTGTCATTTCACTCGGTATCTTATCACAATGGTTAGCCTGGAGAATTCAATGGCCATCTATTGTCATCATGTCTGTTGCCGGATTATTAATTGGTCCGGTATTCGGATTAATTAATCCGCAAGAAGCGCTTGGGAGTCTTTATAGTCCCATTATCTCGCTTGCAGTGGCATTAATTTTATTTGAAGGTAGTACAAGCTTAGATGTACGGGAATTAAAGGGGGTATCGAAGTCGGTATTCCGAATCGTCACGTTTGGTACTACGTTAGCCTGGATTGGTGGCTCCTTAGCTGCTCATTTCATTGCAGGACTTAGTTTAGAAATATCGTTTATTATTGGTGGCCTGTTTGTCGTAACAGGTCCTACCGTTATTATCCCTTTATTAAGACAAGCAAAATTAACCTCACGGGTATCTTCTGTCTTAAAGTGGGAAGGTATTATTGTTGATCCAATCGGGCCGTTGCTTGCCCTCTTTGCCTATGAGATTATTAAGATTACATCATTAGAATCGTTTAGCTTTCATAATTTTATTCCATTCTTTATTGACTCCCTTTTAGCGGTGGTAGTGGGGATTGTGATTGGAATAGTAGTAAGTTTTCTAGCAGGAAAAGGCTGGTTCCCTGAATACCTAAAGTCTCCTATCATCTTTTGTTTCGTGCTCATTTGCTTTACCATCGGAGAATCGATTATGCATGAAACTGGGATGCTGGCTGTTACGGTGATGGGATTAACACTCGCAAGAACGAAAAAATATGTTCACTCTATCAGTAGTGTGACCCATTTCATGGAGAACATTTCTGTCATGCTTACATCAACCGTGTTTATTTTACTTACGGCTTCCCTTACAAGAGAAACGATAGTTGATGTCTTCACATGGCCAATTATTGCCTTTGTACTTGTTATGTTGTTTGTCGTAAGGCCGTTTTCTATTTGGACTTCCACCATTGGTACAGAAATGACCTTAAAAGAAAGAGCACTAGTTGGGTGGATTGCACCGAGAGGGATTGTCGCACTGACGGTTTCAGGTTATTTTGCAGGAATACTGGTTGAGGATGGCTATTCCAATGCTACTATCTTAACACCATTAACCTTAGCACTAGTGTTGATCACGGTTTGTGCACATGGATTTTCAATTGGTCCAATCGCGAGAAAGCTAGGCTTGGCTAATAATGAATCAACTGGTGTCGTGATGGTTGGGGCTAGCAGTTTTTCCATTGCATTAGCCGCTCATTTAAAAGAGATGGGGACACCGGTATTAATTACCGATACGTCTAATACCCGGTTACACCAAGCAAGAACATTAGGGATAGAAACATATCATGGGGAAATTTTATCCGAGCAAAGCGAATTCGATATTGATATGACTCCGTATGATAGGATGCTAGCGATGACAGGCGATGTCGCATACAATGCACTCGTTTGCCAATCGTATATTCCAGAGTTTGGCTACCAAAATATCTTTGCCCTCCCTGCTAAAAGGCAGAATTCCAAAGGGGCAGAGCTCCCACCTTCTATTAAAGCCAACCTATTATTTGGCGAGGGAGAAAGCTTTACCGAATTAAACAAAAAGGTTAATATTGGCTATCAACTAAAGAATTTCTTTATTGAAGAGAAAAAGACTGTCCTTAAGGAAGACCTGCCATTTACAGGTACTCCATTATGTATTAAAAAGAAAAATGGCAACATTGTCTTGGTTACGTTGAAGGAAAAACTCACGCTCGATGAGGGGGATCAGCTTGTTGCTTTAGTGCTGGAGGAGTAATCCTCCAGCTTTTTTTATTCACTAACCTGTAGCAACTTGATGAGCTCCGCCACCTTTTCATCACTACCCGGGTCAATATACACTAATGCTGTATTATCGATGATATCGGTATAGAATTTCTCACCTGCAGGGTACTGGCCATCCCAGCGTTTCGGAACATTGTAAACATTAATCGTTCCATCTCCATTACCACTATACGTTACCGAACCATCCACTAAGCGAGAACCCGATAGCTGAATAACATCTTCTGGATAGCTAGCACTGGTCTCATCAATCGGGTTAATCGGTGTACCAGCTGGAATATAGTTAACATACAATCCATCAATATCCTGGTTAGGTCCAAGCTGCAACCAAACCCGAGCATATTCGATTTGTTCACTAGAGTATTGCGTTAGTACGCTATCCTGATTCCCTTCTTGTACATTACTATTCTCATAATCTTGTATTAACATAACCGAATTACTTCCATCATATGACACCCAATTAACGGAATCAATGTGAATCGTCTCGTCAATCGTAGGCATATCATCCATTATCTTCTCCGCCATAGCAAACATTTCTATTGTTCGTTCATCATCGACATTAGGCGAGCCATTTTTAAAAATAGCATCTATTTCTTGCCCAAATTCTTTCGTATCAGGAAGAATGTTAACGGTATAATTCGTCTTGTCCACCTCGGCATCTTCCCATGCTTCTGCTACATAATGTAGGTTTTCCATTACATAATGCTCATTTAAGTAGCTTTCTACATCTAATGTACCGTCTGCCGAGTCAGGTGTTGATGTTGAAGCTTCTTCTGCACTTTCTGATTCATCGCTTGGATTGTTTTCTGTACCGACATTTTCATCCGAAGCCGAATGATGATTCTCCTGATTTTCATCCTGTGCGGAACATGCACTAATCATAAACAATAAAGCCGCTAGCAGCACTAGCCAAAAAATTCTCTTCATTATGTATACCCCTCGTATGATTATTTTAGGCTATTCTTTATACTGGTTACGCTATCCATTACAGTTATAAAATGTAAAGAGAAATAGCCGACAATTGTAAGTATATCATTTATCTGTCTATTTGTAGCCCGTATTTGTTCATTAATATTAACTTTGGACTATTCATTTCTCCTACAACATGTAGCACCCAATCCGCCTTTCCTTCCATTTCCTCACTATGGATATCTAACGTATGGCATAACCTCATGGTCAAGAGGAGGGCTTTCTTCAAGGACAAGGTAGCATTGATTTATGTATTTAACACATAGTTATTTATAGCATAAGCAACTCCATCCTCATCATTAGATAACGTAACGACATTACTATGACTTTTCACTTCATCAGTAGCATTTGACATGGCAACGGCTAAGCCAGCCACCTTAAACATCGTAATATCATTACCTTCATCTCCAATAGCGATCGTGTCTTTTAACGCGATATTAAAGTGCTCTGCCATTATTTTAAGTGCGTTTCCTTTATTTGCATCCTGATGCATCATATCTATATTGATAGAAGAAGACGCAACATGAATTTCATCTATTAATCCTAATGTTTCTTCTAATCTCTTTTTCTGTATTGGATCTAAAGTTAGGACCATAAACTTCTGTACCGACGAATCTTCTTCTATGATGTCATCTATATTATCGAACAACTTATGCCCATGGACTGTTGGTAATACGGTAAAAATACCAAAGTGCCTATTTTCGTAATTCTCCTGTGGTACCAATCCTGAGGAAAGCACCTTTTCCAGTCGTTCTCCCCAGTCTCTTGGCGCAAATACACCTTTATTAGTTGTTATATTGTACGGAATACCTTCTTTTTCCAATTCCAAATAAATACGCCTAAATTGTTCTGGCTTAAAAACCGTCCTGTGAATCAACTCATCATTGACATATAAAGAAGCACCATTATTGGCTCCAATATGGCATTTCAACCCATATTTCTTTAATACAGGCTTGATTCTATTCATTGCTCTACCAGATAACACCATTATAATATGGCCTTCTCTTTGGGCCTTTAAGATGGCTCGAAGATTTTCTTCACTTATTTCTTTATTAGAATCTAATGTTGTACCATCTAAATCAAGTGCAATTAACTTCATCTTACTCTCCCTTCCTATCAAAATAACTAATATGTCTTGGGTCTTTATACCATGTTCATCTTACTAGTAGTAAAATGAATCGATGGTTACCAAAAGTAAAGCTAGGAAAAACACAAAAGAAATAGATATAAAATCCATAATGAATAATAGTTGCTTCCATAACGATATCTCGACTAACCTGTAGGATAGACATCTGCGATTGTAAGCATAAGCGTGCTCCCTACTACCAATTAACCGCAGTGTCTATTCCCGAGTCAAAAGCAATTATCACCAGTTGGACTATCTCTTTTCTTTCCTATGTTTTTCCTAGCTTTTATCCATTCAAGAACTAATTATAGCTCTTCTCCATTTGTCTTGATCACTTGCTTATACCAATCAAAGCTTTTCTTCTTGGTACGTTTTAATGTTCCATTCCCATCATTATCACGGTCTACATAAATATAGCCGTAGCGTTTTTTCATTTCACCTGTGGAGGCACTAACAATGTCAATTGGTCCCCAGCTCGTATAACCAAGGATATCGACACCATCTTGAATCGCTTCTTTCAACTCTTTTAAATGCGCTTGTAAATATTGAATACGATAGTCATCGATAACTTCCCCATTCTCATTCGGTACATCTACTGCACCTAGTCCATTCTCGACGACAAATAATGGCTTTTGATAACGATCATATAATTGGTTAGCGGTAATACGAAGTCCTTTCGGGTCAATTGTCCATCCCCATTCTGAAGTTTCTAAGTAAGGATTTTTAATTGAGCCAAATACATTTCCACTTGTTTGATTTTCTTGAACCTTTGGATCAGTACTAGTGACACGACTTGAATAATAACTAAAGCCAATATAATCGACTGTATTTTCTTTTAGAATGTTTGCATCATTTTCTTCCATTTCTAGTTCAATTCCATTCTCCTGGAAGAAGCGTTTAGCATATCCTGGGTATTCCCCTCTTGACTGTACATCGATAAAGAAGAAGGATTCACGGTCTTTATCCATCGCATCCATTACATCATCCGGATTACTAGAATATGGATAAGTCATCCCAGCAGCTAGCATACATCCGATCATGGCATCTGGAATAATTTCATGGCCAGCTTTTACTGCTAGAGCACTTGCCACAAGCTGATGATGTGCTGCTTGATATTTTATTTGTTGCTCATTTTCGCCTTCTTCAAATACTAGTCCAGCACCTACAAATGGTAAATGGAGTAGCATATTAATTTCGTTAAAGGTTAACCAGTATTTCACTTTATCTTTGTAACGAGTAAATACGGTTCTCGCATATTTTTCAAAAAGATCTACCAATTTGCGATTTCTCCAGCTACCGTATTCTTTTACTAGATTAACAGGAACATCAAAGTGAGCAAGTGTTACTAGTGGTTCGATATTGTGTTTCTTTAATTCGTCAAATACATCATCATAAAATTGTAGTCCAGCTTCATTCGGCTCAGCATCATCGCCATTTGGGAAAATTCGAGCCCATGAGATGGATAAACGCAAAGTTTTAAATCCCATTTCAGCAAATAGTGCAATGTCCTCTTTGTAACGATGGTAGAAATCAATTGCCTCATGGGATGGATAGAATTCGCTCTCTAAAGGTTCGTATGAAGAAAGCTTTCCTAGCATTACGGGAAAACGTTTATCTCTAGTTGGGAGTAAATCGACTGTTGTTAATCCTTTCCCATCCTCTAAATAAGCTCCTTCTGTTTGGTTCGCTGCAATAGCGCCACCCCATAAAAATCCTTTTGGAAATCCAGACATATTTTTTCTCCTCCTCATAATCAATCAGAGAGAGGAAATCCCCTCCCTCATTTTATTATTTTTATAGGTTTTCTCCATTAGAAGAAATGACATCTTTATACCAGAAGAATGATTTCTTACGTTTACGTTCTAGTGTACCACTACCATCATCATGTTTATCTACATAAATGAATCCATAACGCTTCGAATATTCCCCTGATGATGCACTTACTAAGTCAATACAGCCCCAGCTTGTATATCCTATTAAGTCAACACCATCTTCAATTGCTTCGCCCATTTGCTCAATATGCTCGCGAAGATAATCGATACGATAATCGTCTTGGATTGATCCGTCTTCTTCTACTTTGTCATAAGCACCTAATCCATTTTCCACAACCATGAGTGGTTTTTGGTAACGGCCATATAGCTCATTTAAAGCAATTCTTAAGCCAACAGGATCAATTTCCCATCCCCAGTCACTTGCTTTTAAGAATGGATTTTTCACGCCACCGATTAAGTTACCTGCACCTAGCTCTTCTGGTGTTTTCTCTTTTTTATCCGTACGAGACATGTAATAGCTGAAGGAGATGAAGTCTACTGTTCCTTCTTTAATTGTTTCTAAATCACCTTCTTGAATATCTAGTTCAATATTATTCTCTTTGAAGTAACGATTAGCAAAGTAAGGATATTCCCCGCGAACCTGAACATCTCCGCAGAAGAAATTAAAAATATCCGATTCTTGTCTAGCATGCATGACATTATTCGGGTTCGAATCAAATGAGTAGACAGGAGCATAAAGAAGCATACACCCGATTTGAGATCCTGGAATAATTTCATGTCCAATTTTTACAGCTTGTGCACTTGCCACGAATTGGTGGTGTAAGCCTTGGAAGCTATCTTGTAAGCGTGTTTCTTCACTTTCAGGAGAGAAACCAAGTCCAAATAATGGCATATGGGTTGCACCATTGATTTCATTAAATGTTAACCAATATTTAACTTTATCCTTATAGCGAGTAAAGATTGTTCTTACATAGCGCTCAAAGAAACCAACCAATTCACGATTTCTCCAGCCGCCATATTCTTTAATCAAATGTAATGGTGTTTCATAATGGGCAATCGTTACTAAAGGCTCAATTCCATGCTTATTTAGCTCGTCAAATACACGGTCATAAAATGCTAAGCCTTCCTCACTTGGTTCTAATTCATCCCCATTAGGGAAGATACGACTCCATGCAATACTCATACGGAATACTTTAAAGCCCATTTCAGCAAACAATGCGATATCTTCTTTATAACGGTGATAGAAATCTATTCCTTCATGATTCGGATACGAATATGTTGATTTATCAATTTCAAAGTCAAAACCTGTTTGAGATAATAGTTGTAATCTCGCTTTTCCTCCTGGTAAAACGTCTGCTAGATTTAGCCCTTTTCCACCTTCTTGATAGGCACCTTCAAATTGGTTCGCTGCTGTAGCGCCACCCCATAAAAATCCTTTTGGAAATTGTTTTGTCATTTTGTATTCCTCCCTCATCATGTATAGACCTGGCATTCGTCTACTAGTGGCGAATGCCAGAACTGTTGTTACTTAGGTATTACTTCTAATAATGGATCTTGTGATTGAATCTTATCTGTTTCTACTAGTGTAATCTCATAGTCATATTGATTGGTTACTACAACAGGTGTTGTTAAGGCAAATCCTGCTTCTTTAATAGCATTAGCATCAAATTCGATTAATAATTGTCCCTTTTCTACACGGTTACCTTGTGTGGTGTGGGCAGTGAAATATTTACCTTCTAATTGAACAGTATCCATTCCAATGTGTACTAAGATTTCTGCTCCACCATCTGTTGTAATACCTATCGCATGATTCGTTGGGAATAATGCGGAAACCGTACCAGATACAGGTGCAAATAACTTACCTTCTGTTGGCTCAATCGCTACCCCTTTACCTAATGCTCCAGATGCAAAGGCAGCATCTTGAATATCTGCTAAGTTTTTTACTTCCCCATTTAAAGGACTTACAATAGATTCACTTTTACGGTTAGTTATCGTAGTATTTCCTTTTTCTGTTGGTGCTTCGTCTTGATTTTTATTAATTCCTCCGAAGAAGAATGTTAATACGAAAGCTAGAACTAATCCTACTACAGCCGCGATAATCGCGCCAATCAGTGACATATCAATACCGTCTGGGGATATGAAACTAGGAATTTGGAAAATCCCTAAACCACCCATCACATAACCTACTGAACCGAAGAACCCTAACATTGCTCCACCAATTGCAGATGAGATTAAGGTAAAGATAAATGGTTTTTTAAGTGGTAATGCAATACCATACATAGCCGGTTCTGTTACACCAAATATAGAAGAAATCAATGCTGGTGCACTTAGTGTTTTCGTATTAGAATTTTTTGTTTTAATCCAAACTGCTAGGATTGCCCCTGCTAGTGCAAAGGAGTGAACAAATATTAACGCTAAAATTGGATCCCAGCCTTGGCTAGTAAAGTTGTTAATTCCAATTGGAACAAGTCCCCAATGAAGACCAAACATAACAAATACTAACCAGAATCCACCAAGGAATGCCCCTGCAATAATTGGGCTTAAATCATAGACCCAAATTGTTGCTTGACCAAGTAATTGACTTGCCCATGTTGCGATAGGTCCAATAATTATGAATGTTAGTGGAATGATAATCAATAGTGTAAACATTGGAACAAGGAACATTTTTACTACGTCTGGAATGACTCTTGCAAAGAATTTTTCTAGCTTAGCCGCGAAAAATGCTGATAGGATAATTGGAATAACAGACATCGAATACGTCATTAAGATTACTGGAATTCCAAAGAACTCAATATAAACTGGTGATTCAAACATAGACCCTGCGAACAAGGTGTATAATGGCTCACCTGCGTTTGGAATTGCTTCCAGTGCAGGATATACAAGTGCCATTGCAATAACCATTCCTAAGAACGGTGTTCCACCAAACTTCTTCATTGCAGTATAACCTAGTAAAATCGGTAAGAAGTAGAATAGTGCATCACCTATAGCATTTAAAATCTCATAAGTTCCACCTTGTTCATCAAGCCAACCAATTGCTACAAACAAAGCATTGAAACCTTTAATCATACCGGAAGCTGCTAACACACCAAGAATTGGCGTAAAGATTCCAGAAATCATATCGATAAATCGGTTGAATAGACTCCCTTTCTCCCCACTGTCTGCCTCAACTGGCTGTGCAGAATCAAATCCACCTACAGCTACTACAGATTTATACACATCAGGCACATGATTTCCTATCACGACCTGATACTGGCCACCGCTTTTCATAACGGTTACGACACCATCCATACTTTTCAACACATCTGTATTCGCTTTCTTTTCATCTTTTAATTTAAAGCGAAGTCTTGTAATACAATGTACGACACTGTTAACGTTTTCTTTTCCACCAACGTTAGCAATAATGTCTTTTGCCAATTGTTCGTATTTCATAATCGGCCACCTTCTCTTTCCCCTATTTTATTTTTGAAACTTCGGAATGTTCAATTTTATTTTGGTAAATAAAAAACCTGAACTAATTTGAAAACACGCATAGCTATCGTGTGTATCAAATTAATTCAGGTTATGCCCAAAATAGGTAACATTCCTAAAATTATTATTAAATTAGTGTTAATTAATTAACAATTACAATTTACCATGACTTTTAACCTAAGTCAACCATTTTTTAAACGTTTTCATAGTTAGCCATTTTTTTGGCGATACGTAACACGGTGAATATGTACGGTTAAGTACATTTCTTCATCCTTCGATATTTCCCAATTAAATTCACTTTGAAGATAGGTTGCTATTTTTCTTGTGCATTGGTAAGCTTTCACATACTTTTGACGGATTTGTTCCACAAAGAAGTCATCAACAGTATCTTCCGTCTTTTCTTTCCGAATAAAGCGGATGGAGAAGTATCTTAGATGAGTAAGAAAGCGTTCATAGTTAATGGAGTCCTCATCTAATTCCATTTGATAGGTATATTTCACAATATTAAGAATATTATTGACCATCTCCGTTACAAGGATAGCAGTTTCCATATTTTCTCCGGAAATTTCGCTATTAACTAAGTGCAAGGCAATCGAAGCCGCCTCATCTTCATCCAGACGTATCTTCGTTTCTTCTTCAATAAAATCAATAGCCTTTAAACCGATTTCATATTCTTGCTTATAATTTTTACGAATTTCGTATAATAAAGCATTTTTAAGACGTATTCCTTGATTATGACGACTAATCGCAAAGCTTATATGGTCGGTTAAGGCAACATACAAATATTCGTCCAGTTTATATGGGAGTTTAGACTGGGCATATTGCAGTATTTCATATGCAATGTCCAAGTATTTTTCTGATGTATGCTTTAACAATTGATCTAGCTTCTCGGAAATACCTGTGTTCTGAAGTACAAAGGTTTTTTCCACTTTTGACGGATCAATGGATTGCCCGACCTTTTTCTGAAAAGCAAGTCCTTTGCCCATCACGACCAATTCTTCCTTTTGGTCATTTTCCGTTATCACGACATTATTATTCAATACTTTTGTAATTTTCATCGAAACTATGACTCCTTAATGAGATAGCATAATTGATTTTTACCATACATCAAAGTTATTAGTCAAAGCAAATGATATGGCACTCATAATAGAAAAAGTGCTCGGCTTTACGCCAAGCACTCCCACTAATATTCAAACCGCTTCTCTCGATGCATTTCCTCAAATCGCTTCTGTTTCTCATCCTTAATTTGGTTGAAGGAAGCGAGGGCATTTCGATTAATATTGGTAGTCATTCCCACTTGGGAGGTCATCCCAATTTGCGTACCATATGATTGGTATAGCAAACTTTCTTGTTTCCCATCGTAATGTGGTATGGATTCCGTATAACGACGTGGCATGTAACTACTCCTTTATTGACGCTTTTTAGTCTTTTTATTGTTATACTTCTCATTCGGTGTCAGTGGCTCATTAGCAAACTCATGATCGAACTGCTTGGATAGCTTTTCTCTTACTGCCTGCTCATCACTAAAACCACCACTACTTAGCTTTTTCTTGCTCATAAGAACACCTCCACGTTTAGTTTTTACATGTTGCAGCAAATTATGAATCCTCCGTTAGGAACAAAAAATAAATCGCGACTATTACAAACAAGCGGCTACGTTCAGGTCATATAACCTAAACGTAGCCGCTTCTCATCATTGTTTCATTCGAATAATTATTTTCGTTCCTTTGCCTTCACTACTGATTAACTCAAAGGTTGTATTTTTAATTAATTTCATTTTTTCATATGGATTTTTAAAGCCTAATCTGTTACTACTACCGTAAAGCAATTCTTCTTGTTTTTCCTCTGGAATGCCGATCCCATCATCTTCGACTATAATGAGAACTATTCCATCCTCTCGCTTCACAGTGAAAGTTAGGGTTCCACCTTGGTTTTGTTTGGAAATTCCATGAGTAATGGCATTTTCAACTAATGGCTGAATCGTCATCGTTGGAATCACCATATCGATTTCCTCATCTATGTCATAGATAACCTGTAGTCGGTCCCCAAACCGAAGCTTCTCTATCGCCACATACGATTGAACAAATTCAATTTCATTAGCTAACGGAATCAGCTCCTGGTGGATTTGAGAATCTAATTTCGAGCGAAAATAGATCGATAAATGCTCCAAGGCCTCACGAGATTTCTCTGGATTTTCATAGCTTAATGCGATTATAGTATTCAATGTATTATAAAGAAAATGTGGAGCTATTTGTCCCCTGTAATAGTTCAATTCACTTTGGATACTCTTACGAAATGAATCTTTAATTAATAATAACGATTGAACTCTTGAAATAAATTCCCTCATTTCCACTGGCTTCGCTATCACGTCATTCGCACCTAATTGAATATAATACGGCATATTTTGACCTGTAACAGATAACATTAATATCGGTAATTCAGCTAACGCATACTCATCTCGAATTTGCTTTGTTAATTTTTGACCTACTCCGTCCTCGGCTACTCCATCAATGATTGCCAAATCAATCGCTTCCTGCTTGAAGAACGTATACGCATCACTACTATTCGTACATCCAATAACTGAATAACCATTGTTTACCAGCACTTTCATCATATAGCGAAGATGCTGATGATCATGGTCTAACAGGAGTATAATTTTCGAATGTTGCTGTTGGGTACTGTTTTATGGGGTAACGCTCTTCCTAAGTGGCCTCATAAGTAACAGAAGCAGCTACTTCTTGAGCCTGATAGACTGGTAAAGAAAATGTAAAGCATGATCCTTTACCTGGAGTAGAGTGAACCGAAATTTCTCCATCCATTAATTCTACTATTTTTTTCGTAATACTCAAGCCTAGTCCTAAATTTTGTTGCTGCATACGGTTCGGCCGTGCTATTTGGAAGAAGCTCTCAAAAATTTGCTCCTGATATTGCTCTTCTATCCCAATCCCAGTATCTGCAATCGATACAAAGACCTTATCTGCTTTATAGATGGCAGATATCGTTATCGTTCCTTCTTCCGTATAGGTAATCGCATTTTGTAAAAGTTGAAAGACGATTTGCCGTAGCCCATTTTTGTCCGCTAACACATAGGGTAAATCATGGGCTAGTTGATTTTTTATAATAATCCGATTTTGGACCCCTAGAAAATACTTCTGTTCCTCTACTATCTCATTGATAACATCTAACCGAATCGGCTTTACATCCAGGTTCAAATGCTCATATTCCCCACGTAAAATAGTAAATCATCCACTAATTTACGTAAACGTTTGCTGGCATAATGCATTCGATAAACCAAATCATATTGGTCTTTTTTAATGGACCATTATTTCCCTCTATCAATGCATTCGTATCCTGGGTAATCTGAAATATAGGCTTCTTCAACTCCTCTGTTGTCTTAGCCAAGAATTGATCCTTGAATTGCCCTAACACTAGTAATTCCTTCGACAGATTATCGATTTTCTCATAGGATAACTTCCTACGATAGCCGATAAAGAATGAAAACGTCATGGTCATCATTAAAAATAAGAACACCGGAATCTGATCTACTTTAATTTGGAATAGCAACTCCAATGCTAAAGTAGCACCATAAGCTGAGAAACAGGTAGTCGCGACTAATAGATAGTCAGATCCCTCTACCTTTTGCCGGAAAGCCTTTATGATCATGACAATAATGTAAATAAACACCATCGAAAGTACGGCGATATAAGTACATTGTACGATGAACGATAATTCCTTCAAATAGTTAGTCGACTTGGGAATTCCAAAGTAAATAGTTTGAATTAGAAGAATCCACTTCATCCATTTTACTAACCGAGGTGTTGTATTAAAATGAAAGGTATGTCGAATGAATAAGAAGAAAAATAGAACAGCTAGACTAATGAAAGACAATTGAATACTTAATAACCCGTTCATTGGAATGTCTGTGTGGATACATAAATACCTTGTAAGAAACAAAAGATAGAGAAATACAATTCGTTACGAGCGTTTTTATTCAGTAAAAATTGAAATAGAAAGATAATACCTAGTATGAGATAACCAGCTACAACAACACCATCAAAGAACTTACCTTTAGCAGAATTAGCGTATACTGGGTCTACTTTACCAAACATTATCGATTTTACTATTCCGCCATTTTTTATCACGGAGGAATTCGCAACATGGACCACTATATCCAATTGGTGATTTTCACTCTTCCCACGAACAATATTTTTCCCTTCACGATATTCATATTGCTCCGAATTTGATGAAGGTGTACCTAGTCCACCCACTAACTCACCGTTTATGTATATTTGACTTGCATGTCGGATGGACTGGACACTAATAGCATACTCATCCTCCTCCGGTACCGTAACGACCAACCGATATGACCCGACATTAATTCTATCGTCCAAATTATTAAAATAATCATCCCAGATAGAAGGAACCTTAATAAATTCAGGATCACTAGAACTAAAATCCTGTGATGCCTATGAATTATATGATGTAGTAGATAATTTAGAGCGTGTCGACGAATCAAACATTACGAAATTAGAAAAAGCAGTACACTTATATCAAGAGCCTTATTTAGAATTGAATGGATATGAATGGGCATATGAAAAAACCCAGGAATATCATCACATCATCATGCGATTACTCCACGATATAATCCAATATTATGAAGAAAAAGATTTAACGAAAGCACTCTATTACTTACAGTTTCAGCGTAAGATAGAGCCATATTTAGATGAAAATATTAAGAAGAGCATGGAAATCCTTCTCAAGCAAAATAATCGTTCTGATGCGATAAAGCTATATTTTGATTATTGTAAGTTAATGGCTGAGGAGTTAGGTCTAGATCCCTCTGATTCGATAAGGAAAGTCTACGATTCTTTATTATCTAGTTGATTAGGCTTTAGACATAACGATTTATCTCAATGGAAAAACCGAATAACGAGCAAAGACCCCGCTCCGGAAATATACTTGCGGTTCGCGGGCGGCTGTTGAGCCTCCTCGTGCTTCTTCTTTAGGGGTCTCACCGATGCCTTTCCTCCCGCAGGAGTCTACGTATATTTCCGGAGCTAGTATCGTGTATCATTCGGTTTTACATTTAATTCTTTTCGTTTTGTCTAAAGCCGCTACATTCCTATGATATAATAATCCACTTCTCTCACTCATTCTGCTCGTTATCTGAATGAAACCTTTTTCTTCTCTTCATGTAATAAACAATCAAGATACCAATCACGAGGAGTAATCCGATAAATCCAATCGCCCACACGACTGTATTCGTATCATTTGCTTCATGCTTTGCTTCTCTTTTGTCTGTTTTATGTTGCTCTAATTGCATGGAATTCGTGAAGAACTGGTCTGGACCAGTTTGAACTGCAACGGATGCTACATTCTCTGTATACTGTAAATAAGATAAGAAATCCTTGGAAAAGTATTGATTTTCTCCATCTAAACTATCTAAGACTACCATAGAATAGTGTTCATTCCACGGATTAGCTTGGATAAATCCATAGTTACGAACTTCAGAGGCAATAAAACCTTGCTCACTTAATTGAGGAACCCCCTCTTCATAATGAACAATTAGGTCCTCTTTGAATGGCACTAACTGTTTATGTTCCTCCAAGGAGCCAATAAAAATAACATTACCATTTTTCAACTCGTCCTCTTCTAATTCCGTTGTTTGTTTAAGCTTCATCACTGGAAGTCTATTACTGGTTGATAGCACATTAAATAAAGCTAGTAAATCTCCATTTGCGATTCCTTGTTCTGGAAGGACAAGGATTAATTCTTCGTTTCGATTGGCAAAAGGCTTAGGAAAATAATTAAAATATTTCTCCTCACTCTCCCTATCCCCACTTGCCTTGAGATTTAGCTTGCTATCGTTAAATAGATAGATCCATCTATTTTGATCAAGTGCGACACAGGATTGATCCATTCGTAAACCAGTTGTTTCCACTCGAAGTGTCAGTAAACTTCGTGATTTAATCGTTTCTAGATCGATAGGTATCACCACATGGATATTACCATTCTCATCCTCTTCCAAAGCGCGAACATCCACGGAATGAGGTATTTCATTGATTAATACAAGCAATTCAACCTCATCTTTCAACTCCGTATCTTTTTCGGAGGTTAATGTAGCAGAACGCTTCAAATTAAGTTCAATGGATGGATTTTGAATCGTGCTCGTCTCCATAGGAAGAGCGTAATAATAGGTCTCGGTTTTCGTATGCAAACTATTTAATTCTACGTCCGGCATACCAATGTCACTAAAAGTTACCTCACCATCTTCCGATTCGTCATCCATGGTTGTAGGTAGTTCACTTACCTGTATTATCTCACCAGAGAATTGCTCATAGTATTGATTATTGGTTAATAATTCTACATTCTTTAGAATCGTATCGGTATTATCCCCTAGGACTATTAGTGCCTGGACAGCCCGATCCTCTTGCTGAAGCTGAACTTGGGAAAGATAAAGTAATTCCGGCTCTACCTGTTTTATTTCACCTTCTATAGCTTTTTTAACCCATGCAGTTTCAAATTCCTCAGTACCGCCTACGATAATCACATTCCCATTAATCTGATCAACCTCCTGCTCGGAAACCACTGCAACGGTATCCTCCAGCGATTGGTTCGATAAGAAATTCGCGATCATTTGTCCACTTTGCAAGGTTTCCATCGAAGGACTTTCTGGAATAACCACTAATACTTGATTTTCTAACGATCCAATATAGGACTTTGGATACTGGGATAAAGAAAGATCACCCGTATTATTTGGTAATGACTGGATATGCAAATACGAATCGGTTAATATCGTCATCCAATTCCCTGTTGTATATTGCGGAACACAGATCCCCTCTTTAACAAAACCATCAAAGCTCACCGTAATAAGATGACCACCCTCAGCCAATGCTGCACCTTCTAATGGAACCTTAACCGTTTCGATATCATCATCAGATAAAGATTCCGTATAAATAGGCTCCTCATCCACCTTAATCGTCATTGACGAAGGATCGATCAGTAAGCTTGATTTGGCGATTTCCAATTGAATATATTGGTTCTCAGCCGTAACATCCGCGTCTAATTCATAATAAAATTGAGCTTCCGCATACGGACCGTATAATTCAATTGGTTCGTTCGTTAATGTTTGTTCCGTAACCTCTTTATGGACAATTTGAATAGACTGTTCATCTATTTCTATCATTTTATTTGCAAATACTTCTATCGGAAACGAACTAGATAAATAAAATAAAACAATAATGACTACATAATAAATCTTTTTCTTACTCAAGATTTATTGCCTCCCTCTCCTACTTTAAAACGTTCTGTTTTATACCAAACTTGTTCTTCTTTTTTTAATACTCTTTTTGTCTCTAAAACTAGTGCATAGATCACAAGGGCTATCCACATTTGGGAATACGTAAAATACATAAGGATGACATAGAACATATTTTTCATCGTTAATTGATTTTTTTCGATACTTAAACTAATCATAATTTCGGTTAAAAATAGTAAAAACGCCATACCCCATAATACCAATGCGACATTGCCAATATGAAGATCTAGGTCTACAACTAAATTACATACAAAAATGACGTTAGATAGAATAACCCCAAAGAAAAAGAGAAAGTATGTAAAGAAGAAATAAAAAATATCAAACATAATTTTCTTCTGTTTAAGACTAAACATCTTTCCTAAAAACTTGAGAACAACATATTGATTACCCCTAGCCCATCTCGTTCGCTGTCTCCACCATACTTTTAATGTTTCAGGCTCTTGTTCCCATGTAATGGCTGCTGGGAAAAAACGAATGGTATAGCCTAAGTTATACACTCGTATTGTCAGCTCCGTGTCCTCCGCCAAAGCAGAGGTATCCCAACCACCTAATTGCTCCATAATCTCTCGTCGTATAGCAAAGTTCGTACCCGGTATCGTTGTAATATTAAACCAATGAAAACGCCCAGCTTGAGCCATCCACTGAAAGCATATGGTTTCAATATTAATAAATTTAGTAAGCCAAGTATGATTAGCATTGATAACCCGAAACTTTCCAACCATTGCCCCTGCTTTTTGGTCATTAACTAGACCCATTACAAGGTTCCAGACGGCTCTACGTTCAGGTGTATTATCAGCATCATAAACGGCGATGATTTCCGCATTAGAATTCTGTAAGGCATAATTTAACGCACTAGATTTTCCTTTCCCTTTCCACTCACCTTCTGTTTCCAGAACGCGAATAAATGGAAACTGTTCTGCAAATTGATCCCCAATCTCCTTTGTGCGATCACTGCAATTATCGCAAATTAAGATAACCTCTATTTTATCCTTAGGATAATAGAGTCGCGACATGGCAGTTAATGTTTGTTTGATAACAACTTCTTCGTTATGAGCTGGAATAAATACACTAACAGTTGGAATTTCTATATTTCTCATTTTCTTTTCCCAGGAAGGGATTACTCGCTCATAACGTTTAAAGTGTAGGTAGCCTCCTTGGGCAAGAAACATATGATAGAGTAACATGATCCAGATAATGCTTAATGAGATATAAAATAATAGATTAACCATGTACTCTCTCCTTAAATAAACGTTTGCGATAACGCATTCTTAATGTCACGATATGAATGATAAATAAAGAAACAAATATCGCGGTAACCAATACAATGAGCCATAAATATTTTTCCAATGACTTCTCAGCTAACTTGTCCATTATATCCATCTTCCAGGATAATTCACTTGTTACCGATATCTCACCATTACCACTAGTTATGATTTCAACAGCATCTGTTCTAACATAATGTGTTTCATTGTATAGCTGAATCCATTCCATATTAGGAACAGCTTCCATCAATGCGATCATCTCTTTCAAATAATCCAATCCTAAGTACGGATGATAGAATCCGCTAATGACGGATCCAGGTACCTGTGAAACATGGTCTATCGCTTCCTCGATTTCAAGCATTGGATTAATCGAGTTAGGGTCTACATATCCTATCGTTTCAGGATATAAAGTCATCCCGCTCAATATCGTAGGCTTGCTGATAAATAATGGACTAAACATAACCTGCCAGTCTCGATCAGAAGCTTGGATTTGACCAAAAATCGCTGAAAAATATTGCGATGCCACCTGATATCCATTTGAACTCATCGTGTAGTGTGGAGCTTCAAATGCAATAGGGGGAAAGCCGAGCTTCGTCAATGCGTGGATTGATTTCTCTAATTTTGCGGTAACATATTCGGTTTCCACTATTGTATTCCCCTGAATATATTGGTCATACTCTTCCCGGTTTTGGAATTGATCTTCTGGCTTGAGCTTTTCTGGTATTTCCTTAATGTCTAATGTAGTAATAGGCTGATTTAATTCGGAATCCCAAAATTCAAACCCTTCCCCTGTTTCCTGATACCGATATGTATGGGTATAACCATGTGCGATTATATAAGCCCCTCGACTTACTAATTCATCGAGTACCGCTAACAATTTCGGTTTATCTGCTAATGTGACCATCTCTTCTGTTGTTGGGTCAACATAAGTAGGGATAACCGCTAAATATACCGGAATATGTTTGTTCAACAAATAATTGGCCGTTTCATACACGAGCTCCGGATCCGATACTGGTGAAATATCCTCTAATCGGATATATGCTGGATGTGTAGTCGGCTTTGAAAGCTGAAACAAATCATAGAATGACGCAGATATGGCATATTTTGCCTCTGCAAATACATTTGAGATGGTGATGAGCGAGGCTTTACCATCTTGGATGACAACGGATAGGATTGACTATGCTTCTGCCCTTCCACGATGACTTTGGCTTTAGCGGGCGGTGTAACACTCAAGAGCTGAATCGGGTAACCCAAGTCAACACCTCCCACACGATGCACCGAATTCATTCCTAAAACCTGCCAATCCTGAAATTGTGGTAAGGCTTGTGCATCCTTTCCAACACCGATTATTTCACCCTGGAAGGGAGCAAATAATTCTAATTTATTTTTGCTGGCACCTTCCTTTGATGCGTAATAAACCACAATATCATGATGATGCAAATCTTCTTCTTTCAACTTATCTAGTTCTATCATGTCAACCTGTTCAAATAAGCCACTTAACGAGCTATCTAGAAAATGAATATTAGCCATCGTCGTATCATCTGTCCCATAATACGTGAGTAATACCTTTCGTTCATCCAATGTAGGAAGCGAATTCCCAGCCTCTGTAACAACCGGTTGTAGTAATACAAAAAAATGAAGGAATAGAACGCTCCATAGGCTTAACTTTTTATAACGCATAAAACACAGTCTCCCTATCTACTTCCTGGACAAATTCCAAATACGCTACTTCTTTCATTTGATCATGATATTCCTCAAAACTGATATGAAAGGTCAGGGTTACGGTTTTCCCATTTAGCAGTTGATGATTTCGCAATTGTTCTGCTAATTTATCTGCTACGATTTCAACCTTGTCCTTCCCAGTCTCCATTAGTAAAAAAGCAAACTTATTATCGCGGTATCTATATTTACGATCTGAGAAGCGTAAGGATTTTCTTACTTTCTCCCCCATTACTTTCATCAGATGTTCTACCTCTTTCCGACCATAAGTCTTGAGAAACTCTTGGTAATAATCTAATTCCAAAACTAAAAAAGTAAATTTTCCACCATAGCGGATAACCCGATTCATTTCTCGTTTAATCTCGATTTCCATGCGTTCTCTATTATCAAAGGACGTATCCGGGTCAACAGCAACAAACTGCTTTACTTCCTGTCTAAATCGATTTCTTTCTAGAACTATTCTTCGATGCTGCTCCTGAATGGAACCACTAATCAAATCCGCGATTAATAACCCCACCCCATAAAAAACAAAATGTTCTATCGTTAAGAATTCCGTGTAAACTTCACGATATCCTAAGCTCTGAAATCCGTTATATAAAAGAATCGATCCAACTACAAATAAGAAGAATAAGCTGATGATCAGTCCCACAAGTGTTCCCATAAATAATGCTATAAAGGTTATCCCAACATATAATAGGAATAACAATTTACCTACCTGACCATTTGTCCATAAAAAATCAAACATTACTAAATAGCTAGCCACAAGTAGGCAAATTTTTAACAATAACTGTTTCTCTTCACTCAAAAACTCCCTCATCTATTCCTTTCCTTTCTGCAATTAATGGAAGCAAATTATCAAAAGCATGTGTTTTTAAACTGGTAAGCTCGATATATCCTCCATCATATTCACTTGATTCATCACGAATCTGATATTCTTTCATCCTGTCATACAATTCCCTTGCCAATTCCTTTTCCCCTATCTCTAGACACATAAGAATGGCCAGTGCATATACCGAAGTCCCTTCATATTGAACAGTAGGTTGTTTCGTCTCACTAGAAAACCGCCCAAATAATTTGCCATCATATTGATTTAAGGTCTCTTTTGTAAACGTAATCAAGGAAGAAACATCACCACCCCATAACGCACGGTGATAACCGATATAATATTGATCGATTAAATTAACCTCCGAATCATATTCATAGCGCTGGTCATTGGGATAATAGTTCTGCGGAAAAAAGCCTGCCTCTGAGATGGGCGCGTTTAATAAAATGGAGCGGTTTACCTTATATTGGTTTTCTGAGATAATATTTTGATTATGCATCTCGTCTAATGCTTCTGGAACCAAATAACTTAACGTAAGGAAGTCTCCCTTAACATGACTAGATAGATCGACATGGTTAATAAATGTTTCATCTTGCATATTATATTGAACTAATGCTTCACCGATTTTATTTGCCGTTTTTAGATAGGTCTTGTTATTCCACTTTTCACCAGCATGGTATAAGGCCTTCATGATTCGTAAATCATCAATCAATGCATTGGCTGGAGCCAAATAATCCTCTTTTATTAACCATGGAATCAATGTACTTTCCTTCATAAAATGGTTTGTTAACACATCAAACTGCTCATCAAACGCCTCTTGATCATTTTTTTCTACTAGGTAATCCATCCACAACCCAATGGATTCGGACAAGTAAGTATCGGATTGATCGGATAAATCAGTTTTTAATAGTCCATTCTTTTCATAGAGATGTTCATATACGAACCTTTCACCAGAAAGTGCTTCTTTCGGATAGAATCGTTCGGATGGAACCATTTTAACTACGATAATAAAGCCAATTAGTACAATCCCTATGATGATGATTAATTTTATTATCTTCAATACCGTCACCTCTTACTCCATCTATAGCTAGCAAGACAAGCTCATTACCTATTTAGCTGTAGCTTGTACTTCCTTTTGTTTAAATACATAATCTTGTCCGCATAATGCAACAGCGCTTCTTCCGATTCACCATGATTAGGATAAACACTATATCCAATACTGATATGTAAGGGTAATTGTAGCTCACCAATTTCAATTACGTCCGGGAGTTGGTCCTGAAAGGCCTGCACTTTTCTCTCTAACCTGCCAGAATCCTTCAATAAAATTAAAAACTCATCCCCTGACTTACGAAAGACAGTTGACTCCGCCGATGCTGCTATTTGTTTAGACGATTCGATAAGAAATTTATCACCTAATACATGCCCATAAGCATCATTAATGGTTTTAAAATTATCAATATCAATAAATAACAAGCCAAAAGTACTTTTCGTCTTGTTAGCTTGTTGGATTCGTTCCTGTATACATGCTCGAAAGCTCCTTAAATTCGGTAAACCGGTTAATTCATCTGTAAAAGCCATTTTCAACAGCTCAGCATATGGAATAGGCTCTTCTTTATGGTAGTTATATGAATAATTCATATGAATTTCACCCTTTATTCTTTATATCAACGAAACAGAAAATGATTATTTCGGACTAGTTACGCTGAAAGGTACACCCAAAGAATAATCATACGTTTCCCCTCTTACAAATCACTTAATAATGTACGTAATCATTTCTATCGCATGCTAAAACCTACTTCAAATCATATTTCATAATCATATTCCCAAAATAAAAAAGAAGCAATCACGTACACTTATACGTCATTGCTTCTTTTTTCTAGTACTTCCAACTATAGGTAATAGAGGTAAACAGTTGATATTTTGAGCTTTACTCCCTGTATCCAGTATTGGCTCTTACCTTCACCTCTGCATAGCGCTTCAAATCATATTCCTTCGAGAACATTGTACCAAGATAACCACCTAGGAACCCTAATGGCACACTGACTAATGCTGGGTTATCAAGTGGGAAAATTGGGTTTCCAACAAATAATGCAGCACCTTCCACTGGTGAGAAAACACTTGGACTAATCGATACTAAAATTAACGCTGATCCTAGTCCGGAAACAACCGCCCAGACAGCACCAGATGTATTAAATCGTTTCCAATACACGGTGTATAGAATAACTGGTAAGTTAGCACTTGCTGCGATACAGAAAGCAAGTGAAACTAAGAACGCAACATTTAAATATTGTGCACCAAGTGATAACAGAATGGATAGGACCGATACGCCTAATGCTGCATAACGAGCTGCTTTTACTTGTTGCTGTTCAGTAATATTCCCTTTTTTAATAATTTGCCCGTAAATATCATGTGCAAATGCAGATGCCCCGGATAATACAAGCCCTGCCACAACCGCAAGAATCGTTGCAAAGGCTACTGCGCATATGAAGGCGAATAAAATATTCCCACCAATTGCCTCTGCAAGTAGCGGTGCAGCCATATTCCCACCAGGGTTTGCAGCTAAAATATTACTCTCTCCAACAAAAATTGCAGCCCCGAAACCTAAGAATAAGGTTAAAATATAGAAAATTCCAATCGTCCAAGTAGCTGTAATAACCGAACTTCTTGCTGTTTTCGCATCCTTTACCGTGAAGAAGCGCATAAGAATATGTGGTAGACCTGCCGTTCCAAGTACTAAGGCAAGCATCAATGAAATCGTCCCTAATGGGTCATCATATTTAATCCCAGGATTTAAGTAATCTGCCCCATGACTTGTTGCTGATTTCACCTCGGTAAACATAGCCCCAATGTTGAAGTTAAACTTCCATAATACGATGAAAGAGACAATGACCATACCAGCCATCAAAAGAACTGCCTTCGTAATTTGAACCCAGCTCGTCGCGATCATGCCACCGAACAACACATAAATTGTCATCATAACCCCAACAATTAATACCGCAATCCAATATGGAATATCAAATAAAAGTTGGATAAGTGCTCCAGCACCAACAAGCTGTGCAATCATATAAAACAATACAATGGTTATCGTACTAAGAGCCGCAACCCCTCTTACTTTCTTGGCATCAAAGCGGGAGTTAATCATATCAGCTAGTGTATATTTTCCAAGGTTCCGAAGAGGTTCAGCAACTAATAACAACACCACTAAATAAGCAATTAAAAATCCAATACTATAGAAAAATCCGTCAAATCCTTGTAGGGCAATAGCACCTGCAATTCCCAAGAAGGATGCTGCCGATAAATAATCCCCAGCAATTGCAAGACCATTTTGCCAACCAGTCAACCCACCACCAGCAGTATAAAAATCACCTGCAGACTTTGTCCGTCTCGCTGCGTAATACGTAATAAATAAAGTCAAGGCAACAATGGCTAGAAATAGAATGATAACAATTGGATCCATTAGGCATTACCTCCTTTTTTTATCTGTTTAGCGATAATCTCATCTGCCTGCTTGTCAAAGGAAGCCGCCCTTTTCACATAAAGTGTACAGATAACCCACGTCATAACAAACTGAGCAACCGCAAATACCCAAGCCCATGTTATATCACCAATAGCCGGTGTATTTAAAAACGTTCCATATGAAGTCGAGATCGGTAGTAAAAAGTAAAACACTAAGAAGAAAATGGTCATCGGGACAATAAATCTCTTCTTATTTTGCATAAATTGCTTAAACTCTGGACTACTTTCCACTTTCTCAAAATCAATGTTGCTATTCTTCTGTTGATTTAATTTCGGTTCAGCCATTATCCATCCCCCTTATACTGTAAGCGCTTACTAAATATTATAATTATTTTGGACATTCAAAATATAAAGTTAGCGCAAACGGTAGGATTTTGAGGATGAATGGTGTTGATTCTGGGGTCAACGGTCATGAAAACATGTTCGAAAACGAGTTGCCCACCAAAGTCTCTTTCCAGCATACGAAACGATAGATGATTCATAAAAAAAGAGTCCACTACCCCAATAGTGAAACTCCTCTACATACCATACGATACTATTCCAATAAGTAGTGACAGAATAACCAAATCATACTTGGAATGTATTCAATATACTTTTACTCGCTGACCTACTCACAGGAATCACTGTCCGACTCTTATCCTTCAACGTCAAATTACTCGTTCCATTAAACCATGGTGTAATCTCTAACACATGATTCAGGTTCACTAAGTAGCTCCGATGTGCACGGAAAAATTGATGACCAGAAAGCTTATCCTCTAACTCTTGTAATGTCATCTTACTCATTATCACCTTATCCTCTGTATGGATTTCCAGTTGTCGATTGTTTGGCACGGCATAAAAAATCGAATCCGGGGCTAAGACAACCATCCTTTCCCCATCATCCACCAGCAATTTAGAAGTAGTCGTCTTCACCTCCTGCTTTCCGTCCTGCACCTTCTTCACAACACTCTTTCGAATTCGTGCCACTGCCTTCTTAAACCGCACTTCATCATAAGGCTTCAATAAATAATCCACTGCCTCTATTTCAAACGCATCTAACGCATACTCATCATAAGCAGTCGTAAAAATAAATAATGGTTTCTCATCACCCGCTTGTTCGGAAATGTATTTTGCAGCTTCCACCCCGGTAAACCCAGGCATCTCCACATCAAGAAAAATCACATCCGGCTTATGCTCGGTATATAACTCGATCAATTGTTCACCAGTTTCTGCATGTGGTGTGAGAATAAAATCTTTTTCATCCTTTAATAAATAAAGTAATTCCTTCCTTGCCATCATTTCATCCTCAGCAATCATCGTACGAATATTCATCCCATCACCTGCTTTTCTTCCATCTGATTTAGAATCGGAATTGAAAACCTTACTTCACTACCGCCACCTGGTAAATTTCGAACATGTAACCCCGCCGAATCACCAAGCAAATGAACTAGACGTTGATTCACATTATACAAGCCAGTTCCACCATTTTGATCGCTTATTAACGGTTTATGACTAATTAGGGGTAAAATATGCTCAGGAAATCCACTCCCATTATCCCTTACCCTAACGGTTAGCAAATCATCTGTCTTCTTCATTTTAATCTCTACTGTAGCACCATCTGTCACATTTTTCAGTCCATGTTGTACGGCATTCTCTACTAGTGGCTGAATGGTGGATGGTGGAATATAAATATTTGTCATATCAACTGGAATATCCATCGATATTTTCAGCCGATTTTTGAATCGCTCTTGTATAATCGAAGCATAGGCTTGCACATGCTCACACTCCTTCTCCAGCTCCACCAAAGACCTTGATACAAGCCGTAAATTGAACCGCATATAACTCGCAAGCTGGAGGGTAAGGTGTCGCGCTGTCTTCGGTTCCTCTCGAAATAACGAAGCAATTAACTGCAAGGTGTTAAATAGAAAATGTGGATTAATTTGGGCTTGTAGATTTCGTAATTCCGCATCACGAATATGTTCTTTTAATTTTTCTGTTGTTAGGACATTTAATTGATTCGAAATAAATTGACCTAGCCCCTCGGCAAGCATCAACTCGACTGGGGTAATTTGCTGTCCTTTGCGAAAATAAAAGGTAATGAGATTCGCAACCTCATCTGCTTCTATTATTGGGATAATGATCGCCGCTTCGAGTGGACATTTTTCCTCTACACACGGGACCTCTGCTTTCATATAGGCAACTTGCATTCTTTTTGTTTCCAACACCTTTTTTGCTAGTGGCGTATTAATTGCATCTCCTACCCGATGATGGCTATCTCCCAATCCGACATGGGCAAGAACCTCCTGCCTATTTGTCACCGATACCGCAGCAAGCTCCAAGCGATCATACAGCAAGGTAGCAAGACCGCTGGCCACATCCATATGCGAATCCTCCTTCAAATAAGGAAGTGCTTCCTCCGCTATCGTTAAAGCCTGTTTCGTTGCAATTGCAGCCTCATGCTCCTGCTCCTTCATCACAACACGAATCATCGTCGTAAAAATAGCAATGGCAATACTATTGGATAACACCAGTGGCAAACCAATTTGGTCTACCACCTCTACCATTCCATCACCATTGGTATACATAATAAGAAGCAATTGCATCTGCAAAATTGGTGGAAAAACGCCAATAAACAATGCTTTCCAAGGTGAAATAACCCGCTCATTAGAAAAAAACCTTGCTGTCATTCCGGCAAGAATCCCGGTAATCGGGTTCACTAATCCGTTGGCAATCCAGCCTACTCCTCCTAAGCACATCAAATGAATTCCAGCTATCAGTCCAGCCCCAAGCCCAACAACTGGTCCACCTAGGAGTCCAGCAATAACAATCGCGACAAGACTTAAGCTTACAATGAGCTTGTCATCGTCTACTGGAAAAATTACAAAAGCATGCGTAATCTCACCTTGTCCTGTAATAATAACCCCAGTTACCGTGCTAGCAATGCCAAACAAACCAAATACTACCGCATGAACAACCGCCATTTTCCAACTAAACTCTCGGTACAATAAGGACTTAAACCCAGGAGTACGAGTTAACACAAATGCAATCACAAGCAATATCCCTAATCGCTCAAATAATATGATCGTTAAATCCTTCATGAGCTCTCTCTCCTTGGCGGAATACCAGTTTGTGCTTGTATATCGAACTGCCTAAATTCGGCTTCTGTCTGCTTTTGTTTCGGTGAAAAGAACGTTCCCACAAACGCACCGATAAAGCCTATAGGAATCGCAATGATTCCTGGATTATAAAGTGGTATGACTGCTTCCCTCTCAATCCATCCACCATCCAGATTCATAATATGTGGCCCTAGTAGCACAAATAATACTGCCGCCACTAGTCCACTTATCATTCCTGTAATTGCTCCACATTTAGTAAAGCGCTTCCAATAAATCGTTAAAAGCAAAACGGGAAAGTTACTTGCTGCTGCCACGACAAAAGTTAGTGAAACAAGAAATGTCACATTAATCGCCTCGAGCTGTAAAGCAAATAACGTAGAAATCAACCCAATCCCAAGAGCCGTCCAGCGTGCAGCCGTTAGTTGCTCCTTCTCCGTTGATTTTCCCTTCTTCCAAATATGGTGGAAAATATCATGAGAAAAAGCTGTCGTTGCTGAAATGACAAGTCCTGCCACTACTGCAACAATAGTAGTAAAGGCAATAGCAGACACAAACGCCAATAAGAAGTCTCCCCCAACCTCTCGAGCTAACAGTGGCGCCGCGAGATTCCCAGTAGGGTCTGTCGCAACTAGCGACTCATACCCTAGTAACGCAACCGTCCCAAGCCCTAACACGAGTGTCATCAAATAAAAAAGCCCAATAATCCAAGTCGAGCTAATCAAGGAACGACGAACCTCAAACGTATTTCGTACTGTAAACAGTCGAATTAAAATATGTGGAAGCCCCGCCGTACCTAGTACTAAGGCGAGCTGAAGCGAAAAGAATTCCATCGGATTGTCAAATTGGTGACCAGGTAAGAAAAAATCTCCCCCAAGTGGCGTTCCTTCCTTCACCCTATTAACAAGAGCAGTGACATCCCAGTTGAAATTTGATAACACGATTAGAGAAAGCAGAAATGTCCCCGACATGAGCACCACCGTTTTCACTATTTGCACCCAAGAAGTTGCCACCATTCCACCAAACACGACATAGATAGTCATTAACCCACCAATAATTAGTACCGAAATCGAGTAATCTATATCTAATAATAATCGCAAGAGAAATCCCGAAGCGACTAGCTGTGGAATCATATAAAGAATCGAAATAATGAACGCACCAATCGCCATAATCAGCCGCATATGATTCCCCGGAAATCGCGAGCAAATTACATCCCCAAGCGAATATTTTCCAAGACGATGCACTGGCTCCGCTACTATAAACAACACAACTAAATAAGATACAAGAAAGCCAATGGAATATAAAAAGCCATCAAACCCGCTTATCGCAATCATCCCAACAATACCAAGAAAGGATGCCGCACTTATAAAATCCCCTGCAATAGCCATACCATTTTGAAAGCCTGTCAAACTACCAGCAGCCGTATAGAACCGATTGGTCGTGTTACTACGCTTTGCTGCCCAATAGGTAATAATCAACGTACAGACAATAATACATATAAAAAATAAGAAATACGTTAAATTCACGACAACTCCTCCTGCACGAGGTCGTCTATTCTTTGGTCAAATTTTTTCGACTTCCAATGATACAACCATCCCATCAGCCAAGTCATTGGAATTTGTAGGAACCCATATAACCAAGCCCAGGTCACCCCTGGAATAACACTAATTTGGTTCATCTTATCCGGGAAGAAAAGAAGTGACAATGGCAGCATGAAATAAAAGATAAAAACCATAATCATAGCAGGAACGACCATCCGCTTTTTCTCTTGAATCAAGCTCATCACACGCTCCTCCATTGCCATCCCCCTTTAGTAAAAGTCTGTATTTTTATATAATTCAAAAATAACCAAAATGAATATCCTTGTAAAGGTATTTGATTTCATTCGTATATTACTTTTTAATGCAAAGCGAGAGTATTCCCCATGTTATTCGTCTCCTAGCAGAACTTCTTGAATACACCATTAGTAAGAAAAAATGCTCGGGATAAACTCCAAGCATTTTTAAAATAACCTTTATATGCCAAAGCAGCCTAATCAAGGTTTTCTCCATTACGCCACTTAAGGAAAAACGCCTTATACATTCACAGGTGCTTTCGTATAAATTCTAATATCACCAGATGACGATTTAATTCGAATGGAATTCTCCCCGTCTCCAGTCACACCAGTCAATCGCCTCGATTGTCCATCCATTTCAAAGGGGAGATTGGTTTCCATGTCAGAGGTATAAGCGATATCATATGCCGCATTTAATCCAATTTCCTGATCAATTTCAACCGCAATATCCCCCTTCAATGAATCTAACTGAACCGTAGCATAATCCACTATTCCAAGGTCAAAATCTCCTGAAATGGATTTTCCATTTAATCCTCCAGAGAACTCGTTCAGCTCAACATCTCCAGACTTCGTATCTACTGTTAAACTATCCACCTGAATACGAATCGCCTCTACATCTCCAGAGCTAACGTCAATCACTCCTTTAACCATGATTACATCCTCTAGCTCCACATCCCCGGAGGCTAACGCAATCTCTATATACTCCCCTCGAATATCCGTTAACGTAAGATCCCCTGAAGCAACCTTTGCATACGTAGAGCCAACAACTAGCTTATCGATTTCAATATCCCCTGAACTAGTCTGCAAATGACATTCCTCTGCACGTAATTTATTCGCTTGAATATCACCAGATGTACAATGAAGCTTAATCTTATTCGCCTTAATGTCCGAAAGGCTCGCATCACCTGATGCAGTATGAACCGAAATAGCCTTAGCACTTAGTTTCGAGACCGTAATATCACCTGATCTTGTACTAATTTTCCATCCTTCCGCTATATCAGCCGGGACAAATAACTGCATTTTTACCGAGGGGGAAAATTCAATGATGAACCGTTCCTTACTCGGTTTCATAAAAGTAATGTCCAACACATCATCCGTATGATCAACTAACATTTCAGGCCCATCCTCATATGAAGTAAAGACAATGGTTATATTCGCTTCCTGATGTTTCATTACTTCTACATCGATATCCGATCCAGCAATATGTATTTCCTTTAAACTCGTGACACCTAAAACTTCCTTTCTTACCACTTCTCTTTTCACAAAGGTACTTCTCGCACTGTCCACAATCCGGTTTAAAATAGAATCAGCCGTTTTCTCCTTACTCATTAACTCCACACCCTCTTCAATTAATAACTACTTAAATTGTACTAGCTTTTACAAGCAGAAACTAGTAACTAGGGAAGGAAATGTTCTCAGACTTAAGACGGATTAGGTGGGTAGGAGCAGTTTCTCGTAGGATAGGGGCATGTACTTTTCATTTGGGCGCATCTTTCCTTCGTTCGGGCTCATCCCCTTCTCACTCGGGCGCATCCTTCCCTATCCCCTACCACTTTCCTGGTAAACAATTTCATAGTATTCGTGATTAGGAATCTCATACCGGTCAGTAATGTTTCTTATGATACTGTTTATTTCCTTTTTATGAACAGTTTCTTCTATTGACGTTACAATCACCACAATCTTTAAGGGGAATTGTTTATAGTTCAATCCAACATTAATATAGTAAGTAAACATCCTATTCATTTTGTCAGTAATATCCCATAAAATTTTTTCCCAAATCCCAAGCTCATCTATACTGAGAATCGGCGCCTTGATTGGAGTAGTTGGCATGTAGGCTGGGTCTGCTGCATACCAAGTTTGATGATCATTCTCCTCCGTATATGGTTGAATCCAACTGATTCCAAATTTAAATGTGCGATCTTCCGTACAAGAATTTGTTTCATATTCAATTCCATTATCTACATATCCACCACTAAAGTCATATCCGTATTCTTCAGCCAGAGCAAAATCTGCCTCTACTCCTATGGTGAGCTTGGTAAATTCTTTATAAAATGAAATTGCTTCAAGCCTTTCTCCAGACTCAATATCTCCCTCTATGCGAAGCGAGGGAATGCAGCATTTAATTTTTTGCGCCTTATATTCCTTCTTGTATTTGTATTCAATTAAATATCTACCATTCGCATCACGACATCTTTTATCAACAATATATCGAATTGCTTTATATTCTATTTCCTCATCATCGACATACAATTTAATTGGTCCAAGTGGGGTTAGCAACACCATATCACCTTCAATCTATTTGAATTATCTAATTTACACTATAGAACATAGTATTCCTCACCTTTAGCCTTCATCCCCTTCCAGTCCTACGTGCTGATTCACTAATCATTAGACTCAGTTTCAAACGTCCTAACCACTTCTCCGATTCACTCATACTTCTTATCACACCATTTGTTTCTTCATGGTATTCCAGTCCTTCTACTGGTAAGTATTCAACATGTAATTTGGCGATTCGGTGTGCAATCATCGCCCATTCTGCATCTGTCATGTTTGCCTTTGAAAGGTCACGAATATAATTCGCACTTTCCCTTGAAAAGGAACAGGAGCCTGCTGTTATGTCTACTTCTTTCCCAAGCTCCAGCGAGCAAATCTTGTTTGTTATTTTTTCCGTTTCGATCCATTCCATTGGATGGGTGTTCATCGCTCGTTCCGTACGCCCCAAAATAAGGTAGTCATATGAGGGCATAAGCGATACTAATTGCTTTAATTCCTTTACATAGTTCTTCGCCCAAGTTAATAGCCGGTCAAAATCACAGTAATGGAAATAGGAGCTTTGACCGGTCAGTCCGAATTTCACCACTTCCCTGCGAGCATGGGCTGCTCCTTGCTTAGGTATCCTCTTCACATTAAATTCACTATTTTCCACTACATTAATCAGTTCGGGTGATGATTCCTCACTAATCGTAAGGAAAAGCTCCCCATATATATCCTTCAAGGCATCCTGTAACGATTGAAAAAGAGCCAAATTTTTACCCTTTGGATCGTGTGTAACTGCTAAAAGCGCAACTTGTGACATCTAATTCACCTCGGTTAAATAAAATTTATAGCGATGCTACTTACTATTAGAAGACTATTTCTTCCATTCGTCTGATTCATAAATTAATAGAAAAGCCCCAATAAATAATGGAATTAATAATAGAAAGTAGACTGGAGTAGGGATATAATACAAGTCCCAATAAGTAAAACTTGGAGACGCTATTTGGTCAATATAATGTGCTAATACCGAGATCATGATAACTAATGAAGAAACTAATAATGAAATACTAATAATAATAATTCCATATAGCTTATTACGAGACAAACTATATTCCTCCTTTTAAATAGAATCATAGAAATTTTATGTCTAAAATCATCTCACATACAACCCACCCCAATTTTAACATTAATTACCAAATAAAACCTCAAAACAACAAAAATATTCAGTATATTCCCCTAAATCCAATGACAGCTGTGAAACAAACGAAAACCAATTAACTCTTCATCACATTTCGATATTTATTATGTTAAAAATGTCGAGTATTTGATAAGCTGCTCTGCTATGATGTAGACAAGAAAAGGAGGGATATATTGTTAAAAGAATTAAATCAAGTGATGGATTATATAGAGGAGCGTTTAACTGATGATTTAACTTTAGAAAAGGTTTCTGAATTTGCTGGGGTTTCCGATTATCACTTTCGAAAAATATTTTTTTATCTCTCAGGAATTACACTAAATGAATATTTAAAAAACAGAAGATTGTCAGAAGCAAATAGGGATTTATTGCAAGGAGCAACCGTTACCGAGGTTGCGTTTCACTATGGTTATCAGTCAGTGGATGGCTTTACTAGAGCATTTAAGCGGTGGAGTGGATTTTTACCTTCCGATGTAATAAGAAAAGGGTTAAGCAAATCATTTCCGAAAATTTCTTTTGTCATAACGGTTAAAGGAGGAAATAGTATGGAATTTAGAATCGAGGAAAAACCAGCCTTTAATTTGGTTGGTGTAAGTAAACGCGTTCCTATACAATTCGAAGGGGTTAATCAGGAGATTGTGAAGCTTGCAGAAAGTATAACAGACGAGCAAAGAAAAGAAATGCGTTCCCTTCAAAATATAGAACCGTATGAAATCATCAATGCTTCCTACAACGCTGATGCTAATTTCAAAAAAGAAGAAGGCGATTTAACGCACATGATCGGGATTTTAACTACTGAAAATGACGTAAGTCCACTATTAGAAAAAGTACCAGTCGAAGCCTGTACCTGGGCAATATTTCCAAATGAAGGACCATTTCCATCGACATTACAAGAAACCATGGCAAAAACATATTCAGAATGGCTTCCGTCCTCCGATTATGAACTAATTCAAGCACCAACCTTTTCCTTTACAAAAATGGATGAGCATCAAAAAGATTATGCGTACAGCGAAGTTTGGATCCCTGTTCGGAGAAAGTAACAGCAAAGAGCAACGCAGCAGTGATACCCCAAAAGCTAGATTTTCTACTCTACCTTCCGAAGGGCATTACCTATGCGTTGCTCCTATACGTTATCCCATATATTCACTTACTACTATACACTCTCACCTGGTTCTAATTTCATCATTGCCCCAAAATATTGAGAGGCAGTAGTAAAGGTGACAAATGCACATAATTCACTTATTTCCTCTACTGTCATGTATTCTTTCAATACCTCAAACGTTGAATCGGCTATATCCCCTTTTTGTTTTAAGAAGACTTCTGCAAATCCTACCGCAATAGATGTTTTTTCATCAAAGCTAGCTGGATCTGGTTTTCCTTTAGCCTTACAATAGGCACATCCATTACGCTGAGCTAGTGTTCTTCTTACTTGTTCCTTTAATGCAGCCGTTAGCTTCCCATCTTTTTCTAACACATCACCTAACTGACTCCACTTTTCCATTACATCCTTATTATGTCCTAATAATCGTTGAAATGGTGTTCCCCCGAATGTTGATTCTACAATTCTTGCCATATCAGTTCCTCCATGTTCTATCAATATGGTAAAATTATATAAAATATATTCGACAAGTAACATTAAATCCAAAATGATTATTGACAAATCTATTTATAAATTTAACTATTAAAGGAGGATAACTTTAAAACATGAAAATAGATGATATTGACTTAAAAATAATCGACGAACTCCATAAAAATAGTCGTTTATCGATGAGCGAGCTTGGAAGAAGGGTCAATCTTTCCTCACCATCTGTAACAGAACGAGTAAGACAAATGGAATCCTTTGGAATCATAAAAAAATATACAGTAGAGGTAGATTATGAGAAATTAGGCTTACCGATTCAGTGTATTATTGAAGCAACTGTAAAAAATGGAGACTATCAATCTTTTAAACGGTTCATAGAGAAGCTTCCAAACATAGAATTTTGTTATCGAATTGCAGGAAGCGCCTGTTATATGATTAAAATTCAGTTTGACAGCTTCACTAATGCAGAAAAGTTCATCGATGAAGTAAGCCCAATCGCACAAACAGTAACACATTTTATTTTTTCTCAAGTTCCTACCAATCTTTCATTCAAATTGGATTGAAGTCAAAAAAACTCCCCCTAAGTACAAACAGTTTTTTTACCTGTCTACCTTATGGGGAGCATATAGAAGCATTTGGTTTGTTTTTCTGTTATAACACAGATAAAATTATTTCCTTCTTTCCAATGATCTGGAGTATCCGAAACACTCTCTAAATAACTTCCTACCAATATAATGGTGAAATTGGTTATATCTATCTCGGTAATATTCATTCCAATAGCTAATCATTCTATTATAGCTTTTGCAAAAGGCTTCTACATTTTCAAGACAAAAATTTTCAAATTGCTTAGTGTCCTGATTTTTTAACTTCTCGTAAGTCATTTCTAGTATTTCAACCACATATTCATCACATACTTTAACAATATAAGGGATAGCCCATGCCTCATAATCCAATTGCAGCAACAAGTCGATATGCTTTTGACGAACAAATCCATCACAGCTTCTGGAATATATACAATGCAAAATCATTTTTTGCTGCAAACTTAACTGATCTATTATCCTATCCGATTTATCCACGTTGTACATACGATATGGAAACCAAATCACCTGGTTATTTTGAACATATTGAACCCGATCCTGGGACACATCTATTGCAGCATGATGATACGTTTTTTTCGCTATTAGCCTACTTACTTTTATGACATCATCCTGTAAATGCTCGGGAAATCCGTGCTGAAACATCCTTTTCACATCCTTGCGTCGGAAAAAACTATCCTACTAATTTGCTTCAACATTAATACTACCATAATGTTCCAATATATTTTCATTTATAAAAAAACAAGGTAATCTACTAGAATAAATTACCTTGTTGTTAATCATCACAAATAGAATTGGTTCCCTTTATCTTTAACTGGCGTTTTAATGTGGAATGGGAATACCTTCTCCTAACTATCTTGTAATACCCCACTATTTATACTTCATCTAACAATACTAGGCAATGTTATTTACCTTTCTCTTATCCATCAACCGCTTTTTCATGCTTAAATGGACAAGGTATATAACTAGAAACACACCATAAACAGCTGTTCCAACAAGGTAAATTGCTTGATAAGAGGCAGCTGTAGCGACTAACCCTAATAGTAAAGAACCTCCACCAATACCTAAATCAAAGAAGTTAAAGAATGAAGCCATCGCATCCTCATGTTCATGTTCCTCGACTAAGTTCATACACCATGTCTGCACTGCTGGGAATATCGCCCCGAATCCAAACCCATAGAATATAGCTGCTGTTAAAATCATGCCGTTGCTGTTGGCAGCATATAGCATAATCATTCCAATAATCGCTAGTATAGAACCTGGTATTAGAATAATAGACGGCCCATATAAATCAAACAATTTTCCCGATATTAATCGAATAGCAAAACTTGCTACTGCAATCAATAAGAAAAACAGTCCAACGTTAGTAAAATCCTTTTCAATTGCGTATAGAGAAAAGAAGGACATAATTCCCCCCGCAGCCCCTCCAATTAACAAAATAAGCAAGGATGGGAATAGGACTCGTTTTTCGAGTATTTTCACGTTATGTTTCTCTTGTTTATCTAACACTTTTCCTTTTGGTGCTCTTTTGATAAATATCGCCATAATTACAGCTAGAAAAAGAACGGACATTCCTCCTAGGAATAAGCGTTGAAAGTCAAATAATTCTAATGTCATAATTCCAATCATAGGACCTACCGATATAGCTATTGTTTCCCCGACGCCAAAGTAACCTATCCCTTCTCCTCGACGATCCTTAGGGATTATTTCAGCTGCAAGAGTTGCAAAATACGTTGTAGCTAGTCCAAATCCAGCCCCATGAATCAAACGAATGATTAATAACACACTTATATTCGTGGAAAGGTAATAAGCACCTGTGGATAATGCAATTATTATAATCCCTAAAATTAAAAGCACTTTTTTATCAAATTTAGCTGCAAGACTTCCTGCAAATGGGCGTATTAATATTGCAGATAACATGAAAATTCCTGTGACTAAACCAACCTGATTTGCTTCCCCCCCTAAAGACGTAACAAATAACGGAAGGGTAGGTAATAACATTTCAAAAATCATAAAAACTAAAGCATTTGAGACTAGTACAAAAATAAAAAATAAAGACCAGATTTTATTATTTGTATGTGTCATACGTTTTCTCTCCTTTATAAACACTCATGCTGAAAACCACTTACAAATAATAAACCCTCCTGTAAGGGGAGGGTCAATAGGAAACAGGTATTTGTATTTCGTAAAGATGATCTTCTCTATTATTTGAGATATAATGGTCAACTATACTTCTTTCTATAGCATCGCCTATTATACGAAAACCGTTATCCTTTATGTATTGTAATAAAATATGGTAATACGGAGCTGAATCAAATTCTTCTCCTCTAAAATAAATACAGGCATACATCCCCTTCTGAAACGTTTTAACAAGGGGACTTTCAATATCTCCTTCTTCGATTAAGATAAAAATGGAGTTGTATTCATCAAACTTATTATCGTCTACATTATTTATGCTCACGGTAAGTCCAACACCGCCAATAAATATGGAAGATTTCATATTCGCCGAGTTCTCTAGCTGTCTAAGTGTTAGCTCCAATTCTGGTTCTGAGCTTATTTTTTCCATTAATCTTACTACTTTTCTTTCACTAACTTCCTTTATAGTTGGTACACCTAACTCCATTATATTTCGAGCCAGTTTAATATCATTTATTCGGTTTTGAAATCGGCGCTGAACGCGTTCTAATTCCTTTATTTTTGTTTCTGTTAATTCTTTTTGTTTTTCTAATAATGCCAAGAAGTCGTCAATGTCCCGATGATATAAGTGGCTCTTAATTTCTTTTAAGGTAAATCCTATCTCCTTTAAATACTGGATAGTGTTTAATTGTTCGAACTGCTCCGTGGAATAGTATCTATATCCATTGTTCTTATCGATCTCTACTGGTTTCAATAGATCAATTTCATCATAGTATCTTAGAGTCTTTATAGTAGTATTATGAAGTTTAGCCATTTCTCCAATAGAAAATCTATTTTTCATCTTGTTCATCCTTTTGTCATGTTTAGATACTCTAATGTGTACGATAGAATGTCTGACCCAAAGATAGCACAGAAAGGGAAAAGAATACTATCTCAACCTTTCTCCAAAGCTTATGCCGTTTTTTCAGTGGACATATAAGAATCCCATTAAATCGTATGACCTATCCAACGATCAAATCTATTGCTCTGAAATCTTTTCCTGAAACAATCCTTCCTATACAACCTTCTCCTCTGCTTCACGTATAGAATCCGCTATAACTTCACACTTCTTTATAGCCCAAACATAATGATTCGTAGTGTTTGCCGCAAAATAGCTGTATAGATTACTTGTTTTCGTCCACTTATAGTATTTTTTCGTCATGATTTCTTCGTTGGTATGGGCTTTAATGAGCTTCATTACTCTCTCATGGCTTAGCTTCAACTTTTTGATAGCTTGATTTAATGTAACCTCTTGATAGTTTTCCCATATACGCATATTAAGCTGCTTGAGCGTTCTCCATTTAAACCCCGGTGCTGGCATCGAAGGAGTATCGCCATCCATCCCTTCTCGATACCATCTCTCTAGCATGGCATGCCATTCATACAGATGCATGATCACATCACGAAAATTCTTATCTCTTTCGTTCGTTTCAATTGAAATACTCCTTTTTCTACTAGGTACCGATTCAATGATTTCGAATAATAATTGAAAATGATGCTCGCTATTCTGTATTAACATTGCTTTTTCACTTGTTTCCATCCATGTCCTCTCCTTTGTAAACGTTCAATATCTATGTTCTTGAATTCACAAAAATCACGTGCAAAAAATCTTCACCCTATCCAGTCCAGTTGCCTCTACTTTAATAGCCATGGAACATTCATCTTTATCTCAACCTGAATAATTGGCTTAGGGAACCCCTCAGGTACTAATGCCAAATCCTGTGTAAACCATACGTCAGCCTCACACTGTTCGATTGAATATGGGGTTAGTACCTCAGTACTTATTACATTCGACGGCCAGTTTTCTGGACCATCGATGATTCGACCAACAATATGATAAAAAATACCATATACATGTGTTCCATCCTGATTGGCTATGTAATGAGATATTTCCCCTTCTTTGCGCGGATCAATTCCAAGTGAATGAAATAAAGCCTTTATCTCATGTGGGAAGGTTTCACATGCTAAAACATAATTAGCACAGTCCTCGCAATCACAGTCCTCCGTGATCAGATGATAATGATTATAGAATTCTTTTGTTTTCATGACGTCTACCTCAATAATCCAAGAGCCTAATTCCATTCGTTTCATTGTCTCACCTAACTTGTTTTCATAGTTATATTCTACCAAGCTCATTAGCTACCCGACATACTCTAACACCATTAAATAAATCGCGATGCACAGGCCTAGTAGACTCGCCTTCATTTTAGAAGGATGATACTTTTTATACAGTAACATATATAGAAAAACGACGATAAACCCCAGTGGAACCCATAATTGAAACATACCCTCTCTTGTACCGTATGAAAAAATAGGATAAATAATAATACTAATAAGAAAATAGTAGAAAACCGTAATGCGTCTCGTTTCTAAATTCTTACTCCACCTAACTAAAAGAAAAATCATTAGTATGATGATTAAGGTAATGTGCAAAGGCGGTAACATAATCGTTACAAACCCGAAATCAAATTCCATTTGTTGATAACCCCCTTTAGCAGATTAGAGAGTTGTGCGCCACAAGGGAACTAGCAATTAGCTTTTATCCCGATTAAAAATCCACATAAAACGGCTGCATCGTTTCGTCCAAGCAATATTCAATTCGCTGTCTAAAGTTTAAAACCGTCACCATCTCAAGCGCCTCTTCAATCGGAAAGAAACCAACCTCCAAACTTTCCGGACTAGTAGTTGGTACCCCTCCAATAGGCCTTCCTAAAAATAACGTATTACAGATGGATCGTTCTACATTTTGAAATATTCCGCAGAACTTGATAATTTCTATATCAATACCAGATTCCTCTTTTGTCTCGCGAATCGCGGCCGCCTTTATCGATTCCCCCTCTTCTACTTGACCTCCTGGCATTTCCCATCCTCTTCGTGGTCCTTTAATCAATAAGATTTCCTGTTTATCATTCAGCACAATTGCCGCCGCTGATACTATATGCTTCGGTGCTACCATGTTATTGCTCCCCCTTTATTCTTCATTTATTATCTCCCTCTCAAACGTTTCTCCTTTTCGGTAAACAACCTTTAACACAAGCCTCATATCGTCATAGATATCGATATTATGTTTCTCAAAAGAGCTATTGCTCGGTCCTTCTTCAATCCTATCCAACTCATCCTCATCAATAAGCTTTCCTTGTTGGTATTTTAGGAGCGATACGTTTTCAATGACATTTTCCAAGCCTTCTGCTACATAATGGTGTAGATACACCTGAAACACTTTATCCTCTAAATAAACACCAGTTTCCATATAGCCATACAATTCGGTTAAGAAATCATATAAGTATCCAGTTTGAATATAACCACTCTTGTATGAACCATCCTCTTTTACTACGGAAACATAATATTGAAATTGAGTGCTATCGTATAGATCATCTGTTATTTCATTAATTGGTACATCGTCCAATTCCTCTACATGACTTGTTACACCATATATTTCAGTAGGTTGCCAAATGGTCCCCATACCTGTTTCAAGTGGAATAGAAGCCTCAAATAGTCCTCGTTCTCTTTCGGTTGCAGGAATACTCGTGAATTGCTCATCCTCTCTAAGTGCATAATGAAACCTCACATCAGATTCACCCGCCAACTCTTTTATAAGCCATTTAAACCGTAATTCACCATCACCAGCACTAGTTAAAATAACCTCTGTATCGATATTCTCAAGCCAGCTTTGTTGTTGTTGAATGTCATCTAATAAACTCATTATCTCACTGGTCTGATTTTCTAATTCATTCGACATATATTGTTGGTCCGACATAACTTGACCTATCCTATTCCCTAACTCATTTACTTTAGTTAGCAAATATATGTTCAGGAACAAGCTAATGAAAAGCGCTGAAATACCGAAGATACAGGCGTATTTAATAGGCTTCTTCTCTTTCATTCACAACCTCCTTATCGGCACTATCCGCCCTACATTCCCTCAGGTCTACTTTCCATTAACCCTTTAAAACTATGACGGTATTGCCACATTAATAAACCTTCTAATAGGACAACTAACACCGCCAAGAATAATAACTCTGAGTCGACGAAAATATGAAATGCCAAGATATTCACAATAATGCCTGCCAATACAACGATTGCTAGTGGCACAAAGCGGCGAATTAGAAGTAATATGCCAGCAATAATCTCAACACCTTTTTCCATGGCCAAGAGATACCCATCACCTAGAAACTCCATAGCTGCAGGACTTGTTGGGGCAAATGATTCTAATCCAACTAATACAAAGTAACCATTCAAACCCGCTCCAAGAAAAATCAACCCCAGTACAATTTCACTGACCCGGGTTACCACATTCATATCGAATCCCCCTATAAAGTAAAAAATTTCCTATCCAATATTTTACCATTATTACAACTAAAATTTATTAATATTTTCAATATTAATTTTCTTATTTCGATAGTAATTAGATGCCTCTATTTGGAAACGCTTTAATATTGATTGACTCGCTGTTTCCCCTGTTGTTATAATTCCTATTAGTAAACTACTACTGTTCACACATCAAGAAGGGATGGAACCTACCATGCTTCCTCACGAAATAATAGCATTAGCCAATACACAATCAGAAATATTATCACTTCTATCAAACTATCAACATATCATCGTCTCTATGGCAAATGGAGAACCCGATTATATTCTTAACTTGATTGATGAGCATCCAGAGGCCTTTACTAACCTCACCATTCACCAAATGCTAGAATTGAAGGATCGCCGTTATATTCAAGGAGAATACCCGAATATCCGTTATGTATCCTATTTTCTAAGTAAACATGCAAGAAAATCCTTTTTAAATGGAACATGTGACTTAATTCCTAATCATTTTCACCAAATGCCACGCCTATTAGAAAAACGTTGTCCCAACCCATTGGTCATAAGTCAAGCCTCTCCAATGGACGAAGAAGGCTATTTTTCATTAGGTACGTCAGGTGATTATACAGCACATTTTATTGGGAAAGCGCCATTTGTTCTACAAGTAAATAACCATGTCCCAAAAACACATGGAAAAAATAGAATCCACATCTCTCAAGTAGCTGGATTTATCCAATATGACCAATCACTACAAGAACTACCGAACGCTCCCATCTGTGATATTGACCAACAAATAGCGGAATATGTTGCAGAGCGAATTGAGAATGGTTCCACACTTCAAGTTGGGATCGGTGGGATTCCGAACGCTGTAGTAAGTCTATTAAAAGACCATCGTGATTTAGGAATTCATACTGAAATGCTGACCGACGGTGTTTATGACCTAGCGACAAACGGTGTCATTACTGGTACGAAGAAACATACTCACCCAGAAAAAATAATCGCAACATTTGCTTTTGGGACCCAACGACTTTATGACTTCATGAACAACAATAAGCAAATCGAAATATTACCTGTCAATCAAGTGAATGATCCACGAGTCATAGCCAAAGAGGATAATATGGTAGCGATAAACGCTACGACGGAGATTGATTTTTATGGCCAATGTGCTTCTGAGACAGTCGCTGGCAAGTACTATAGCTCTACAGGTGGACAAACTGATTTTGGCTCTGGTGTTCGTTTTGCGAAGAACGGAAAAGGATTTATCTGTCTTTATTCAACCGCCAAAAATGACACCATTTCTCGGATTAAACCGATATTAAGCCCGGCTTCAGTTGTGACCACATCCAAAAATGATGTCGACTATATCGTAACCGAATATGGAATTGCCCAACTACAAGGTAAGTCCATTTTTGCCCGTACAAAAGCTTTAATCGATATTGCCCATCCAAAGTTCCGTGATGAGCTAACATATGAAGCGAAGAAAATGGGGTTTTGGATTTAATTGCAAACGGAGGTCGAGCTACATTATAAGGAGTACTGAAATTATTCAGGCTCCTTTTTGCCTTTGTCAGATCATTCTAGTGCAACCTAATAATTCCTTAACCTCCATACGAAGTTACTGACAAGTGGTAGATACTTCCTTTATCTTATATTCCAACCACACTCCTCCGATTATTCTTTTCCTCCTAAATAACTTTCAGAAGTTGTAGTTAAATAATTCCAATGGGTAATAATAACGTTAATATAGAATTTATTGGAGGAAGAAAATGGAGAACTACCAAAATACAAACAAGACAAGACGCTACAAGGCGCATGTCAGTATTTTTGGGACAACCCAATTACATTTACGAAACCCTTGGACCATTGCCATGTGGTCTTTTGCCTTCCCAGGCTTTGGCCACTTTCTTTTAAATAAATACTTTAGGGGATTTGCTTTATTTTTTTGGGAAATATTTATCAACCAAACAGCAAGTATTAACTTAGCCATTGTCTATTCCTTTACAGGTCAATTTGAATTAGCCAAGGAAGTCCTAGATTTGAGAATGATTCTAATGTATCTTCCTGTTTACCTTTTTGCAATTTGGGATAGTTATCGTACTACTGTCGACAAAAACAACATTTATATACTAGCAAAAAAAGAGGATAGTCCGTTTAATTCATTTACTATCGGTAACTTTGAGATTAATTACTTGGATAAACGAAGCCCAATATTAGCTACCTTATGGGCTATGGCTATCCCGAGTGTCGGTCAGCTTTATGTTCATCGGATTATCCTTGCTAGCTTTACCCTAATATGGACCGCTATTTTTGTATACAATTCCCATTTTCTTGAGGCAGCCATTTACTTGGTAAACGGGGATTTGAGTAAATCAAATGCTGTATTAGATGCCCAGTGGTTCTTATATATTCCTTCTTTTTACTTTTTTTCTATTTATGATTCGTACACAAGTACTGTTGAGAATAATAAACTGTTTGAAGATGAACAAAGAAAGTATTTAAAAAGTCATTATCAAGATTATACATTTAAATTAACTAACACAGGTAAGGTGGGTAACATGCAAATATTTGCTACATTCGAACATTCAACCTATCTAGAATTAGCTATAGCTGAATTGGAGGAACAAGGTGTTAAAAATATATTGGCATTACCATTAAAGAATCGCACAGAAGAAAGAAAGCTATTCGATAATCTTCACCAATCTGATGGCGTATCCATGATATCGAAAGCAATGATATTGGCATATCTCATTTCAACCTTAGCAGCAGCAAAAGGATTTGCCTGGGAATGGGGACCGATAATCTGGGGTATAATCGGTGCTGGTATCGGGATGATTATCGGGTTTGGTTACGATTTATTGATGAAAAAAGTGATAAAAAAGAAACAAAGGCAATTAAGAGGAAAGAATTCTGAAGTAATACTTGTCGTAGAATGTGAAGAGCATCAAAAAAAGGATGTGATTAGCATTTTACGAGATCGTTTAGCATTTGGAATTGCAGAATTTAGTCCGAAATAGGCATGACGAGAAGCAGCTTATTCAATTGATATAGCTGCTTTTCATATTAGCTTGATTTCATATTCATCCCCCTCATTCTGCTATTATGCTTCCTCACTTCTCGTTAAACCAAGCAACAGAATCGATTAATTCCCACTCCTATGATAAGCTTTCACTAGAGCTTTAATAATAACTACATAGGAGTGATGTTCATGACAAACACAATGATCCCAGAAATCACATTAAATGATGGTAATCGCATTCCTGCTGTTGGTTTTGGTACATACAAACTGAAAGGAAATGAAGGCGTATCAGCAATTGAAAGTGCGATTAATCATGGCTACCGCCTGCTTGACTCTGCTTATAATTATGAAAATGAAGGAACTGTCGGGGAGGCAATACGTAGAACTTCAGTCCCTCGAGAACAACTACAGATCACATCAAAGCTTCCTGGAAGATATCATAATTATAAGGATGCGGTCACAACTGTACAGGAATCCCTTTATCGCGCCAATTTAGATTACTATGATATTTACTTGATTCACTGGCCAAATCCGAATCGTGAATTATATGTGGAAGCTTGGCAAGCATTAATCGATGCGAAAAAATGGGGCTTAATCCGTACTATTGGCGTATGTAACTTCTTACCTGAGCACCTAACGAAGCTTGAAAAAGAGACTGGTGTATTACCAGCAATTAACCAAATTGAACTTCATCCATTCTTCAACCAAGAAGAACAACGTAAATGGCATGGGGAACATGGTATTGTGACCGAATCTTGGAGTCCATTAGCTCGTGCTAATGATGTATTTGAACATGAAACGTTGAAGAAAATCGCAGAAAAACACAACAAAACCGTTTCCCAAGTCGTCCTACGCTGGCATTATCAATTAGGAGCTGTTGCAATTCCTAAATCAGCTAATCCTACTCGTCAGCTCGAGAACATCTCCATCTTTGATTTCAGCTTAGATGCAGATGATATGCAAACCATCGCTAGCTTTACCCGTCCTGATGGTCGCCTTAAAGGACAAGACCCAGCTGTATATGAAGAATTTTAATCTGTAATCATGCTCTCTACAAAAGTAGGGAGCTTTTTTCACCTATTGCATTCCTTTCCCCACATTGATATGGTAAAAGTAACCAGATTAATAGAAAGGATTTTCGGGATGAATGAGAAAGTATTATCACTAAACGACTTAACCATGAGTTACTCAGGAAAAACTGTGTTAAACGGCATCAATCTAGATGTCTATCGGGGACAAATAATCGGCTATATTGGGCCAAATGGTGCTGGGAAAAGCACGACATTGAAAATCATCCTCGGCCTAATTGAAGGATATGGTGGTACAGTAGAAATACTTGGTAAAAATATTGCTTCTAATAATGACTCTTATAAACAAAAAATCGGCTATGTCCCAGAAAATGCAGAGATTTATGATACGTTAACTGCAGCCGAATACCTAACCTTCATCGGAGAGCTCTACGGATTAGAACGACAAAAGGCAGAGGATAAAGCATTACGATTACTTCAACAATTCGATATGGAAGAAGTCTTTCACGCTAGAATCTCCTCCTTTTCCAAAGGAATGCGGCAAAAGGTATTAATCATCTCCAGTCTATTACATAATCCCGATATTATTTTCCTTGATGAGCCACTGAGTGGACTCGATGCCAACAGTGTTATGGTCATTAAGGATATGCTAGAAGACTTAGCTAACCAAGGAAAAACCATCTTCTACTCCTCCCATATCATGGATGTGGTAGAGAAAATCAGTAACCGAATTGTTTTACTAGTCAATGGCAAAATTGCAGCCGATGGCTCCTTCGATGAATTGAAAGCGCAAAGCCATGAAGGCTCACTAGAGGGGATATTCAATCAGCTAACTGGATTTGATGTACATAAAGTAACAGCGGAGAACATTGTATCCATCGTGACAGAGGATGGTCCTCATGAGTAACTTTCGTACATTAAAGCTACTGGATCGCTTCCAAATTGTCTTTAATAAGCTTGATATTGATTACCCTGTCATGCGAAAAATCGTAGAAATCAAGCTTACCATGGATTCTAGACGTGTTCCAACAATATTGAATGATACGAAGAAAAAGGAAGGGAATCAGTTTTTAAAATCTCTCTGGATATATGCCTTATATGGTATTCTGCTTATCCCATTTCTATTTATGGGGAATAGCTACATGCTTCAATCGAGCATCATGCTAGCCATTGCAATGTTTATTCTGATGACTTCAATGATTTCCGACTATTCCTCCGTACTATTAGATGTTCGTGATAAGGTCATATTGAATTCGAAACCAATCAACACAAGGACCATCAATGCAGCTAAGCTAGTACATATTGCCATTTATCTATCTATACTGACCGGTGCCTTTATCGGCATACCAGCCATCGTTATGCTCTTTGTACATGGTGCCTGGTATTTTCTCATTTTTATTCTAGAGATTATTTTACTAAATTTATTCATTATGGCCTTAACAGCATTAGCCTACATTCTGATTCTGCGTTTTTTTGATGGGGAAAAATTAAAGGATATTATTAACTATGTACAGATTTTCCTCGCGGTCGGTATTGTTATTGGCTATCAAGTCATCATTCGTGTATTTGACTTCATGGATATGAATGTTACCTATGCCTTTAGCTGGTGGCACGTCTTCATGCCACCATTATGGTTCAGTGCACCATTTGAGCTTCTCTTAAATCATAATTATACGCCAGAAATTATCCTTCTATCGGCAATGGCTATCATTGTTCCGTTACTGTCTATTATGCTTTATTACTGGTTAATGCCTTCATTTGAGAAGAACCTACAGAAATTAATGGAGGAATCGAGTAAGAAGAAAAAGAAAACATGGAGTCTAGACAGACTGTTTGAAAGGCTAATTTGCTTCAACAAAGAAGAACGTACCTTTTATCGGTTTGCCTCCATCATGATTAGTCGGGAGAGAGATTTTAAATTAAAAGTGTATCCTTCCTTAGGAATGGCATTGGTTTTTCCATTTATCTTTCTTTACAATAATATCAGTTTAATGGATTCTGTCGACTGGGGAAATAGCAAAGCCTATTTAACACTTTATTTCGCCAATATTATTATCGGTGCTGTCGTCTATATGCTACAATTTTCTAGTAAGTATAAAGGTGCCTGGATTTTCCAAACAACACCAATACATAGTGAATCTAGTGTATACAGTGCGACCTTAAAAGCCTTTCTCGTAAAATTATATTTACCGATTTTTCTTATATTATCGGTAGTGTATTGTTGGATTTTTTCAATCCGTATTATACCAGACATTCTCGTTATCCTTTTTACGGCGATTTTACAAGTACTCCTTTCCTATAAAGTATTTAATACTGGAAAGTTTCCATTTACGCGGCCTTTTGAATCTGCACAGCAGGGCGGTGCTACTGCCGGGATTATCATCGTATTAATGCTTATAGTTGGGGTCTTGGCACTCATTCATTTCCTCGTTTCCCTAATAACGATTGGGATCTATATCTACTTAGCATTAGTTGCAATTCTAACCATCGTTCTCTGGAAAATGACTTTTCGAAAAAGATAGAAAGAAGTGGGACGCTCTAACAAATCGTTCCACTTCTTTCTTCTTATTCCAATAATAGCCAAATCCACCTTGTTATTCCATTTCATTTTAAGATAGTCTGCTATAAGATTAAGTGGTACTATGTTGGAAATACTAACAATAATGGAACATGTATATTTAGGAGTGACAGCAACATGATGCATTCATCTTATAGCCCTATCTTAATCACTTTTTCATTGATTATATTTATTCTATCTATCTACACCTCATTCATTTTAGTAGAAAGAATCCTTGATGGACTTCGTTCACACAAAATATTTTGGATCATAACAGGGGCATTTGTGATGGCAACTGGTCTTTTTTCTTTTCATTTTATTGCCATCATCGCCCATCACATTGCATTTCCACTAAACTATAATTTAGAAATACTAATCATGTCCTTTCTATTTGCCCTAATGTCATCGTTTGCTGCTTTTCTAACACTTTATGTTTCGCAACTGACAAAGGCAAAAACTTGCCTTTGTGTGTTTATTATTGCTTCCGGCATATTTCTATTACATTATTCTGCAATACTTGCGATGGATGAACCACTTATTATTCAATTTAGCTCGTTATCCTTTGGATTAACGATTGTCTTGGCTTCCGTATTTGCCATCTTAACGGTTATGATGTTCAAGCAAATAAGAGATCGGACCGCTCATACGTTTACACGGGCAGGAGGCAATGCAATCCTATTAGGAATTACGATATTTGCCCTACAATATGTTGGAATGGGAGCAATCGAAATTCTCCCTCATGATCATTATGAAAGAGGCCCTACAGATATTGACACATTTACATTAGGTATCATTTTATCGAGTACATCTTCTTTGATTATTATTATCACCTTGTTCATCGCCTGGTTTGATTATCGTTCCTTACAAAAACAGAAGCAGCTAATCAATCAAATTAAGCATAGTGAAATGCGTTACCGCGATTTAGTTGAATATTCCCCTGAGCCCTTACTTGTTCATGATGGAAAACGAATACTATTCGTTAATGATATTTGTATAAAATGCTTACGAGCATCGGATAAATACGAAATCATAGGTAAACCAATGGAAGATTTCATTCATCCCGATTACCACCGAATTGCAAAGCTGCATGTAAAAAATCTATCCGATCAAAAGCAGGTAGATTTTACCGAAATGAAGTTCGTCGCACTGGATGGTTCATTAATTGATGTTGAAATGAAAAGTTTTCCAATTGTGTTTGAGCATAAACCAGCGATTCAATTAATCGTCCGGGATATTACAGAACAAAAAAAAGTAAAACGAGAATTGGAGGATAAACAACAACGCTATTCCTCTTTGTTTGATAATAATCCAGACCCCGTATTTTTACTAAATTCGAATGGCATTTTCCAGGATGTAAATGCTTCTGGTGGGAATTTAATAGACTATACAAAAGAAGAGCTACTTCAAATGTCATATCAAGAAGTAGTTGATACAGCAAATTTAGATGTCGCAATAGATAAATTTAAAAAAACCATATCAGGTAAGCCACAAGCATTTGAATTAGATGTGAAGGCGAGAAATGGTAGTATCATTCCCGTTAACATTACTACCATTCCAATTACGATTGAAGGCGAGATTACTGGTATATTTGGTATTTCAAAGGATCTTACGAAAGAGAAGGAAGCCCTACGTCAAATCAAGCATCTAGCATATACCGACCAATTGACAGGACTCCCAAATCGTAGATGGTTTTATCAGCACTTGTCAGAAGTGATTAACCGCTCTGAAGAATACCCGAATTCATTAGCCATTCTAGTAATCGATTTTGATGATTTTAAAGATATTAACGACTTATTAGGTCATCATATGGGTGATACCTTCCTCAAGCATGTTGCTAAAAAGCTACAAAACAGTGTTAGAGAACAGGATCAAATAGCAAGGATTGGCGGAGATGAATTTATCATTACTTTAAAAAATGTGACTAGAGAAGAAGCGGAGCAAGTTGCAGAAAGAATACTCGACGTAATGAATCAACCGGTTGACTTAGCAGGTAACGACTTAATCATAACGCTCTCTATCGGCATTAGTATCCATCACAACTGTTCCATCCAAGTAGAGACATTAATCAAACAAGCAGATTTAGCAATGTACTTAGCCAAACAAAAAGGAAAAAATAACTATCAATTTTACAATGACCAGTTAAATGAAAAGGTGAAGAGACGACTTTATTTAGAAAACGCCTTAAGAAAATCGATCGAAAATAATGAGCTTACATTATATTATCAGCCACAAGTAGAATTAAGCACTAGAAAGCTAGTTGGATTAGAGGCATTGCTTAGATGGAACCTGGAAGATGAACACGTCTCTCCAGCTGAATTTATTCCAATTGCCGAAAAGACTGGCCTAATAGTCCCTATCGGAGAGTGGATTCTCCGGGAGGCTTGTCGCCAAATTAGCAGGTGGAAGGATCATCCTTATCTTCATGTCCCTGTTTCTGTCAATGTATCTGCTAGACAATTAGTCGAGCCAAGCTTTACTAAAAGAATCTATCAAATATTAATGGAAGAAAGCATTGACCCTAAATATCTGAAGCTAGAAATAACCGAAAGTGTCATGATGGACATAGAAGACTCAACCTCTATAGTAGAAGAATTACATGCACTTGGTTTAAAAATCGCAATTGATGATTTCGGAACAGGCTATTCATCCTTACACCTTATTACTAGTCTCGATTTTGAAACACTGAAAATCGATAAAACACTTGTCGATATTCATAATAAAAGAAAGATGCATGTATTAAAGGCGATTATCCAGTCCATGGACAGACCCGTTGTCATAGAAGGTATTGAAACGGAAGAAGAATTTCAAGTTTTAAAGGATTTTAACGCTATAGGACAAGGATACTATTTCGCCAGACCTCTCCCGCCAGAAAAATTATAAATAAAGACAGGTGCTCCCTTATGGGTACCTGTCTTCTTATTTATGCACTAGATTTCGTAATATGCTTTTGTTGGTACCTTTGGTCTATAATCCCTAGGAATGCTTTAAATTTTTTAAACGTAAAAGCAAATACAGGACTTTGAACAAATGTAAAAATAAACGTAAAGATAAATACAGGTCCTCCTAAAAGGAAACCAATCACCAATACAAGTGTCTCCACTAGGATACGGATGGTTCCAATTGACTTACCCAGTTTATCGGAAATCGATAACATAAATCCATCCCGCGGCCCTGCCCCTACTTCAGCTGAATTGTATAGTCCGCCACCGAAGCCCATCGTAATTATCGCCACAACCATTACTAGATAATCCGTCCATGTATGTGTCGCATTCGGAAGGAAATCAATCCATAGAAACATATCAACAAATACACCTACGAGAATTCCATTTAAAAAGGTCCCTAATTTCACATAGCTCTTATCCAAGATTAACGAGACAATAATTAATAATACCGAAATAATAATCGCCCAGGAACCGATAGACAAGCCAAATTTATCAAAGAGCGCTACATTTAACACATCCCATGGATGAATTCCTAAATACTGCATTTTCAAGGCTATGGTAATCCCATAACTAAAAATTAACAATCCTAGCATATAAAATGACCAACGAATAAAACGTATCATAATTCCCTTCTTTCTGTCCTTATCATAGTATGATTTTGAATATAATGAAAGATTTCTGAACCGAAATATGAGCACGTTATTTAGGAGTAAATAGGACAACAACGGAAAGTACTGTAAAACTTCCAGTCGACTATTCTGAGATTGAATAGCTGGACTAGGGTTCGCCTAGGCAGATAAACCTTGTAAAATAAATAGGAGCAGCACCTCAGAATCGCTATTTTTCTGACGTGCTGCTCCCTCTAATATCTCTATTCTTGTCCAGGAGCTCTAGTGTGTACTTCTTCATTCTCCATTGCGCGGAAATATTTTAAATCATTCCCTGTTGGATTTTGGAATAAGCGTAATCCGAATTCTTTCGCTATAGCGAATAGGTGGTCAAAGATATCGGATTGAATCGATTCATAAGCCGCCCATTCTGTCGTATTCGTGAACGCATAAATCTCCAGTGGCAGCCCATTTTCTGTCGGATCTAATTGCCTTACCATTAAGGTCATGTCCTGACGAATTCCAGGGTGGCGTTTTAAATAATTTTCAACATAAGCACGGAACACACCGATGTTTGTCATTGCTCTTCCATTCACCGGATTTTCTCGACGGACCTTATGTTTCCGGTTGTATTCTTCAATTTCTGCTTCTCGCTCCGTTATATAATCAGAAAGAATCTGAATCTGTTTTAAACGTTCCATCATCTCTGGAGAGCAGAACCCAATACTTGTCGTATCCAAATATAGTGAACGCTTAATCCTTCTTCCCCCTGCATCCTGCATTCCTCTCCAGTTTTTAAAGGAATTCGAAACTAACGCATAAGCAGGGATCATCGAAATCGTTTTATCCCAGTTTTGCACCTTTACCGTATTTAACGTAATATCTATTACATCACCATCTGCATCATACTTCGGCATTTCAATCCAGTCCCCAACACGGACCATATCGTTCGTAGTTAGCTGAACCCCAGCAACAAGCCCTAAAATGGAATCCTGGAATACTAACATAATAACCGCTGATAACGCACCAATACCACCTAATAAAACTAGCGGGCTTTCTCCAATTAAATTCGCAATGATTAATATAGCTCCAATTATGACGAAAATAATATTAGCTACTTGAATATATCCTTTAATTGGTCGAGTTTTAGAGACTTCAAAAGTACGATAAATATCATTAATTGCATGTAATGTACTATTAATTACCAATAACATAATCAGAATGATATATGTATTAGACGCCTTTTGAATCAATGTTACATAGTTTGGAAAACTCGTCGCAAATTGATAAATGATGATTGCCGGTACAATGTGTGATAGCCTGTGAAAGACTTTTCGTTCTATAAACACATTATCCCATGTATATTTATTGTTTCTAATGACCCTTGTAATGATCCTTACAACAATCTTCTTCGTAATAAAATTTGCAATGATACAGATTAAAGCGATAGCTAAAACCTTAAGACTAATAGTAAGATATTTTGTAGTCGCTGGTTCCAAGTCAAAATCTGCAACCCAATTCGTAATAAAATCCTCCATGTTTGTCCTCCATACCTAACGAATATGTATTATGATACCAAATGTATTCGTCTATGTAGAGTATTTAAGGTCTGTCTGCTAAAAAAATCTATAAAACAATTACATCTATCATAACAAACAAACGATACTTTTCCCATCAAACAAGGTACATCCCACAAGCATAATTTACGTATCATGCAAATAAAAAACCAAGCTACCCAAGCACCTTCTCCGGGAATTTCTAATAGGATAGGATAATTGCTATTACTGTTACCAGTTAGGAGGAATCACATGTTTTGTCATCAATGCGGCGATAAATTAGTGGACGAATCTACTTTTTGTATAAATTGTGGGGCAAAGGTTGACCAAGATAATCAAATTACAGAACAAATCCAGTCACCGGAAACACCGAATACTTCGATACACTCTCATGAAACTAGCCCACCCCAGGTTGAAACAAATGGTAAAAAAACATTAATCACTCATTCGCTATTCCCTTACGTTATCCCCCTTATAAGTCTCGTATTGGTTTCTGTTTTCCTTATCTTCACTTATTTATCAGAGCAAAGGAAAAATGATCAGGTACTAGAATTACAACAAACGGCAGAGGCAAATGCCTTAGAAGGAAATTTTACAGAAGCCACTAAACTGCTAGAAGATGCAATCGAAATCAGACCAGATTATGACGTATTACAACAAAACCTAGACGAAGTTAATCGTGCCCAAACATTTGCCGATCAGCTTGATGCTGCCTTGACACTGTCAGCGAATCAACAGTTTGATCAGGCTGAACAAGAGCTGACTACATTAACCAATCAACTTGCAGCCGAAAATAGTCCGCTTTTCACTTCCTTTGAAGTCCTTATAACGGCAGAAGAGGAAACTATCACGATTGAAAAAATAAAATTGGAGCTCCCTACCATAACGAACATCGATGAGCTAGCCAATAAACTCAATACGCTAGAGGCATTATCCAATACCGAAGCGGAAGCTGTAAAAACAGAGATTATGGATAAAATTGTTCAAATTGCTTTCGAGGAGGCAAGTACACTTTATACGGATGGATATTTTGAAGAAGCACTCGCTATGTTGAATAAAGGATTAAATTATAGCTCCAATAACGAGCAATTATTAGCCTTTAAAGATGAAATAGAACAGGCAATCACTGCCTTTGAAGAACAGGCGGTACAAGACGACCTGCATAATCGCACTGCAGCTGTAGAAGTTACCTACTTCGATGCAGTGCTTGAAGAGAATGGTGACATCACCATTTCCGGTACTCTTATTAGTACAGCCACCGTTCCAATCTATTCGTTAACCGTTTATTTAGCTATCTTTGATGAAGAAGGGAACTTTCTCTTTGAAGACATATTATTTGTTGAGCCATATGAATTAAACCCAGGTGATGAAGGAATATTCGAAGGTGTCATTGAGGATGTGAACCAAGAGGCTTATATTGAAATCACTAATATTACCTGGTACTTCGATTTGTAATGAAGGGAAGTGGAGCAAATGAATAAACATTGGATTATTAGTCTAGTCCTAACCGCTGTCGTTTTGGGAATTGGAATCACCGGTTTTTTCATGATCAAGGGCACAATACCTGGTCAGCTTGACCAACCGTCTAGCATTCTCTTAGAGAATAACGCTTCAATTGAAGAAGATAAAGCAGGTGAAACCGCGTTAAAGGATATTATTCAAGAAGCACAAACGAAAGTAGTAAAAATTGAACTCGCCGATGGCTCCATCGGTTCTGGGTTCTTATATAACGACATGGGCGATGTGATTACCAACGCCCATGTTGTTCATGGTGTGAAGGAGGTGACGATCGTTACTTCCGATGAACAACAATTTACCGGAACTGTCATCGGCATTAGTAGTGATATCGATATCGCCTTAGTAAGAGTCGAAGGGTTACAAGGTCTTGAACCCTTATCCATACGAATGGATAAGGTAGAAGTCGGTGAGGACGTACTAGCACTTGGCAATCCCCTTGGCTTAGACAACACCGTAACAACCGGCATCATCAGCGGGGTTGGAAGAGACTTTGAGCTCCCACCATATACGTACTCCGATGCCTACCAAATCTCCGCCCCCATTGCTCCCGGAAATAGCGGTGGTCCCCTCCTCTTAAGTGAAACAGGAGAAGTCATCGGCATTAACTCCGCTGCCTCCGAAGTTGGAACCATTGGATTCAGCATCCCAATTATTGACGTACTTTCATTGATTAAAGGATGGTCAGCATCACCAATGACTACGCTACCTGGGGTTGAATAGATTAATTGTTTGTGTTGGATGGTACTTTATTATTGAATTTAAATTGATTTCTTAGGCAAGATTACATTAACACCCCCCTCCACCCTAAGACTGAGGCAAAAGTCCGTCCTATGACATATTGTAATAATTTTCTAACTATACTACGATTATTGTAAACCAACATGGTCAAGGGGGACAAACCATTGTATACAGATATATTTCGTGAACTAGTCGATATTATGCATCATGATTATGCTGGTTATCTTGATAAAAAAGGCTGGGATAACCCAGAAGAATTTGAAAGTAAGATTATGGAACTAGAAAGAAATTCTAACCTAACGCCTCACTCCTTTCTAAAAATCGTGGAAGACTATTTACTAGATTTTCAGGACCCACATATCTTTTTCAACCTCATCCAAGCTGAAACACAAAAGAAATTGGATAATGGATTTCGTGTTAGGCGATACCAAGATAAATTGTATGTCACCACACTATCGGGAGAGAAACGTTTAAAGCCTGGCGATGCAATCCTATCCCTTAACAACACGCCCATTCCGGAGCTAGTAAGAAAACATCAACGTGAATTAATGGAAATGAAAGCAGAACGTGAGGATTGGCGAAAAATTATCCGAAACTATGATGTAGCTGAAATTATCCACCTAGATGGCTCTACGGAGTTCATGGAACTAAAAGAGTATGAGAAGCCTGAATATGTGCCACAACACACCATAACGAAAGTAGCTGAAGATACATTATGCATGACACTAACCGATTTCAATGAACCAGATACACTGACAACACTCCTTTCAAAGCATGAGCAGGAACTGGCAGCTACGAAAAATCTCATTATTGATGTTAGAATTAATTATGGCGGAAGTACACTTGCATACCAATCTCTAGAAAAATATCTTTTCCCTGACCATAAAATAACGATAGATATGCAAGATTACTTCATGAATTTCAACATTACAGATAGAAATGCAGACTTCATGATTCAATCCATTAATGAGGAGCTTACGAAGATAGATAACGAGGAATATCGTAATAGTTTAACCCGCTGGAAAGAAGAAGTCTGGGTTAAACATAGGGGGAAAGGTTTAGTTTCCATTGAGGACGAGGAAGAATACGAAATAACCGGAACGAAATCCCCAAAGCATATCGTTGTATTAACTGATAATTATTGTGGAAGTGCTGGGGACATATTTGTCTGGCTGTGTAAGAAGTCACCGAAGATTACCGTACTCGGTAGACCAACGATGGGGGTCAATGATTACTCTAATTTAATTGATATAAAGTGGAACAACCAATTCCAATTGATGTATCCAACATCCAGATTAAATCAGCTCGATAAACGGAAGCCTGGTGCAGAACCTGGAATTAAACCAGAAATTTACATTCCATGGACACCAGAGCATATACGAAAAGATATCGATATGTGTTGTGCAATGGAAATCTTAAACGAGAAAAACAAAGCCCATAGATGATAAAAAAACACTTATAACCGCGCTAATCTTAGCCGTTATAAGTGTTTTTATTAGCCTTCTTCACTTCAGAAAAGCTTCGTCCTTCGAAACACGCACCCTATCATCAGGAAAATACTTCTTAAAATATTTCTCAACCGCAACATGAATATCCTGACGATACCACTCGGACAAGCCATGCTTCTCAAACAATTCCGGCATCCCTAACCTAGCTGATCGTCGCCCCATCGAACCATCCCCAATACGTAATGTATCAATCCAAACATGATCAACCCTATCTTCCAAAACCTTTGCAAAGTTTGGAGTAAATGGTAACACTGGTGAAACAGATGCCTGGGTTGGTATCCCTGCATCATGCAATCTTTTTAATACCTTTAAGCGCAATGTTACACCAGGGGCATAGGGGGCAAAAATCCGCTTCATATCCTCTCGATCCGTTTCAATCGTCATCGATACAAGGACATCACATCTTTCTTTAAGTTGTAAAAGCAAATCCATATCCCGTTCAATAAGCGGTCCTCGTGTTTGGATTTGTAGGAAGTCAGGTGGATGTTCTATCATCTCTGCCAATATTCCTCGTGTAATTTGGGCATCCCGCTCTATAGGCTGATATGGGTCTGTAGCAGACGCCATAAATATATTGACAGCTGTATCCTTTTTACGCAATTTTTGCATCTCTTTCCGGTAATTCTCCGCCGCGTTCTTTTTAATATTGACCCATTCTCCCCATGGAATGTCTTTAAATCGTTGGATGGGCATTTCTCGAACATAACAATATAAACACGCAAAGCCACAGCCACTATAAGGATTTAATGAATGGGTAAATCCAACATCTAAGTAGCCTTTTGCTTCAGTCAATATTGACTTGGAAACGATTTCCTGCAACTGAATGTTCACTTGATCCACCTCCCAAAATCCACTGTTTATTCTATTTTACTCCGCTAATCTACTCCGATAAAGTTTTTATTCTCACTTCTCTCAACATCTTTATTATCACATCGCAACCACCTATGAATAAACTAATCAAAAAGGTGTGAGATATATGCCTAATTCATTCCCCGTTCAGATAAGAACGCGACAAATAAGTGCAGGTCCGAAAAAAATAGTCTATTATCCTCAAGTAGTACAAATGAACAATCTACATCTACAACACTTTATCAATCAACCCATTATTCAAGAAACGCAATCCTTAATCAATCTACAAACCGGCGATAACCCACAAACCGTGGTAGAAATGCTTGGGACATATGAAATCAAAAACAACCAACGCGATATTCTCAGTATCTTGTTAACCAATTATACCTACCATGATCGAGCGGCACATGGGATGACATTTAAACGATCCCTATCCTTTGATTTAAAAACTGGGAAAAGGCTTAAACTAAAAGACCTCTTTAAACCAGGTAGCGATTATATCACAAGGCTCTCCGAGATCATCCATGTACAAATTAAGCAACGCGATATCCAATTAATCGATGATTTTACCGTAATAAGCCCTAACCAGGATTTCTATTTAGCTGATAAAACTCTGGTCATTTATTTCCAGCTATACGACATTACGCCATATGTGTTTGGTTTCCCAATGTTTCCTATATCTATTTACGATATTCAAGATATTATCAAGGAAGATGGTCCATTAGGAAGATTAGCGGAGAATAATTAACCCCACCGACTTGAACAATATGGTATGATGAAATAGAAAATTCCAATAAAAACCAATGATCGCTGAAGTGAGGACAATAGAAAATGAAGCAAGTATTAGGGATTGTTTTATTGGTCATAACATTAGTCGGTTGTAGCAATGAACAGGTAGTAAATAATCATTATTACTATTCCTTAACAGGTGAAGGTGAAAGTTGGAGCATTAATTCCTATCAACTGGTAAAAGCAGGAAATGCAGTCTTAACAATGAAGGATACTTCAGAATTCCTAACTAATTCATACCAGATTCAGGTATTTGCTGAAATAGATGGTAAAGAAGTATTTGCTTCAAAATGATACATTTAAATATAATGTTGATAAAAATATAGCAAAAATATCGACTGGAATTACAGAAAGCTCTGGGGAAACAACTATCTTACCAGATAAAATGAACACTATTTATTTGATTATAAACTGGTACGACATGAATGATGAAACACTATTAGAAGAAAAGATAGATCTATATGATAAGCATGTGTTCCTTAACTAAAGGAAAACCAACCTCACCTGGAGTGTTGGTTTTTTTGTTTGATTTGGACATAGTAGTAGAAGGAGGTGTTTGTATTGTGAAGCAAGGCAATAAGCAATCCCACCGTAATCATCGTTTTACACCTAATAAAATCAATAATTATCAAGATAATGATCAAACCTCGAGCGAAGAAAGGCATAGCAGAAATGCCATGGAGTCAGCAGTTGAAAAAGAATACCCTCGAATTGACACGGAAAATCTTTAGACAACAAGAAAAAGCCTCACATGCTCAGGGAATCCCTGAGCATGTCCAAAGACTGATATGAAGCACGTTCTATTCTAAAACGATATAATACATATGTTCTTTCTCCACCAGGTTCCCTTTCACTTCCCCAATTCCTTCCATAAAGATTACCCCATCACGTATAATCGGTTTTTCATCTAGCACTAGGTGTAGCTGTTCTATCGCACTAAACGTATCACCACTATCAACAATAACAGGCTGACTAATTTGAAAAACCTTGTCGTTAATCGCAACCGAAATAAAATGCTTATGTAAACGTTTATTGTCCTTAACTATCACATTCATCGGGTCGAACCCTTTGGAAACCATGTCACCTTTTAAATAAACATGGTACCCCTTTGTTTGCTCAAATTGAAGAAAGATTTCTTCTTTTTCTTTTGTAATACTTTCTATAATTGAAATGGTCTCGTCACTAATTTCTAAGTCATGGATACGATAAGGTTGCCATTCCACCAGTTCCTTTAACATGTCATATAACAAGTTATCTGATGCAAAAAACGTCTCTTTCCAGGCAGGAGCAAGCTCATCAAGCAATGAGCAAAGGAATAATCCAGAGCTATAACAACTCTTGCGCAGCATCCTCGACGACTCGCTATTATTTAGTAAACTACTACGATATGTCGTTAAACTATCCGCATATGCCTTATGGCTCATATGACGATAAGCCTGTGATTCTACATAAAAAGCAGGACCCTCTACTGTTTCAATAGAAAGCTCATAATCTAAATACTGCCCCATCACCGTTCTTCTACTTTCCCTAGCAGCAATAAATTGTGTTAATGAACGATATTGTTCTTCCTTCGTAGTAGCCATCACCGCATGATAAAGATACTGCCTTTCTCTATTACGTAATTCTATATTTTCTTTTAGTAATGGATAGTTCATTCCTAGTAACTCATTAGGGAATCGTTTTTCTCCTTGAAGGTGTTGGAATCCATGGAATAACTCATGCACGACAATCGAATAAATACGCTCCATATCGCTGTAATGTTCTACATTCACGATCGCTGTCGGATAATCCTCATACAAAATAAGTGTATCTGCACCGCCTGAATTGTTCATCCCATTCGACATAACAATACGGCTCATTATCGCAATCAAACTTGATATGATTATAGAGGTAAACACCGTCTTTATCATATAGCGCAAAAGCTACTATTTCAAATCTTGGCCAATAAGAAATAGCATGTTGTTTTATAAAATTGTACAGATTTTCAGCATTCACCGTTCTATCTTTTCCCTTTTTTAGCAAGTCCTGTTTCATTCCGAATCAATCCCTTACGTCGAGTCCTTGTAGTATAATTTTCTAAGTTAGTCCATCATAAACTTTTGTTTTATAAATCATCATATAAGCGTTTTGGTCATAATAAAGTCTATTTGTTCTTCATCTCCCATATAAAAGGAGTGGGATCCCGTTTGAACAAACCCCATCTTTTTATAAAATGCAACTGCATTTTCATTTTTCTCCCAAACACCTAGCCAAATTTTCTTTTTGTTCTGTTCCATTGCAAATTCGATTGCTTTGTTTACTAAATATTTACCAAGACCATGTTTTTGATAATCCTGCTTAATATAAATTCTCTCAATTTCTAGTGACTCAGCACCCATATCTTCTGATTGAGCATTCTCTGTATTAACCTTTAAATATCCAGCTAATTTTCCATCTACATAGACAAAATAGAATCGAGAGGAAATCGTAGATAATTCTTTTTTTAATTGCTTTAAATTAAATGCCTTTTCCAAATAGGCTTTCATATTTTCTGCTGTGTTTTGATGTTTAAATGTTTCATTAAACGTTTCATAACTAATTTCTTGAAGCATGTGTAAATCTTCCATGGTGCATTTAATTATCGTTATCGTCATATCATTACGCCGCTCCTTCATAGAACACTTAAATAATTTGTCTTCTCCGTTAGATAAGGTCAATTAAAAGTAAAAATCATACCCTAGATAAGTGAATGCCTTTTTAAATCCTACATTTTCAGCAATGGCAATAGAAGGCTTATTTGATTCCATACAATCCCAATAAGGTGTATACTCCCTCTCCAAACACGCTTGAACAAAGGCATGAGCTAATTTTTGCGCTAACTTTTTTCCTCGATGCTTTTCTAGCGTTTCAATATTGATACTATGTGTTTTCTCTGCAACAAAACCAGAAAGACATGTACTAACTATGTTATTCTCATGGACAATGCCATAACCAATTCCTTCTTGAAAAAAAATCTCTCTTGATGCCCAATTTTCACTCACTTTATTTTGTATTTTCGTTATATTTTGAATCGAACCATCTTTATTTTCAAAGAGAGATTCATCTATTTTCACCATATCATATCCTGGTTCCATATCAGGCTCATAGATTTTCCTGTAGTCCTTTGGTTCCAGAATATAAACTCTTTGCTTCCAGCTACCTACTTGCCGATGTTCAAACAGCTTTTGAATTGTCTCATTCCACTTCGGATGATTACCAATTCCTTCAAAAAAGTCCAAGCCCACTTTCATTGCCTCTATCCGAATTACCGAATCAATGAATTGGTTTAATTCGGAATTAAAGCTATCATTTTTCTCATTACCAATAAAAATAAATCCATCATTATTGCCTAACCAAATAAGTCCAGTAGTAGGAGAATTACGATCATCCACAAATACACGACCGGGATTGATCCCTTCTATTATTGCTTTCGCTTCTATTTGCCCGTCTTCATATAAGAGATCCCTACACATATAAAACCCATCTCTAGTTAACTCTGAAATCATATTTTTTCCTCTTCTCTATCATCTATTTTCAGTTTACTAACTTTATTCCGATGACCACATCATTAGCCGATTCGAGTCAATCCTTCCATTAGACCTCTACTATTCTAATATATACTCACACTCATCATAACATAATATTTAGAATTTTTTACCACACACCTATAAAACCCCAATCTATTCTAATACAAGCTATTTATGGAAAAGATACTACTAAACATTACGCATAGGAGAACTAACGATGGAATTACAGTTAATTGAGGCATATGTCCCAGAACAAATTTTTGGCCGGACAGATGAAGCTTTGAAAAACTATCCCCATGTTTCTTATTGGATATCAAAGGAAACAGCGGATCGTACATTAATCCGTGTGCTCGTACGAACAAAGGATACCGAAGAAATATTAAACTATCTGGAAAAACAAGCACAGCTTACGGAAGGATTTGAAGTGCTGCTTTTTCCCGTTCATACATATATGAAGCAATTATCTAAGGAGGAAAAAGAACAGAGACAGCAAGAAACCGAGGAAAACACGAGAAAATTACAACGTGTCAGCAGACAGGAATTACTAGGTACCATTACTAAATCAAGCCATATTACGCTAAATTATACGTTAATGATGATGATTGCAGCCGTTGTTGTCACAATTGGGTTTATTCAAAATAGTCCTGCCGTGATTATTGGGGCGATGGTAATTGCCCCAATGCTTGGGCCAGTAATATCCATTGCCTTTTCATCTATACTGGGGGATTTCTCCTTACTACGGAGTGCCTCCTTTACCTTGTTATATGCAGTTGCAATTGTTATAGCAATATCCATAGGGTTTACCTTCTTTTTCCCAGTACCATTAGACAGCAGTGAATTTGCAACGAGAACTCATGTGAACATTGCCGACATGGTATTAGCCTTTGTCACCGGAATTGCTGGTGCTTTATCCATTTTGAATCGACTTCCAGGATCATTAGTAGGTGTCATGGTCGCTGTAGCTCTTATACCACCTAATGTTGTCTTGGGGATGTCCATAGGATCTGGATTGTGGAAGGAAGCCTATGGATCACTTCTATTACTAGTAGGGAATATTACCTCCGTTATTTTGGCAGGTATCATTGTATTTTCTTTAAGTGGCATTCGTCCGGTTAGGTGGAGTGAAGTAGAGAAAGCGAAAACTTCACGAAAACGATCAATCCTGTTTGTTAGCTTAGTCATTCTGCTATTAGTAATTGTCATTCTTTTTAGTAATAATCTTGATTTAATATAACTAAAGGAGAGCTCCTATACGCTTGGGTAGCGCTAGAAGAGCTCTCCTTTTCTTTTACGTTAGCTGCTGTTCGGCAAACTCTCTATACAGTTCATGGTTTTCCACTAACTCCTGATGTGTACCAACTCCAGTGACAGTCCCTTTTTCAATAAAAATAATCTTATCTGCATCAACAATCGTGGATAGTCGATGGGCAATAACAAAGGTCGTTCTACCTTCCATTAGCCTTGTTAATGCCGCTTGAACAATTCCCTCTGATTGACTATCCAAGCTTGCAGTGGCTTCATCCATCATTAAAATTTTTGGATTTCGTAAAAATGCACGTGCTATATTAATCCGCTGCCGTTGTCCACCGGAAAGCTTTACTCCCCGCTCGCCGACTTCTGTATCCATTCCATTACTGAATTCCTGGATAAATCCGTCAGCATAAGCCATTTTCGCCACTTCCCATAAGCGATCATCCGGAATGCTTTCGGCTTCAGGTAACCCATAGGTTAAATTTTCTCGAATCGTTCCAGCCATCATCGCATTTTCTTGGGATACATATCCAATCTGACTGCGCCATGACGCTAATGATAATTGGTGAATGGATGTATTGCCAACTCTGATTTCACCTGTGGTCGGCTCATAATATCGCTCTAACAAAGCAAACATGGTAGACTTCCCACCACCACTTGGACCCGCAAAAGCAATCATCTCACCAGGGTTAGCTTGAAATGATACATGATGAAGAACGGGTTCTCCATCTTCATAGGCAAAGGAAACATCCGATACTTCAATTGATTTATCCGTTATATCCATTTCAATTCCTTTTTGCCCGGCTTCGTCATCCGAATCCAGAATCGTAATAATTCTCTCTGTCGCCCCTTTTGCCTTTTGTAACTGTGTGAAAAACATCGCGAACGACGTAATCGGAAAGATAATCTGAAATAAATACAGTAAAAATGCTACTAATGATCCTGTTGTCATCAATCCCTCTGCTACGCGAATACCACCGTACCCAATAATCACCACAATAACAAGCATCATTACCGTGTACATCAGAGGACCAATCAAAGCAAAAATGCGCGCCTCTCTTAATCCAAATTGTAGGAGCTTACCAATTCCTGTTACGCCTTTTTGTTTCTCAACGGATTCTGCTGTCGATGCTTTCATTAAGCGAATTTCACTGATAGTATGTTGTATCATCCCAGAAAATGTAGCCGTTTCATCCTGTAATCCTTTAGATACCTTAGCCATTTTAGTCCCTAACGGAATCATGATTGCGGCTGTAATTGGCACCGCCAGTAGCATCATTAACGTCATTTTCCAATCCAAGATAAGTAAAATCGTAACGGCTCCAATAATGGAAATAATGCCCCCAATAAATTGAGGGAAATGCTGGGAAATTAAATCTTTTACAATACCAGTATCATTCACTACCCGACTCACCGATTCCCCACTTGCCTGCTTATCAAAGTAGCGAACCGGGAGACGAATCATTTTATTCCACATCATCTCACGCATCCGAGCAACAATCCTCTGCCCAACTGCTGCAAGTAAATAGGTAGACACCCCGTCCACGACAGCCTGCAAAATAAACACCACAACAATCGCGATAATAATCCATATGCTCAAGGATTCTAACGAAAAGCCGTCGACTAATTCACCCGTTAACATCGGGATTGTCAATCCGATTAGCGTCGTAATGACGCTCCCAATTAACCCTATCGTGAGAGCTAATTTCGGGACATTAGTCGATTTTATGAGTGTAAGAAAAGGTTTAAAACCATTATTTTTTTCCATCGTTTTTATCTCCTATATTCTACGTTTTTACGTTGATCTTTCCATATAATATTCCATCGCTTTGGCAAGCCATTCCTCTTCTTCTTTTGAAAAAGGAGATGGAACCATTGTCTCTAATTCCATTATCTTTTCTTCCTCTAAATCTATTTCCCCTAATTCTGTCACAACATCTTCTCCTAAAAATTTGAAAACTGCTTCCATATACGATTCAACTAGCTCTTTTACTTCCTTATCCTCAAACGGTCTCCCATATAAGCGTTTGAGACCTTTTGACACTTTGATATACTCTTTATCGATCGCTAATTTTTCATCCTCTGTCTTACTTTCTATAAGCTCTGCCACGGATTCCAACTGATATTTTTCCAACCATTCCTTCTGGTGTGGTTCTGTTTGTATACTACTAATTAATGATAGTAATACAGAACTTTCTACTTCTCCTTCCTCCTCCAAAATCATAATCGTTCTCTTGATCGCTGCTAGTGATCTTTCTATATTTTCTTTTTCTTCTTCTAACTTTTTCACATGGAGGTTTAGGGTGCTATTAAGGCTAACTGTAAAGCTCTTCTGATTTAACATCTCACCTATTGTATCCAAACTATACCCTAGGAACTTCAGACTTACAATTTTTTGCAAGGTAACCACATCTTCATCCTTATACAAGCGATGTCCAGAACTCGGATGTTTCTCGGGCCGAAGCAGTCCAAGCTCATCATAATAATGTAGAGTTCTAATTGAAATTCCAGTACGCTTAGAGAATTCCCCTATTAGGTATGATTGTTTTCCCATTATAATCCCCCTCTAAAGTTCGTACTTTCATTATAAGACCTCACGTAACTGTAGGTGCAATACAAAAATAAAAAAACAGGTTGGGACAAAAGAATTTATTTGAAAGGAAAAACCGAATGATGAGCAAGGACCCCGCTTCGGAAATATACTTCGCTTTCCGCGGGCGGCTGGTGAGCCTCCCGCAGGAGTCTACGTATATTTCCGGAGCTAGTATCGTGTATCATTCGGTTTTACATTTAATTCTTTTTGTTTTGTCCCAGCCTCGTCATGGCGTAATTGCTATCAATTTATTACAGGTATTCTAACTTCCCCTTTACTTGCTTAACAGCGATTATTGAGGCATCACTTCCATAGGAAAAACGGAACTTCTTCCTAGCTTCTGCAGGCGATCTTGCCATAACCGTTTTTAACCATTTGGTTCCATTAAGTTCCGCTTCGACTACATACCTTTTAGTACCACATTTCATGTAACTCCCACCTTTTCAGCTATTATCTCGTGAATAATCAAGTTGGTCAAAAGTTTGGATTAAAATGCTGAATGGTAAGTGTTTTACACTACTTCACCTTTAAGGCAATTGCATAGATTGCATTACCATCGGAAACATCTTCATTACTTTCATCCATCCACCAAACACCAATATCATAATAGTAGACTCCTTCTTCTTCCGGTGCTGTAAAAGTAAAATTCGTTACAGCGACATCTTTAATTTCCTTATTACTCGTTTGTGTAAGATGAACTTCATTCGGTAGCGGTTCGTAGTCCATTCCGAATGTCACGGTTTCACCTGCCTCTATCTCAATTGGTTCCTTATCTTTTAGCAATACTTCAGATCCAGCAACATCCACACATTCAGCAGTTGAATTCGACTTCCAGCAATAGGCACCAAGTACCGTTTCATATTGTTGACCTGAAATTTCAACCCACATTTTAGGCGGTTTATCGACCTCCTCTCCCTCTTTAGTAGCGGCACTAGTATTACAACCTGTTAGTACAAAAGCTAACACGACAAAGTAAAATAACAACCTTTTCAATTGAAGTCCTCCTTTTTTATCTATAGGACGTCAGTATTAACGGATTTGTTTCAATGAGCTTTTGCTAAAATAGGTACTTAATTAAGAGTGATTTCACAGTTTCAGGAAGGTTTGGTGAGAGAAGTTAATTCAATAAGGACTTTTATCCTATGTAGACATGCTATCGATTTTTACCCGGAATGATTGAACATTCCTTAAATCATCTGCATTGACCGCATTATTAGTTTACTATCTAGCATTCAAATATAGATACATTTACCTACTTTTTATGCTAAGATAATGAATGGAAATGATAAAATAAAGGAGATTTCACATGACACTTGAACAATTAAACAACGAAACATTGCGGAAAAAGAATAAAATTATACTCATTATGTTAATACTTTCCGTTATTCTCGGTACAGTAGTGGAGATGAGCCTAAATAAACCGTTATTGCTCATATGGACAATTGCCATTGGTGGAGGAATATTGTGTGCTATTATTGCCTTCTTACATATAACGAACCGCCTAACAAAATTAATTTCTTATATGTCTATAATCGGTTTAGTCATTCTGTTAGGTGCCATTATTTTAATTAGCCCTTCGGAGAATAACCTATCATTAATTTACTTTTTATTAATTTGTTCTGCCCTATATATGAATTTAATTCTATATGTAATCGGAACATGTTTTGGATTAGGATTACTAATCTTTGCTTTCACATTAAATGGTGATATTTATTCATCTGATCTTGGCACGTATTTACTACTATTTTCCTTAGCTATTATTGTATTATTTTTCCAGCAAAAAATTATGGGTAGCTTGGAAAAAAACCTTGCTTCTAGCCAAGTGGCCATGCAGGAAAAATTAGAAGCAGAATCCAATCAACGTATTGTATTAGCAGAAAACTCTAAAGTAATAGCAGATAATATGTACACAATTGAAAAGCAGTCAGAAGCTGAGAAAGTAGCAACCCAAGAACTTAATTCTGCTATCCAAGAAATTGCTGCTGGGGCACAGTCACAAGGAAATGCTATCAACGATATCACGGAAGCCGTAGAAACCACTGCTAAGCAAGCTGTTTCCATGAATAGTCAAGTTGAGCAAATCAGTGAATTCACGACACAAATCACGGATCAGATTAATGAAGGTCGTACACAATCACATGTATTGAATGAGCAAATGAATGAGTTCAAGGAGTTTCTTGAACTTACTGAAGAGAATATGAAACAATTAAGTGAGAAAATTGAATCGTCCTTAAGCTCCATTCAAGCTATTCAAGGAATTACCTCCCAAACCAATTTACTTGCACTCAATGCTTCCATCGAAGCAGCAAGAGCTGGTGAAGCAGGAAAAGGCTTCTCCGTCGTAGCAGATGAAATCCGCAAACTAGCAGAGACTTCTGATAAAACGGCTGTTCAAATTTCTACTACATTACATGAAATACATTGTAACAATGTAGAAACACAGGATCAAATGAATACCGTTGCAAGAAAAATGGATGAAAATATCGAAGGAACAAGGAAAAACCAATCTATCTTTGATTCTATTCAAGCATCCATTGTCCAATTAAAAGAAGAAGTGAATTCCTTTGGGACACTTGCTAAAAATATCGACCAAGAGACTGTATCCATTGAGAGTGCTGTAAATGAATTTGCATCCTTATTACAGCAAGCATCAGCTTCTCTAGAAGAGATTTCAGCTACTGTTCAATCACAGACTAATTATAAGGAACAGCTTACTGAATTAATTCAAGAGACGAATAAAGCTACCCAAAATCTAAAAGGTTTATTTTAGATAACTCACGTAAAGTAATGCCTCCCAAAAGATAGTTGCAATTCTATCATTTGAGGAGGCATTACTAATGTGAGTTATTTGATTCCAAGAAAAAGTATTTCCTTTATTGATATCAGAATAAGTTCCCCTAGTTACAATAAGAATGGGAGAACAAAAAGATGTCCTAGCATAACATAATCCTATTATTACTCTTTGTTATAACTCATTTCTAAATCACCTATCATTTTCCCTTGCAATGTAAACGAATCCTCTATTATCCAGTTTTCATCCTTTAGCTGCACTTGGAAAATATGGTTTACTCCATCTTCTGTTTTATAAACAACATAACCTTTCTCACCTGATTTTTTCTCTATAATTACAATAGGATTCACCACAGTCTGATTATTAATTTCTTGTTCTTTTTGGAAGTCCATTGCTAAATCAAGATTAAATATTGGTAATTCTGCTTTGAAATATTCTCCTAGTTGTAGTCCCATTTCACTAGCGACTTCCTCTACCATATAATCCATAAAGTAGGTTTTTTTGTCCACCTTATCCTCTCTTAATCCAAAATCCATAATTTTGTTAGAGACCTCTTGTCCCTTTATCGTACTCAGATCAACTTCAATCGCTAATTCTTCCAGTTCAATTATAGTCCCTTTTTCGTCTATGACTGGTACAATAGTTATCAGGTTATCTTGTAATGGCTCAAATAAAGCATTCATCTTCAGAACCTGCTTATCAAATTTTAAGAGAGGGATAATTTTCTTCGTATAATCAATGCTCTCCAACCTATTGCCATAATGGTTATAAACAAGAAAATCATAAGCTGTATCATCCCCCAACGGCATATCCAATTCCATATGGATTTTTGTCCCACTTGGTCCTAGTTGAATACTAAACACTTCAAATTTATAGTTATTCGCTTCTTTTGTTTTACCAACTTCATAAGCTAAAGTATTGGTATTCTTAGTAACAGGGATTCGGAAGTTCCAATCTCCCTTCGTATGAAAAATCTCACTAAAACTCACATCTAATGCAAAACTATTCGGCAATGTGGCAGTAGTTTCTATTGTTCCAATCACTTGGTCACCTTTCAATGTACTATGGCTACTCATGCTAGTAACAGTTTGATTATCAATTCCCAATTTCACCTCAGTATCTAATGCTTCGAATACTCCCAAATCATCAACATTTGGTATCGTGTATCCTACTACTAATCGAAAATCATCATAGTAAACTTCCGTAATCGTTACTGGAATATCTTGACTGACATATGTTTCTCCTATTTTTGTTACAAAGCCTTCATTAGAGGCATGTTCCAACCCAGTATCAAAATAGGATAGTACACTCCCAATCAATGGTACCTGACTTAAAATCTTCGCCATAACAGGAGAAACAAATGCAGAACTAAATAAAATAATCATTAAGGTGGCTGCCGTAGCAATTAGATAATAGAGCTTTCTATTCTTCTTTCTAGAGGTGGAAATAGTTTTAGTTATGGCCGTATCCAGTTTATCTTCAGGAATAGGAATTGCATGAACTTTACGCTTAAAGTTATGTATCTCATTATCCATTCATATAGTCCTCCTCTATTTTTCCTTTTAATAATTTTAATGACCGATGTAAAGATGATTTCACAGTCCCCTCCGGACAATCTAGGAATTCTGCAATTTCGCGACTAGTCAAATCCTCATAGTATTTTAGAATAATAATTGTCTTGTCTCTTTCATTTAAGTAATCTAATAGGTCATATAAATCTAGTTTTTCCTCGGTATGAACCATTCGTTGTTCCACAATTTCTACATTTCCATCTTCAAATGGGATAACTTTCTTCTGGCGTCTAAGAAAGTCTATCGCACAATTGATGGTAATCCGTTTTAGCCATGCCGCTACTTGATTAATTTCTTTCATATTCCCAATAGATAGGAGCGCTTTATAGGTTGCCTCCTGAACGATATCAACAGCATCATTTTCATTTTTAACGTAAAGGAAAGCAATGCGGTATAGCCTTTGTTTTTCAGCTTGAATTATTTTTGCAAAAGCTTTTTTGTTTCCCTTTTTGGCTTTATTTACATCGCGTATGGTGTACATGTCGTCCTCCTTTCCTATACATGACGAAAGAGGGGGGAGAAATCGTTGCATTTATTTTTGTATATAAAAAATAACCACTACATAAGATTAGCGGTTACTTCTTGTTCCATCAATTTTATTTTTAAAAGGTACTTCTTTCTTCTCCTCCCATCATATGGTTACCGATATGCAAAATTCCCCGTGATGAAATAATGGTAGAGACAAACACTAATAACAGAATGAATGGGATACAAAGTAATTAATTAAAAAGAATCCATAGTGACTCTCATCAAAATGGATTCCATATCAACCTATTATTACGCTTTAAAAATAATCACTAATGGAGCTAAAAATCACCTCAAGAAGTAGTAGGCCATGTAATCAAATTAGTTCTTTCTTTATACTAGTTCTCCTCAACCGAAACCGGTACAAACTCAAACTTTGTCACGTCAACAAGCCCCATGTCTGTTATCTTTAATGTTGGAATAACGGCTAAAGACATAAAGCCTAACGTCATGATTGGATCTACATCATCCGATATGCCTAGAACTTCTCGTGCTGCTTTGTTTACTATGGTTTGCTCCGCTGCTACTTCTTCACCTGATAAATTACTCATCAATCCACCTACTGGAAGTGCCATTCTGGAGATGACTTCACCATTGTTAACTAAGACGACACCACCATCTTGTTGTTTTAAATTCTCAATGACGATGGCCATATCCGCATCATTCGTTCCTGTGACAATCAAATTATGGGAATCATGGGCAATAGAAATTCCAATAGCACCTCTTTGAATACCGTAATCCTTAAATAAACCAATAAACACATTTCCCGTATTGTTATGTCTCTCCACAACAGCGATTTTTGCGACTGGTTTTGCAGGATTGTATATAAACTCTCCCGTCTCATCCCGTTCAACCTCTACAATTGCTTCATTCGTCAATGCCTCTGTTGGGACATATTGAATCGCTCTTGCTTTATTAGAAGTTAATTGCAAACGTAGCTTTTCAATCGAAAAATCACCGATATGGACACTAGATTGCACAGAAGAAGTATCTGCTTTCGTATATGGAAGTACATATTCTCCTTTATCTGCTACTAGTTCCCCATTAATATACGTCTGTTCTACTACCAAATTGTCAAGATCTTGAAAAATAACCAAATCTGCTCTCAATCCTGGTGCTACTGCTCCACGATCATGTAACTGGCAGCATGTTGCCGTATTGATCGTCGCCATCTGAATTGCAGTAATTGGATCCATGTTTTCTTCGATACAAATACGGATGGAATTGTCTAGGTGCCCCTTTTCTAAAAGCGTCTTTGCTTGTACATCATCTCCGCATAAACAGCAGCGATGCGCATTCTGCGGTGTAACTCCTTTTAACAATGTACGCAAATTATGTGTAATAGTCCCTTCTCTTAAGAAAACATACATCCCTCTTGAAATACGAGCTTGTAATTCCTCTACAGTGGAGCATTCGTGGTCATTTTCAACACCAGCAGCGACATATGCATTTAGTTCCTTACCACTCACCATTGGACTATGTCCATCAATTCGTTTATTTAAATTTCTAGCAACTAATAATTTATCGATAACACTATCTTGGGCTTGTATCACCCCAGGAAAGTCCATAAATTCAGCAAGTCCTGCTGCTTTCCCCTCCTCCAAAGGAGCCACCATATCCGATGCTGTTAACACAGCACCAGCGTTTTCCATATTGGTAGCAGGTACACAGGAAGGTAGCATATATTGAATATCTAATGCAGTATGCTTTGCCGCCTCAATCATATAATCCAATCCTTTTAGCCCCGCTACATTCACGATTTCATGAGGGTCTGCCATTACGGTAGTTGTTCCATGTGGTACAAGTAATCGGCCAAACTCTTCTGGGGTCACATAAGACGATTCTACATGGATGTGCGGGTCAATAAAACCAGGTGCAATGTACTTCCCTTCTAAATCAACCGTTTCCTTCCCCTCATATGCTTCACCAATCCCGGCAATCTTTCCATCTATAATCGCGACGTCACCATGTAGGATACTGCCTTGATAAACATCGATAATTTTCCCATTTTTTAACACAAGATCCGCAACCTCGCGACCTGCTGCAACATTTATCAATTTTGTTAGCTCACTTTTTTTCAATTTTTCTTCCCCCATCTCTGAATTTGGATCCAATCTGTCTTTAGAAAAAATTAGAAAAACTAGCATTCACTCTTCTTTTAACGGGCGTAGTAGTGTTTCTTATGCTTTCAAGAAAAATTTTGTACTTTCCTATCTACAAAAAAAGCTCGGAAGACTACTACACTCTATAATCTACGAGTATAGCAATACCTCCGAGCCTTTTATGCCTGAAAAGATAGTAATAGATATGTAAATCTGTTACTATGTAATGCTACTCATAGTCAGTTCATTTACGGTAAACTGGTAGAAACTCGCAAGCCATATTCTTGCTATTATATGAGTGAATAGATGTATGCAATTATTAGTATTATAGCACTCCGTAATTAGATTTCAATAGAAAAATTCTTTCGATAACTAATTCCACGGATATATAAAAAAACCATACCGAACGAATTTCAGCATGGATTTTTTAAGTTGATAAATTTATTATTGAGCTGTATAGCCACCATCAACAATTAAGCTATTACCAGTCATGAAACTAGAATCATCACTTGCCAAGTATAATACAGCTTTTGCCATTTCTTCTGGTTTACCTAAACGCTTCATTGGTGTTGAATTAGTTAGGAAGCCTCTATCTGTTTCACCTAAGATTGGTGTATCAATAAATCCTGGGCATAATGCATTGACACGGATATTACGATCTGCATATTCTAATCCAAGAGAACGAGTTAAGTTAACCACTCCACCTTTTGCCGCATTATATGCTGCACTACCAGGCGATCCAACCCAACCATACATAGAAGCTGTATTGACGATAACACCACTACCTGCCTTCAAGAACTCTTTAATTGCTGCTTGTGCAACTAAAAATACACCGTCTAAATCAACTTCTACTGTTTTTCTCCATTCAGCATACGTTAATTCTTCTGTAGGTTTTACAGCACCGATACCAGCATTATTAAAGAGAATATCTACTTTACCAAAGGTTGATAATGTTTTATCATAGATATTTTTTACATCGTCTTCACTCGTTACATCCGCTTTTACGAAGATAGCCTCAGTGCCTTCCGATTTTAATTCTGCTTCAAACGTAGTTCCTTTTTCTTCATTAAAATCTACTAACACTAATTTTGCCCCTTCAGCAGCAAACAAGCGCGCTGTTGCAGCCCCAATTCCAGATACGCCACCAGTGATGATTGCTACTTTATCTTGTAGTTTCCCCATAATCCATTCCTCCTGTTATAATGTATTTAGACAATTATTTATTTAAATGCTTACAATTTAATTGTAGTACGTAACTTTTTGCTATCCAACCATCAATACTGTCCTTATTGTCTATTAGGCAGACATATTATACGTAACTGTCTATTAGTTATACAGATATTAGTAAACTGTTTATTACAGGGGGTATCGTAATGACTGAACTGCTCTCCACTCCACGTAAAAACCGAACTAAAGAACATTTCCAATTAGCACTTATTGCGTTAATCAAAGAAAAGGGCTTCCAGCATGTCACAATCAAAGATATTGTGGAATACGCCAAATATAACCGAAGCACCTTCTACACCCATTATCGTGATAAATATGAGTTGGCAGAGGATTTACTAGAGACAATGCTTCTCGGATTAGAAGAAGCAGTCGGGAAACCGTTTCAATCTAAACAAAAGATAAGTACCGTTCATCTCACTAAAAGTTCTTTTAATATTATTTCCTATATTTATGAGAATGGTAACTTCTTTGAATTGATTACCTATCAAGATACGATTCCAGAATTGCATACAAGATTTCCGCAAACCATTCTAAAAATCTATCAAGACCAGTTCCAATTCGAAACTATAGACCATTTACCAGTAGATATGGATTACTTTACACGTTATACGGCGTATGGATTTTATGGGCTAATATCCCACTGGATAAATACAGAATTTGAGGCTTCTCAGGAAGAGTTTATTGAGGAGGTTATCCGGTTAGCACAGACGCATATAGCTTCCGTTCGATTTGTTGGGACGGATTAGTTAACATACGGCTATTAAATCGAATTATTATTCTATTTTCCACAGTACCCTAACTTCTAGTGTACAGAATAAAAAAGCTCGGGAAGAATGACTACACTCTAAATTCTACGAGTATAACCATTTTTCCGAGCCTTTCATGCCTGAAAAGATAATAATAGAGTGACGATATAATGCTACTCATAGTCAGTTTATTTGCGGTAAACTAGTAGAAAAACAAGCCATATTCTTGCTACTATATGAGTAAATAGGTACAATTAATTGTTTATTATAGCACGCCAAAGTTAGAATTCAATCCATAACCTGTTTCTCTACGTATCCTTTGATTCATTTTCTCTCAAACGATGATGATTAGTAGTAGTGACACCTGCAATATGGATACGAACACCTTTCTTAATTGGAGAAGCTAAAAATCCAACCAGTGCACCAATTAAAAATAGTAAAGATGACAAGATAATAATTTCCCTTTTCCTCATTCATAATCCCCCCTACATGCTTTTGATAAAACAGCCTATTTATATCATAAGATAACTCGAGAACAAAGGGTAATAGTTATTTGCCACTAAGGCACTATCCCTACTTAACTAGATCATGCTTAAAGGCATAAATTACTGCCTGTGTCCGGTCCTGAACCCCAAGCTTGCCAAGAATATTACTTACATGCACCTTCACCGTCTTTAGTGCAATAAATAGTTCATCGGCAATTTCTTGATTGGATTTACCTTGCGCGACTAGCAGAAGAATTTCCATTTCCCGATCGGTTAATTGATCATGAAGATGTGTGACAGGCTTTTCACGCATTTTAGTCATAATCTTTCCCGTTACTTCTGGCTCTAGGACGGATTGTCCTTGGTAAGTCGAGCGAATCGCTTTAGCTATTTCCTCCGCTCTCGATGTTTTTAGCATATAGCTTGTCGCACCCGCTTCTAATGCCGGATATACTTTCTCATCATCAAGAAAACTAGTGACGATGATAATTTTTGCTTCTGGCCATTGTTCTATAATTTGTTTCGTTGCTTCAATTCCGTCCATTTCCTTCATTACTAGATCCATTAGGATGATATCTGGCCTAAGCTCTAACGCAAGCTTAACAGCAGGGGCACCGTCGCTCGCCTCAGCAATCACTTCAATATCTGGCTGAGCAGAGAGATAAGATGTTACACCAATTCTTACCATTTCATGATCATCTGCGAATAAGACTTTAATCACCATGTTCACCTTCCTTCCGTATAATAGGAACCTTCACTTCTAACTGTGTTCCTTGGTTTGGTAATGAAATAATTTTAATCGTTCCACCGACTTCTAATGCACGTTCTTTCATATTCTGTAGGCCATATGACCCTGTTTTTACTGTATTCATATCAAATCCAACACCATTATCCTTTACCCGCAGAATCGCTATATTATCTCGCTTTATTAGCATCACGTAAAGAGTTGTTGCCTTTGCATGTCTTAATGTATTGGATACCGATTCTTGTAAAATACGGAATAATTGATCCTCCACCCCTTTATCAAGCTGGAAATCCTCTGCCTTCCAGGAGATGTCCATCGGAACCTTTTGTATAAGCTCCTTTAACAGTTCTTCTACACCTTCCAGAAGTGATTTTCCTTTTAGTGCTACAGGTCGTAAATGGAGCAGCAATGCCCGCATTTCTAGCTGGGATTGTTGAATCATGTTTTCAACTAGTCTAAGTTGCTTTTTTATTTTGCTATCTAATTCGATTGCCGTATCATTTATGGCAGACATCATCATCGAGGCAGCAAATAATTCCTGACTAACTGAATCATGTAGCTCCCTTGCTAAACGATTACGCTCTTGGACAACAATTTCTTGTAAGCTTTGTTCTCTCTCTTCCGCGCGCTTTGTCGCAAGGGTTTGGAAATGCTCCGCTTGCTTATTTATCTTTTCTTGTAATTGCTTTATTTTCTGTTCTAATCTTTTTAATTCCTTGTACGAATCCGTATCTATATCAGTATGTTGACCTTTGATTACGTTATCCAGCTTTCGCTCAACATATTGAATTCGTTGCTTCCAATACCAACCAATCGAGATTCCCAAAATCGCCCCAGAGATTGTTGCAATTCCAAGGACGGTCAGAAGAAAGGACACATCACCAATTTGCTTTTCCCAAAGCATGGACCAACTAAATTCATCCTGTAAGAAAAAGGTTAACCCTACCGAGAGTACTACTAATACTAAACTATACATAATCCCGATCATCATATGGCGAAGTACTGTCATCATATGCGCTTCACCTCGATATCACCGGAAAATATAGAGGTTATAATTTTCACTCTAGGATAGGTGGAATCATAATGTTCTGTTTGGAATAAGAGTGACTTATTCACCAGTTTCATATCTTTCTCATCAAAGATGTGTGCCCTACCAAATACCGAGCTATGATGAATACTAACCTCTACTTCATAAGGAACATAAATCTCGATATTGCCAACTAAATGACGGATAGAGATTACCGCTGTATCATTAGGAAGTACCGTATTACTCAGGTCGATCACCCGATCTCCAATCCCACCATGAATATTAACATCTCGCCATTGATAAGCCATATCTTCTGTTTGCATATCATCAAAGAGCTTATTTTGAAAAAGTGGCTTCATTTTAATGAGCTTATCATTATTAATGACATGGTTAGGGAGAGTCGGTTTTAAGCTTTTACTATTTTTTGACTCATAATAATCTTTAAGCCACAGTACAATTACCACGACAATCAGAAAACGAACTGCCCATAGGTTTAAAATACAGAAAACAAACGAGACGATAAAAATCCAAAATAGAACCTTCCCCCATAAATGCTGGAAGTTTTTCCATCCTATATAAGCAAATATAGCGGAAAATATAGCAGGTATAACAGCCCCACCAAAATGGAAGATAATTTCCAAAATAAGGAGGATTACTCCTACGATCATAATCCAGTTGAGTGTATCTGTTTTTAATTTCTTGAACATAGCAGGAATCCCCCCTATCAACTCACACAGGCCCAATTGCTTGGGCCTGTGTCATGAGTATACCATTTTTAATGCGTTTTTGCGCATTTCAATTAATTCGCTTTTTCCTTTTCCTGCATTTCTTTTTCTAATTTAGCAATCTTACTATCAAATGTGCTCTTATAATAAGCACTATTGACCATGTATTCCAGGTTGTCAATGTAACGTTCCATTTCAGCGAACTTAGAGAATGGTTTATCAGATACCTCTTCCATCACGCGATTAATTTGATGATTGGCATGAAGAACATTCTCACGTCCCATCAATTCCATCCGACGAAGGCGCATATCTTTAACCCGGTGCTTCATTTCTTCATATTTTTGCTCCAGCTCTTCTAATTGCTCCATTGCTTCCTGGCGAGATGCCTTCATTCTTTCCGCACGCGCTTGATATTCTTCCTTTTCCTTTTGTGCAAAAGCATGCATTTGCTCCTCGCCCGCTTTTTCAGCAATAAAAGCCTGCTTTTCACGTTTCTCAGCCATTTCCGCTGCTTTCAAATATTCCCTTGAAAACTCATCCTTCAACTTATATTGACGCTCAATTAATTTACGCACCTTCTCTACCTCTTGTTCTGCTTGGCGTAAATATTGATTTAACGTTGAAACTGGGTTTTTCTTCTCCTTTTTGTCCAGTAAATCATGTAAATCCGCTTCTATAGAATCTTTAATCCGTGTGAAAACATTTGTCATAATAAGTTCTCTCCTTTTATTTTTGAATTGTAGTCTGAAGGCGTATGTGCTGGTTTTCCGGGATATCTTTCTTGCTTTCAGGCTCATGCTCCAAGCTCCACCACTTATCCATAAATCTTAATTATTCAAATCTGCCCATTGGCGTTCAAAGTTTGTAAATGGATCACCGTCATCAGTAGGAATAACGGGGGAATCTCCATCTTTTTTCCAGTTTTTCACTATCCAATACAATGCAAATGCAGCTGCAATTCCAATGACAGAGTAAATATTGGTAAAGCCGATTCCTAGAATAATGAGCCCTAGAATAATCCAACCAATTTTAGCTGCAACTGAATCACTCTTCACGAACTTTTTGAAGACGATATATAGCAACCAAACACTAAGACCTAATAAAACCATTGGACCTAGGTTAACTAATAATACAAGTAGGGCAACTAGCCCTCCTACAAACAACATAAATTTTCTCATCTGATTGCCTCCTTTCTTTATCATGAGTTAAGTTTACCGAGAAAAAGGATTTTGGATAATGAGCCTCAGCTATATTTTGAACTAGGTCTAGGGGCTTATTTTGGTATAGGGCTTATAAACAAGAAGAGGCAACCCTAAAGATGTGAACCTTTAGAATTGCCTCTAATACATTTGTAAACTTTTTCTTCTTTCTCCTTGGCATAAAACAGTCTTTTCTCTTCTCTCCCGAAACAAAAATTCATAAACTTCCCATTAAAACAAAGCCCCAAATAAAACTATTTGGGGCTAAAGGGGGATCTAACTCTCTCCTAAACCATCCCCAACTATCTCTATTAAACTAATTTGACTCTGATTCAAAAAACGTACTGGATATCCACTTGTACCGAGACCGCTATCGACGTACAAAAACTGCCCCTGGCCCAAGTCGAATATTCCTTTCTCCCACCTTGGAAAAAGACTTCTTTCTGGGCCTACAACAGCCCCAATGATAGGGAGCCTAATTTGACCTCCGTGTGTATGCCCACTCAAAATTAAATCAGCTGGTATCACATTGTACTTATCGACAGTACTCGGTGAATGGGAAAGTAATATCGTATACTGATTATCCTTTATACCAGCAAATGCCTGGCTTAGATTTTCATGATCGGTGGATGCATTATCAACGCCCACTACATTAATTACGGTGTTATCCTTTGTAAATGTGATGTTTTGATTATCTAAGATAGTAATGCCCCGATCACGAACTCCGCACAAAAATCTCCCTACATTTTCGTTAGCCAATTCATGGTTTCCAGTTACGAAAAACACATGGGGATGAGCTCGTTTTATTTTCTCCATAAAGACATACACATTTGTAAAATCATCTGTATTCCGACTGATAAAATCTCCGGTCAATACTATCATATCAGCATTTGCGTTTTTTACTGTCGTTATCAACTTTTCATACTGATCTGGATAAACCTTATTGTGAAGGTCTGTTATTTGTAAAATCGATACTTTCGTTTTCACCGGAACTTTTTTCGTTCGAAATTGGACTCTATTTACTTTAAATACATTCGTATCGAAATAGGCCTTCCCCAGTGCCCCAAAGAATAATAATAGATGGAAAATCCATAGGAACCGTTTTATACTGTTGACACTCTTCCGCTTTCTTCTTTGCATTACGTTCCATCCTTATCACATATACATTTCAACTAATTCTATACATCTATTCTTTGTCATCTCCATAAGCTTAGATGTATAAGCAAAGGATTCCATTGAGCCACCTTTGTAGTTAGCTGCCTCCGCTTCTGCCACTTCATCACGTAAAACAATCCAATTACGCTGTTCTTCTCTTAAGGTTTGCATTACTTCATCAGAAAGCTGACTTTGTAAGATACCGTATAATTCATTTAAGGTATTATCCCATGCTTTATACATTTCTCCTGCTGCTTCCTCCATATCGACTTGTGTACCCGTCTCTATGATTTCACGCTGCGCTGCTAGGCTAGCTTCTACTACTGCTAGTTTTCTGACGTATTCTGCTTTCGTTACTACCTTCTCTTCTTGAGCACTTACAGATCCATTCCCTTGCTCCTCATTCGTATCAGCATTCCCTTCTGGTTCTTGTTCTTCCTTCGTTTCCACATCCGCATCATCTGATAAAGGATTATCCTTCACCATATCTGATTCTGATTGTTCTACAGTTGAATTAGAACAACCTACTAGAATGAGTAATGGTATCATTAGTAACAATAATTTTCGCATGTCATGCTGCCTCCAATTCATTGATTCCCAAATAGTATATCAAATAATTGGTAAAAAGTTACCAAATGTTATGCGTGCAATAATCTCGAAGGCTTGTGACGTTTAGCGTTCCAATGTTGGATGGATTGGAGAATAAAGCCATTAGCACGATCATTTTTCTCCAATGCCTCTTTTGTCCTTTTATGATATTCAGTAGAAGGATTTACAGGATACTCACCACAAATATCAACACCGATAATAGATTTAGTGCGATAGAGTGCCTTTACCATGCCCATCATTTGCTTTAGTCGGAGTGTCCCATGATCCCATGCAGTCAAAGCCTCCTCCTGAAGAAGAACATCCTTATCCATGCTGATATAAATAGATTTAGTTGGTAGATTAGTTAAGATAGATTTGATAATCGTTGGTAGGTTAGATTGGAGTGAGTGTTCCGTATAGACTGCTACTTTGTTCTGTACGTCTTTCGGGATATGGAGATAGGCGTCTTCACTCACACCAATGATAAATACCTTCTTCAGCATGGGAAGATTATGAATGGACTCCAGAACCCATGAGCCACAAGAAATCAGGCTCTCGCTTGGAGCTGGAAGTGTATCTGTATGATGATCAAATAACACTAATGTATAGGGCTCATTGATCTGGGATTGTAGAATATACGAGATATAATGATAGTTTCCACTACCTAAATAATGAATGTTGCTGCTTGGATGATTCCTTATCCTATCCGCCAGTTCCCATAAGACAGCTTTTTCACAGAACAAACTAATATTCCGCATATATTCCAAATCGATCGATGTATAATTGCTTCTTAGATAGAAAGATTGTCTACGATAAGTCCCATCGAAGTTCCATAAGGTTACACTGCTTTCCATATTCATTCCTCCATGTTCACTAGTAACCTAATCATTTGGTAGATATGATAACCTATTATATTCTTTTTACCGCTTCCTTTCCATCCCTTAAATCCACCATTTTTTGATGCCTTTCCTTAATGCGGATGCATTTATTTAAGTGCAAAAAGATATGTCTCGTAGCAGGCATTAATACCAACCCTGCTATTGTTTTTTTACTCCAGTACTCCGCCAACCAGGTAGAATCCTCTGCTACTGCTTTTTCCGTAAACAACCGGTTGATTCGATCTGATTCAACCTTCAACCTGAATTGTCCGGCTTCCAATTGCGATATGATTTCTTGGGTATGTTTGCCTACAGCTTGTCTATATAATAGTAGGGCCTTAAAATCGATTTCCTTACTTAATTTTGCAATATCCGCTTCACTCATATCATTTCCCGAATGTTCAAATGGGATATGAAGTTGCTCCAGCCAATTTGCTGTGCTGAGTACTTGCTTTCTACCTGCCACTAAAATATTCATCGTCATATCTTCAATACGGGTAACATGCCATAAATGCCACGCAATGGAATTTTTTGTATCTGGTCTTTTCACAGGGTACTTCCGAAATGTTGACTCTGTTAAATCATCTAATAACGCAGCTGCTAGGCTTTCCTGATTGGAAATTGTATGTAAAAGCGAATGTTGGGTAAGAAATAGTTGAACTGCCTCCTCATGCTTTTCAGGTCTTCTTAGCATTTCTTTTAGCGTTTTGTGGTTTGCATTCCAAGCCTTCCGCTCAGTCTTGTCCATAGTTGGTAATACCCCCATTTTATTAATCTATCAGTTTAATAAATAGAATATGTTGAACTCTAGTATAGTATGTTCAGTCAAAATAAACAAAAAACTTACAATAGTCTGTTATACTAAACATACAAATAAGCTGATAAAGGAGCTATAAAATGATTCGAACTCCGGAATCCCTATTTGAAAACATTGCTCAGGATCATGAAGTATTGCAATTGTTTAAGCATCACTCTTTACGGGTTATGTATCTATCAGCCATGCTTGCAAAAGAAGCTGGTTGTTATGATGATGATTTGCGAGTTGCAGCATTTTTACATGACATCGGAAAAATTGGTATAGCAAAAGAAATATTATTGAAACCTGGAAAGTTAAATCCAATTGAGAGAACCATAATTGAAAGTCATAGCCATATTGGTAACCTGATCATTCGAAAAGAGCTAGGTAAAACGCGAGCAGCTGCATTTATTCGAGACCATCATGAAAATTGGGATGGGACAGGATATCCGAGAAGATTAGTTGGAGAAGAAATCTCGATTCAAGGGAGAATTATTAGAATCTGTGATTCCTTTGATACGATGACTTACGATGAGAGAAATTACAAGCTAACGAAAATGTCCCATGATGAGGCTTTTGAAGAATTAACAAGATGCGCATGGACTCAATTTGACGGGAATTTAGTAGAAATGTTCATTCATTTGTTAACGGAGTTAGAGCTACCAGAGAACTGGTATGATACGTATAATATCAATTTTATCGAAAAAATGTATAAGCCATTCGATACGCCTTCAGATTTTTTATAATAGCTAGATTAAAGTATGTAGAGCGAACAAAACCATTTGTTCGCCCTACTTTTATTACCACTATAGTCGCTTTAATGCATCTTCAACTGGTGTATGCCCAGACATAATTTCTAATGTCTTCCGGTACGTCTTTTCCTCATCTAATGCTGCGACCACTGTCCTTGCTACATCCTCACGCGGTATTGATGTTTTTTGAATTTCCTCGCCAACTGCAATTTTCCCTGTACCAGGTTCATTGAGTAGCAGTCCTGGACCTAGGATGGTATAGTTTAAATCGCTTGCTACAAGCATTCTGTCTGCATAATGTTTAGCCACCATGTATGGTTTAATCGGACTATCTTTCCACGATTCACGGTCATATGCTTTATAAGCACTAACCATAATATATCGATTGATTCCAGCCTTTTCAGCTGCTTCCATCGACTTCACCGCACCATCTAAATCAACGAGCAATGTTTTATCTGGACCAGTGTGTCCACCAGATCCAGCCGAAAAGATTACCGCTTCAGAACCTCGCATCACTTCTGCAAGCTCCTCTACACTCTCTTCCAAATTCGCTATAGCCGCCTTCACACCAGATGCTTTCAATTGCTCTGCCTGCTCCTCGCTACGAACCATAGCAGTTAACTCGTGCTTATTACTTTCTTGAAGGAACTTCACAATATGTTTTCCAACCTGACCATTTGAACCGATAAGAAATACTTTCATGTTTGAAAACTCCCTTCACTATGGATAGTTATATTGTTTCAAAAGAAGGCAGTTTTATCAAAGATATTGCTTTCGTATTACGCTCTATTAAAAACTTCCTGATAATTTTAAAAAATATTATGAAAAAAATTTTAAAGCATGTTACATTCGAAATGTACCAAATAATATATGAGGAAAGGAAGAATTAGTAATGGAATATAAAATAGAAACCCTCCCCAATTATCGGATTGCTTATAAGAGGCGGATTGGTCCATATGGACCCGAAAATATTAACGTGATGACTGAATTAAAAGGTTGGGCTAGTGCGAGAAATCTTCTTCAATCATCTATTCTGTATGCAGTCCCATTAGACAATCCAGAGTCTACAAAACCTGAAGACTGTCGATTTGATGCTTGCATCGTAATCGATAACGATTACCCATTAGATAATACAATTAGCGAACGTGACCTCCTTGGTGGAAGATACCTTATGTTTAAAATCAGGCATACAACGGAAGCAATACAAGAGGCATATACTAAGCTGCATACTTGGATACAAAAAAGTGGATATCAGATGGATAACAAACCGATTATGGAACGATACAAAGCGGACCTATTGAAAAACCATTACTGTGAAATATGCGTGCCAATTAAATAGTAGCTTGGGAGGTTTGTCTTCACTTAACTAGATGACCTCCATGTAATAAGAAGATTTTTTACCCTTGCATTACAAGATAGCATATGTTATTCTACACATATACTTTGTATTGCAAGGTATTTTTTAAATCCTACAACCCTTGTATTACAATATAGCAAAGGAGGTCACGTAATATGTCAACAACCCAAATGCTAAAAGGCATTTTAGATGGTTGTATTCTTGCAATCATAAAAGATAAGGAGGTATACGGTTACGAACTAGCCGAAAAGCTTGAGGAATACGGCTTTCAATCCTTCGGTGAAGGTACCATATATCCATTATTAATGCGTATGCAGAAAGAAAAGCTGGTCACCTCCACATTAAGAAAATCCACAGCTGGACCTCGCAGGAAATATTATTCTTTGACGCCTAAGGGCGAACTGGAACTGGCAGAGTTTATGGAGCGTTGGGACTACTTACAGTCCAATGTAAACAGAGTACTTAAACATGAATTCAAAGGAGAAGATAACCATGCATGAACTATCAAACAAAAGCAAGACCTTCATAGAAGATCTACGGGTTTATTTATTTTCTAGTGGAAAGAAGTCCAAAGAAATCGAAGCGATTATAGAGGAATTGGAAACACATTTAATTGAAGCAGAAAAAAGAGGAAAACCTATTGAAAAAATAGTTGGTAACTCCCCGAAGGAATATATGCAGATGATTGCCGATGAAATGAAGATCGACTTACGGTCATGGCTAAAATACATCTTTATGATCATCGTTGGCTCATTCTCTTTTACTATTTTTAAAGATGCATTAGCAGGGGCAGGTTCGTTATCCTATTCCATACTAGAAATAATTGGTCATATCGTAATTGCAGGAATTTTTATTGTCACTCTTTTTCTAGCATTTCGATATATCGCTAGTCATTATCTTTCAAACCTGAACCAGTTTCTCTTGTTACTGATTGTAACGTTAGTCCCTATCGGATTGTATGTTGGGTTAATTTTTCTTAATCGCTCAGTAGAAACTCCAGTTATGGAAATTGGACAAACTGGGACAATGATTATAACAGGAATAATGGTGTTATTTATCATTTGCCTTTCCATTTGGGCTAAAACAGCAATTCTAATTGCAATTGTTGCCTTACTTGTTTTACCAGATTATTTACTTAGTAAAACGGCATTAGATGCTGAAATGCAACTAATCGCAAGTAACATTATCTTAATAGTTGGGATAGGTATTTATGTATGGATTAATAATCTTAAATATAAGCATAGCTAATTGAACAGCAAACGGGAAGGTTCCATGTCTATGGGAACTTCCTCTTTTTCTCTATCCAAGTAAATTTTGCTGTATAGACAGAAACCTTATAACAAAGCATAAACTATATATTGTCAATCAAGGGGAGTCTTACATGAAAATCCGGTTTGGTTATGTTGCAAACGCACTTGGCTTATGGGATGCTAGCCCTTCTAAAACACTGACCTTTAAACGATATTCTGCTCTTCCTAAGCATGAACGGCTAGCTACATTACAAGCAGTCACAGCACAGAATTTACAGCACACGAAGCGAATTCTATACTATAATATTGCACACGAAATTGAGCTCTATCGTTTCTCAAGTATGCTTGTCCCTTTGGCTACACATCCCGATGTACGCTGGGACTTCATTACGCCCTTTAAGAATGAGTGGGAAGAATTAGGTCAACTAATCAAGAGATACAAGATACGAACAAGCTTCCATCCCGGACAATATACCCTCTTTACCAGTCCAAGAAAGGAGGTTACGTTAAATGCAGCGGCGGATATAGAGTATCATTATAAAATGCTTGAAGCAATGGATATCCTAGAAACATCCATTATGAATATTCATATTGGTGGTGCATATGGAGATAAAGAGCATAGTTTAGTGAGATTTCACAAAAATTTAAGGAGTCTGCCTGATGACATTAAATATTTCATGACACTAGAGAACGATGACAAAACCTATAATATCAAGGAAACATTAGATGCTTGTGAAAAAGAAGAGATTCCGATGATCCTGGATTACCATCATTACATGGCCAATAAAGGGGACGCCGAACTGGAAGACTATTTAACTCGGGTTTTTAATACTTGGAATCACCGAGACATTCCGCCAAAAGTACATATCTCTTCACCAAAATCAGAATCAGCCTTTCGTTCACATGCTGATTATGTTGATGTTGAATTTATACTTCCATTTTTAAAAATCGCAAAGGCCCTAAATCGAGACTTTGACATCATGATCGAAGCAAAACAAAAGAATCTTGCTATGCTTCAATTAGTTGATGATATTGCCAAAATCCGTGGAGTAAAGCGAACCTCAGGAGCCTCGATAGTTTGGTAATATATCTAATTTAACTGGGATTATATTGGTTACTTCCTGGGCGTTTTTTTATTTCATTCCAGGCCTCAATCGCCTTTTCGCGACTTTTCCCTTGATTTTTTGGATCAGCATAATAATCACGAATAAACCGATTATATTCAAATTGAGGTGCAATTTCCTTTTTATAGGAAGGGTCTTTCTTTCGTTCTTCCTCTTCATACCAAGCTTCTACTGCATCACGATATGTATTACCGACATTCGTCTTAAAATAGTTTTGAATATGAGTAGAGAAATGAAAATTGGGAATAATCGTCTTAAAGAATGCTCTGACAGTTTGACTACAACGGTGATTTTCTGTAATAACTGTTTCTAGAGATAGCTGGGAACTGAGGACTCCCTCTGCCTTTCGTCTCGACTTTCTATCAGGCTTTAGTATCTCCCCTGTACGAAGGAAAGTTTCGATTCGATTGGAAATCTCGAGCTTAGAACCAGTTGCGCTTATCCCATGTTCTCTACAGAATACTTGTAACTCTTCCTTTAGCCAATAAAAATCATTATACCTATCCACATGCAATTTTTTTGATAATTTCGGTCTCAAACTATGCACCTCCACATTCATTATAGAACATTCGTTCTCTTTTAACAATATATTTTTACAAGAGGTGACACATCATGACACTTGTACGACTTGGTTATGTAGCCATGAGCATGGAATTGAAAAACGCATCTCCATCTCAAACAATGACTTTTACGCAATTTCAAAAAATAGCGGACCGAGATGCAGCCATTCGAAAATTAGAACGAATTGCACGCTCAAACCTAACGAATACATTGCGATTACTAAAACATACTGTTGCATCCGAAATCCACTTTTACCGATTAACTTCAAGACTGATTCCACTAGCATATCATCGGGAGCTTTTGGACTGGGATTTTATCATGCCAATAAAAGATTTATTAAAGGAAATTGGTACATATATTCAAGAGCACCAGTTACGGGTCGATTTCCACCCAGATCACTTTGTGTTACTTAACTCCCCTAATAAAGATGTGTTTCACCAATCAATCCTAACCTTGAAAATGCATTATTTGATTTTAAAGGCAATGAAAATAGACCGTACCCATCGCTGTGTTATACACGTTGGGGGCAAATATATGGATAAGGAAAAATCTTTGGAGCAGTTTATAGAAACCTGGATGGATGTTCCAACAGGTATCCAGAAGCTAATTATGTTAGAAAATGATGATACCTCATTTACATTAGAGGATATGCTTTACCTTTGTCAGAAGCTTAATATCCCACTTGTCTTTGACTACCACCACCATCTAGCCCTACATCAAGATTCGAATTGGCAGCGGCACTGGGATAGTATCGTACAGTCATGGGAACATTCTCCACTGCCTATTAAGATGCACATATCTAGTCCAAAAAGTGAGAGAAGTTTTCGTCACCATGCTGATTACATCGATAGCAAGCTCTTTTTTGACTTTTTACATGAAATAAAGGGGTCCATCCCCCAAATTGATTGTATGATTGAAGCAAAGCAAAAGGATAAAGCGCTGTTTAAGCTAATGGAGGAAATTAAAAATCGGGATGATGTTGAAGTGGTTGATGGCTCTTCTTTCAACCTAAAGTAAATTGCCGCTTAAGCAATTTTGGGCATTATTTTTAATATGATGGAGCATATGCTATAGTCTAGAGGAAGGTAGGTAAATACGTTGTTCTCCTTCTACCGTTTTGGAATGGAGTGTAAATGGTGATCAAACATGTAATTTTTGACTTTGACGGAACACTTGTCGATTCACTTGAAGTATTAATATCCAGCTGGAATAGTCTTTGTAAGAAACATAATCTAAAAGAAATAAAGCATCATGAAATACCTGTCCTCAAACAACTTTCACTTAAGCAAAGGATGAAGCATGTAAATTTTTCGATGTTTAAACTACCTATTATCGCACCGAAATTATATAAATTATATCAAGAATCGTTACACGAGCTACGTTTATTTGATGGAATGAAGTCTACCTTACAACAGCTTGATCGTAAAGGCTATAAAACTAGTATCATCTCCTCTAATTCAAGAGATAATATTATCCGTTTCTTAAAACGCAATGAGGTCACAACGATCGAACGTGTCTTATGTTCTAGCAGTATCCTTGGTAAAGATAAGCTCATCGATAAATATCTTAGTGAACATAAGTTACATCCGTCTGAAGTAATTTATATCGGGGATGAACAAAGAGACATCCTTGCCTGTAAAAAATCAGGGATTAAAATTATCTGGGTTGGCTGGGGATATGATTCCATTGAAGCGATTGAAAAGCTAAAGCCCGACTTTCACGCCAAAACGCCAGATGATATTTTAACAATAATATAAGACTTACCCTCAGAGTAGAAGCAGATATATAATCCCTGAGGGTAGCTTTTCTTTCCATTTCCATTTAAAAACACGCTACAACGAAATTCTAGCGTGTTCCGTAAGCCCATCTTCCCATAATCTCTTTAATTTGTTCAATATGCCGTTGTTCATGCAATGGTACTGTCTCAACCCACTGGTGTAAGGAAAGTAAACCAAACCTAGGATGGACAACTGATTTTTCATTTAGTACAGTACAATCTTCCAAGCTATCCATCGTTTCATGTAATTTTTTCCTAGTATTTCTCAACATGTCAACCATCTCTTGCAACTCAAACGGGCCACCACCTGGCTCTACTACCTTTGGTGCATGTGCCTTCTTCGACCGATCTAAAATTAGCTTAATATCTTTCGGATCACTCTTCGTACTGTTATCCTCCCGTAACCCATACTTCACCGCTTTTATCGTTGCAAGTTCGAATAATGCTAGATGATGGCAAACCTGAGCAACGCTCCACTTTTCTTCATTAGGTGTCGCATTAAATTGCTCAAAGCTTAATCCTTCAATCAATCGCAGTAGCGCTCCTCTTGTTTCCTGGAAATAATCTGTAATCACCTGACTCATCATAATCCTCCTTGAAGGCGTCTAGTAAAAGTCCCTTCTTGAATCCATTCTAAAATTTTCAGGGTGACATGATTGCCACCTACATACACATTATTCCAATTAGGATATGTATATGCTTATAAGTTGGCATGGATATTGAGTCAGGAGGAGAAAAATAGAATAGGCCTATAGCTAAGGGCAGTCACCCGGGACTGCTCTTCCTTAACAAATCGTAATGACAACCTTACCTTGACTATGACCTTCTTCAAAATACATGAGCGCCTCTGGGACTTCTTGTAGTGAAAAGCTTCTATCGATAACTGGCTTTACTTGCCCCGCTTCAATTAGCTCCTTCATCCTGATTAAATCCCCATGGTTCGGTCGTTGCAAAAAAGTAGCTATTTTTTTATTCCCAGTCATCGAAATAAATGGTCCGAAAAGCATTGTTTGATACATTTGGCTTTCCGTACCACCTACATGAATAAATCGACCACCGGACTGAAGTATTTGTTTATAGGTTAAAAGACGCTGAGAACCATTGACTCCAATGACCAAATCATATAACTGTTCCTTATCGTCCAGTTTTTCCTTCTTGTAATCTATTACATGATCAGCACCTAGTGCATGTGCAATGGCCACATTTCTTGTACTGACAACCGTTGTCACCTCTGCACCCAAAGCTTTTGCAATTTGAACCGCGAATGTTCCAACACCACCTGATCCCCCGTGAATAAGCACCTTCTGTCCAGCTGTTACGTTGCCAATATCACGGATTGCCTGTAATGCGGTAGTCGCCGCCATAGGTACTGCTGCAGCATCTTGAAATGATAGATTACGAGGTTTATGTGCAACAGCCTTCTCAGGCGCTGTTGCGTACTCTGCAAAAGTCCCCCATCCACAGCTAGACAGGTCACCATACACCTCGTCGCCAATCTTAAACTCTGTTACCTTTTCCCCTATGGCCTCTATCGTTCCTGCCATATCCCCTCCTGGAATTGGGAATTTTGGTTTACGAAGTCCAAATGCAAGCCTAGCGATATAAGGCTTTCCTCTCAGTAATACAATATTGCCATAATTCACGGATGCCGCATGAATTTTCACCAGTACCTCATCCGCTTTCGGCACCGGTTTTTCCACTTCCTTTAATTCTAGCGTATCTGGTGCTCCATATTTCGAAGTAATAATTGCCTTCATCTTCATCCACCCTCAGTCCTTTTTAGATTATCATAATGGACACTCATCCTTCAGGCATTGACTTAAGTTAAGATGAGGGTGATATGGATGAAATATTATTGAATTCGTTTTTTAATTCTACTTAATGACTCTGGTGTAATTCCTAGATAGCTTGCCAGTTGATGCTGGGGAACACGGGTTATGAGGTCTGGCCTGTTTGTGATGACAGATTTGTAGCGCTCTTCTGGGGATAAACGAAAGAATTGAGCAAGTTCATTTTGAGTCTGACCAAGATATCCTTCCATCATACGCCGGGTCATCGTTTCAAGCTCCGGAAAGTCAAGATACATCTCTTCTTCTCTCACCATGTCAGAAACAACTAACACGGAATCCTCTACACAAGTTAACGAGTAGTTAGAAACTTGGCTAGAATCGCCAAAGTTCGCTAATAATATTGCCTGTTCCTCTGTGTAGAAATTGGAGGTGATTTCTTTACCGTCTTCATCAATATAGAATTGCCTCACACAGCCTGCTAGTACGAAATAACAATCCGTAGTGGTGTCTAGTCGATATCCTTGCTTCGTTAAGTCCGTTCCTTTCAAAAAGCGCTCCACCACGATTTCATTGATAATAGCTTCTTGCTCCGCTTCACGCAGATTCGTATGCTTAGCCATATACTTATATAGAATTTCCTTCATGGCCATTCTCCTTTACGAATATAATCTCTTCATTTATCTTATCATTATATTCATTTGCAAAATATTAAATTTATATATTTTAGAAAATTAATACTAGCTCTAATAGGAGTTTCACAATGAAACTAGAACAGCTTGATCTATAGTTAATTCGTCCTCCTTCACCACCGTATCATACGCTAAAACTTGTACTCCACATTCAGCTGCGCTTACTAATACGTTGGCAAATGCTTCATCCATCTTAAAATGAGGGATCAGTCGGTCACATCCTTTCATTTGTACAACAATTGAACTACCCCCACTTAACCTCCTTTCAGGATGTTTGAAGTGGGGGATTCTTGGGAACAGAGCGTACTTGTTCGTGGTATTTCTTAACTAACAGCGGTTTCTCTTCTTTACCAAGCTATCCCCGTAGTCCCTACGGTTTTATAGGTTGCTTAAGCTGAAGCTACGATTCGTAATCCTTCAGCTAGAATATTGTTACTCGCATTGATATCTCGATCATGATGCATGTGACAAGCTGGACAAGTCCATTCCCTTACCTCAAGCGACTTCTTGCCAGTGTGATGTCCACAAACAGAACATAGTTGACTGGATGGAAAGCCTCTACTTATTTTCACCAGGGTTTTACCATACCAATCCGCTTTGTACTGTAATTTCGTCACAAAACTAGACCATGATACGTCAGAGATAGATTTCGCTAGTTTATGATTGCGCAACATTCCTTTCGTGTTCAAGTCTTCGATACAGATGACATCGTGGTTTTTGATGATGGCTGTACTTAACTTATTCAGGAAGTCGGCACGTTGATTCAGCACTTTATCATACAATCTTGCTACTTTTCGTTTTTGTTTTTGATAGTTTTTGGCACCGAGTAAGTTGATTCCGTTGTTTTTCGCATGCAAAGCACGTCTGGATAGTTTGCGTTGTTCTCGTTTTAACTTCTTTTCCATGTTGGAAGTGAACTTGTTATTGTCAATCTTGTGACCATCAGAAAGAATCGCAAAGTCCGTGATGCCTAAGTCGATTCCGAAGCGGATTCTGTTTTTACTAATGGTTGTACGTCTGTTTCTGCAAGAATAGAAATGAAATATTTTCCGCTTGGATTACGTCTAATGGTAACATTGATGATACGACCATGTACTTCACGGCTTTTGGTAAAGCGAACGAGTCCTAATTTAGGTAGTTTGATTTTGTTCCCTTCCATGGAGATATTTCCGTTGGTCTGCTTCGTTGTGTAGGATTGAACCAGATGCTTTTTGGACTTAAATCGCGGGGCTTTGTTTTGCTTTTTGAAGAATCTGGAGAAGGCATCAGAGAGGTTTTGGAGGGAAGTTTGGACTGCAATGCTGTCTACTTCTTTTAACCAACTTAATTCCTTTTTCAATTGAGGTAGTTGAGCAGAACAAGCGTTATACGTCAGTCCTTTTCCGGTTTGTTTGTAGGTGTCGTTCCACTTTACTAAAAAATGGTTGAAGACAAAACGAGAACAGCCAAGGGTTTTCACAATCTGTCTTTTCTGTTCTCTCGTTGGATAGATACGGAATTTGTAGGCTTTTTTGACGAGCATTGCTTTCACCTCTTTCTGTATCACGATACCTCTATTATACCTTATGTTGCATGGTGGATAGGTCATTTCAGGGAAGAATGTAAGCACTTGAATAGTCGAACAATCGAGATGGCAAGTGAGCCATCTCTTGTCCGAAGGCGATTTATCTCCCACCTACGCATTTCCCATTCCTTGAGGTGGGAGTCTTCTCGCCTATTGATGATAAAATAGTCGCCTGATATCCTTCCTTCTTTGCTTTTATCAGCTCCTGTACATGCTTTGTCCCTCTAACTGTTGGTGCATCTGGAAACATGGCTAATCACCGCTCTTCTAATGTTACTCCCTTTACTTCGATAAACCCTTTCTCACTGCCCTTTTCATAATAAAAATCAAACCGAGAAGCGCCATAGGATACTTCTCGCTTCAGTACGTCTACCTTTCCAAGCTCCTTCATTCTTCCCTTCCTAATTGCCTCCAAGACAATTCTATTTGGTGCTTGGGAGTCAATGTTAACTAACCGACTATACTTCCAAACCGCAATAAGAGAGAATTTTGTTTTTCGATTGGGATTCGTACTTAATTCCATGACTACTTCCGCTCCAGGTACAAGCAGTTCTTTCAAACGACTTGTATTTTTAATATGGACATGCTCCATCACACCATCAATGATGACTTCGGCAATGAATCGATTTACTTTTCTATGTAATACTCCTGTGATTACTGTTCCATACTGCATAACAACACTTCCCCTCCATTTTCCTATTTATGGTTTGTGTATACCATGCCTCTAGCGATAAAAAGGTATTACACATGAGGATTGTATGATGAAATGGAGGCTGGGACAAAAGAAATTTTTCTTAAAGGAAAACCGAATGGTGAGCAAGTATCGTGTATCATTCGGTTTTACAATCTTTTCGTTATATCCCAGCCCCTAGTTATGACTACTTCCTCAACTTAAACACCATAAAGGTAGCACAATTCAAATCCTCTTCATATCCAGGATACTCCTTTAATACCTCCTTTGATGGCTTCGGTTCCACTAAATCCTCAATCGTAAATCCGGCACTTATTATAGCTTTCACATAGCTTGAAAGTGTTCGATGATAATATACGATTGGCTTATTGGACTGAATTGGTAAACGCTGATCATATACCCCTTCATAAAAGTACCTGCACACCTTCCAGTATTCTTTCACTCCTTGTTCATTACGAATCCAACCACTATCCGGCGTGATAAAACAAGGGTGAAGGATGGAGAAGACGAAGCTTGCACCTGGTTTTAACAGTCGGTACATTTCTTGTAAGCAGCTTTCATAATCCTCTAGATCTTGAATAACCATATTCGAAACAATGGTATCAAATTGCTCACCATCTAGAAAACTTAGATTTTCACAATTTCCGTGATAATAGTCGATTTCCAAATCTTCTCGGGTTCGTGCTTTAGCCAGTTCTAACATTTTTTCTGAGTAATCAATTGCCGTTATCCTTGCCCCTTTATCTCCTAAAATTCTGCTAAGATATCCTTCTCCACAGCCTGCATCCAATATCAACTTCCCATCTACGTCCCCTAACAAGGAAAAGATAGTAGGATTTAAGAATAATACACGACTGCGGTCACCAAATTCACTATATCCAGCAGTAAACCTTTCTGCATGCAGATTCCACCGCTTAATGGCTTCCTCTGTTGGCATTGTCCGTTTCATCATAGGACCTCCTTAAGTCAAATAATTCCCGTAACGTTACGTTCCTGTGCACAACTTCATTCTCCCATAGACAAAAAATTAATTATAGACTTATAATTTAATTTTTTGTATCATGTAGATAGAGGCTTACCTACTTTAGAAATGATAGTTAAAGCCAGAAATTAAACAATGATTTCTGGCTTTTTTACGTTTATATACATATCAATCATACGAATTTTACATTCACTTCACGGAAAAGCTCGTCTTAATATGCTTTGTCCAGCATATATTTTTCTTGAGGTGAAGAAAATTGAGAACATCAGTAGATAAACTACACATCTTTGTTATTATGTTTTTCGTTAGCTTGGTGATGAGTGTGCAATCCCCTATCTTTGCACCTTATGCAGCGAGTATGGGAGCATCCGGTGTGCTAATCGGCGTCATGTTGAGTATTGCAGCATTTGCTAATTTAACAGGGAATTTAATAGCAGGTCCATTGTCCGATCGGTTTGGTAAGAAAGGATTTATTGCTTTGTCTTTATTTCTATCTGGCTGCCTCTTTCTCGGACATGCACTTGTTTCCGACTCTACTAGTTTACTAGTTGTTCGAACGCTCAATGGGCTATCCTTAGCCTTTTTAATTCCTTCTGCTTTGGCCTTGCTATCAGGGTATGCAAAAAATAGTCACCAACAAGGGAAAAACATCGCGATTATGGGGATTCTTGGTACGATTGCTAGTATTATCGCACCTATTATCGGTGGACAGTTAGGAGCTCAAATTGGCTATGCGAATACGTACTATGTAATCGGGACCTCCCTCTTACTAACAGCTCTTTATACTGCTCGATTTTTAAAGGAAAAGCAGAGTATTATTAGGGTTAATCATGAACAACAACTAGGTTTTAGACAAGTACTACAGATGCCGAGTTTACAGATGGTATTTCTTACTGCTTTTGCTGTGATGTATATTCATGGGGTAATAATTTATGAGGTTCCGTATTTAACAGTTGAACAAGGGCTTTCCACTGCAACGACAGGTGTATTATTTAGTTTTATGGGGGTGGGAACCTTTGCCTCATCAGTATTATTTTTCATTAATCGCTTTGATCCGACGAAACGGATGCTGTTTGGATTATTTGGCATGGCTTTGAGTATTTTTACCATATTAAATGCCTTAGTTGCCCTTCCGTTATCGTTATTCTTACTAGGGTTCTTTTTAGGAGTGATGATGCCAGCAATGGCAACCGCCATTACTAATGCAGTCTCAAGTGAAGGACATGGTCGGGCTTTTGGTATTATGTCTGCAGTTAATTCACTTGGTATGATAACAAGCTCGTTCATTACAGGGGCTACTCGTGATGTTATTTCTCCTTATTTTGTTGCGTTTTTAATTGGGATGGTCGTACTGATTTTAGTTGGGTATGCAAGACTTAAATTAGCTAATCCTACATCATCCAAGATGCTCCAACGCTATTAATCAATCATCCCCCCTGTACGATACATACAGGGGGGATTTATCTTGTCGTTTATTTTTCTACTTTCTCCAGTTCATTCACAAATGCTGGTTTTCGCTCATAAGTATCTTTTAACTGCTGTACTACGCTAGTGAACTTCTCGTCTCCACAAGCTTCTTTATAGACGACTAGCTTCCTACATACATGACGATATTTCTTTCTATCGGTTGCATCCTCTGCTTCCGATAGGATATGTTGCATAAAAATCTCTTCCACTCTATCCCGATAATCGGCAATCAAATATGGATAAAGCTCGATAATGGTGGATGGCGCTTGCTCCACATACTTTAATATTTTATCACTACGATTCTCAAGCTTTGCGATGTACTCATATACATGGGGAAGGTAATTGGACGATTTCCCTTCCAATAATTCAAATATCTTCTCTAGGGCAGTCTGCCATTCGCTTGGAGAATACAACTCCTTTAGCTTCCCATATGCCTCATATTCATTGTCTAATACAAATTCTATCAGTATATCTTTTTGCTTTTCCATATCTTCTATAATTTCATAGACTTGTAGTCGACATTCTTTCCATTGCTTTACTAGACCTGGATATTTACTGTCATTTTCTTCGCCCTCTTTACAAAGCTGTAAGGCTGTTTCATAATTTTCATTTTCAATTGCTTTTTCAATAGCCATTTTCCGAAATTCATCATATTCTATGTGGTGATGAACAAACTGGCTAGCCTGTTCCATTTCACCATTCCGTTCCATTATCTTTAACTGAAGCTGTAGGATGGCTTGTTTATCATAATCAGATGAAAGAGAAGACATATCGGAAACTTGGCTTAACAGCTTTTCTAATGTTTCCTCTAGCTTCCTTCTTTCTGAAGAACGAGCAGAATAGATTGTACAAACATCTAATAGCTCATAACGAGTATCGTTCCATCCATCATAACGTTTGTGCATCGCTTCCTTTAGAATTAGATCAAAAGCCCTTTCCTGGCCACGATGATTTAAGGAAAGCAGTACGAGGGATGAGGCATCCTGAAGTAGGGTGATACTTTCATTTATAACAAAGCCAATCTCTCCATTAGAATCATCCGTATACTGAAGCATATCGATAACGATTGATAATACTGTAATTCCTAGTTCAATAGCTAGCTCTTCTTCCCCATTTACCAGCTTATCCCGTCCCTTATCAAGCACCATCTCAGCACCCTGTAGAGCAGCATGTACATTACGTCTGGAAATAAAACCTTGCCGTTTATTTTCATTTATATATTTACGAATTAATTGTTTACTTGCTTTTACTTCATCATTAGGCGTAACTAATTTAAATTCGATCTTCTTCGCAATATCCTGATCGCCCTCAACAAGCTCCATAATTAATTCAACTAATTCCTTTTTGGTTAGCTTTGATACTTCCTTCTGTAAATCCAAGCTCTGGACCCCTCTCTAAAACATCCATATAGTTCTAGTGTAGCATAACTCCCCTGTGTAGTTCACATGAGCAATGTAAACTTATGTTCATCACTAGTGAATGCTGTGAATAAACTGCATCCGATGCACTTTTCATTTTATGTACTTCACTTGCTCTTATCACTACCAAAGGACTTATTTTTCAATCGATTTTGCTTTGACGCAATAGGATAAGTTCGAAACGGGTACACTAAAGATTACAAAGGTTGCTACATTTAGTTTACCTAAACTATAGGTCCAAGTGCTGGATTAATGTTACAGTATAAAAGAAGACAAAATCTTGAGGAGAACAAATATGATTGAAATCAAAACATCTTCTGTTAGTGATGGAGAGTTTAATAGAGGAGTATTTGCTACACGTGCAATTAAAAAGGGAGAGCTATTACATGAGGCACCTGTTATCGCTTATCCTAATGACCAGCATCAATTTATTGAAAAAACATTACTCGCCGATTATGCCTTTGAATACGGCATAAATCATACAGCCATTCTTCTTGGATATGGCATGCTATTTAATCATTCCTATGAACCAAATGCAATTTATGAAATTAACTTTGATAATCATACATTTGACTTTTATGCATACAAAGATATCAAAGCCGGTGATGAAATTTTAATCAATTACAACGGAGAGGCAGATGATCAAGAACTGCTTTGGTTTGATCGGGATTGATTAATCCTTGACTTTATAATTTTTTAAAAATATCCTTTCGTCCAAATGAACCATTGCCAATATTTTTCATACTATTTTAAGAGGTGATGAAAATGGCAAGAGTGAAGTATAACGATAGTGATATTGATTTAATGGCTAGAATGATGCGTGCGGAGGCAGAAGGCGAAGGAAAGCTTGGCATGCTAATGGTTGGAAATGTTATTGTCAATCGATTAAAAGCGAATTGTTTAGACTTTGTAGATTTACGATCAATACCGGATGTCATTTATCAAGTGCAGGGTGGAAACTACTCATTTGAAGCAGTACAAAAAGGGAATGTTTTCTATAATAGAGCACGAGAATCAGAAAAAAGATTGGCCAAACAAACACTAGACTATTGGAGAGAGCATCCTTCTAAGTATGCGCTTTGGTACTTTAATCCGTATGCTCCATGCCCTCCTACCTGGTATGATCAGCCATTTGCTGGCCAGTTTAAACAGCATTGCTATTATGAGCCACAGGCTGATACATGTGAGAGTGTTTATATATGGTGATTCCCATACTTATTGTGGGGATATACAAAAGCAGTTCAATTTAAAACAAATTGAACTGCTTATTTTTTACCATTTCCTATTCGAAAGGAGAAAAAACCGTATTTATAAAGAAGCAGAGTGCTTACTCGACTTCTCCTTCCCAATCCAGCATTCCACCAACCATATTCGTAACATTATAGCCACGCTCTGTTAAAAAACCTGTTGCGTTTCCACTTCTTGCGCCAGAACGACATACCATATAATAATGGTCATTTTTATCTAATTCTTCAAGACGTTCAGGAATTTGACCTAGTGGGATATGTTTTGCTCCTGGAATTTTCCCCATTGCTACCTCTTCATCCTCACGAACATCAATGATATTCAATGCTTCCCCTGCCGTTAGCTTTTGTTCTAGTTCCTTTGCTGTAATTTCTTTCACGATTACCATTCCTCCAAGTAATTTACTAATAGGTTTATCTTATATAGAATGGAGAGGCTTTGCAATATCTCTGCTTCATAAATTATAAATCCTGAAGATAAGGGGAGAAATCCTGAAAGACCCCCTTCAAATCCTGAAGTTATAGTGTGAAATCCTGAAGAATATGTCAACTAGGATTTTTTTTACTGTATTCCTTGAATAATTGAAAGAACACCCAGCCCTGTAGCGTGGGTGTTCTTATATTAATCAGCCTTACGCATTGCTCTCATAATTAAACTAATCACAAAGATTAGGATAATGGCTCCAATTAGTGCCGGGATAATGTTATATCCACCTATTTCTGGACCCCAATCACCAAGTAAAAACGATCCAATCCATGCTCCAATAATTCCAGCAATAATATTACCAAATACTCCACCTGGTACATCCCTGCCGACGATAAGGCTACCAATCCAACCAAGAATACCTCCAACAATTAAACTCCAAATGAAACCCATGATGAATTCCTCCTATGTCAAAATAGAATTATATCTATTATATGTTTATCCAATATAGAAAAATTTAAACACGACATAATAAATTTTAACGTTCTACTTACTCTCTAGAGTAATTATGGTATTTCATTTTCATCACAAAAAACTACCAAATGTTAACGAAACACTTGGTAGGTAGGACTGATTTTTACATTTTCCTTAATTGCTCTAACACACGCTGTGCCTTAAAGCCGATTTCAAAATCATAAATCTCTGCTTCTTCCCCTTTTGTTGCTTTTACTAACTCATCTATTAGATTGTTATATGGTTGATGTTCAAAGGAAATTTCTTTCGGCTCTTCACCGTTTTTCCCGGCTCTAATAATACCCCAGTTATCTAAGGATAATGAACCTTCTGTACCATAGGCTGTGAATCCAATATATTCCTTACCTGGGATTTGGCTTAACCCCTCAATGAGGACTGGGGTACCATCTGCAAGTTTTGCGGTTGCTATAATACCTGTTTCACATTTAGAAGGATCCTCTGGTAGTTCTAGTTGTGTTCGGATATCATTAACATCGCCAAACATCTTTACTATTTGCTGGATAAAATGAACGCCAACCTCCAATACAAACCCACCTTGTTCACGGCCGCCTACCCAGTTGTTTTGCTGCCATGCTCGTGGCCATTGTGGAAAGTGCATAGAAAGCTGTAATCGACGTAACTTTCCAATGTATCTTTCTTGCATCATTTCCGCAAATTTATTGGTTGCTGGCTCGTAATTTAATGGGAAATTCATCGCATGTACAACATTCGCCTGTTTGGCAGTATGGAACATTTCTTCTGCCTCTTCTAACGAATTAGCTAAAGGTTTTTCACAGAGGAGATGCTTTCCTGCTTTCAATGCCTCCATAACGATGGAATGGTGAAGTTTTGGTGGTACTGCCACATAAACTAGCTCTACTTTCTCATCTGCAATTAACTGTTGGTATTCTGTATAAGCGTTAATTCCACCTAAATCATTTGCTGTTTTCATTGCTAATGGTTCCATTTGATCACATACCGCAACAATTTCAACTTCCTTATGTTCTGCAAAGCGCTTAATGAGTCGTTGTCCAATTGCACCAAGACCTATAATTCCTATACGCATGATCATTTCTCCTTTACCTGTATGAGACTCTATCTCTTTCGATAATAATAGTACCATAAAGCTGAAATAAGTATGAACTTTTCGTGAATTGGGCAGTACACGGAGCCTTAATATAGTAAAATACTTATTAGATGATAAGCAGGAGTTGAAAAATATGAAAAAAGCTCTAATCGGCATAAACAGTATATTACTTGTTCTTATACTAGCAGCTTGTGGTGATACATCGCAGGAAGATAAGAAGGATATTAAGGAATTAGTCCATGAGTATAGTGTAGGAAGTCATGAAGATGTATCTGCTTCTATCAATTCACAAGAACTGATTGTGACAGATCATAATCAAAAGAAAGAAACATATCCTCTTCCAGAAGACGAGTTTTTTGTTTCTATTGCTCCATTTGAAGAGTCAACTCATGAATGTGCGATCCATAGCTTAACAAGCTGCCAGGGAGAGTTAGTGGAAAAAGAATTTAATGTTTATATTGAAGATGAAGAAGGCAATGTCGTGGTGGATGATACCTTTACATCATTTGCCAATGGATTTATTGATTTATGGTTACCACGTGACCGAACATATCAAGTGAAGATTGAGTATGATGGCAAAGCCGCTGAATCAACAATATCTACTTTTGATGGTGATAATACATGTATTACAACAATGCAATTATTGTAAGGTACAAAAGTATGTAAAAAATAAACCCGAATGAATACCACGATTTTAATATCGTGCTTCATTCGGGTTGACGACTACTTAAGTCCCCGCCCTTCTCATTATTACACTTTTATTTATCGCAACAAGCTTCGGACATCCCTAACTAACTCAGGTAATCCATTATCAAATAAATGATCGGATCCATCGAGTATCCTACAAGTACTTCGAGTTAATTTCTCTGCTAATACAATATGGTGTGAAAAAGGTACAATTTCTTCATTTCTGCTGTGATAAAGGAATATATGAGGTATTTTCTTGAGGTGCTGTTCAAATGCTTCTTGGAGAAAAAAGTCCTTCCGTTGCCAATCATCATCTATTCCCCAGAATGGTGCTGCTACAATAAACAAGCCCAATACTTTCACATGATAAACTTCCTCAGAGAGATATTTTAATAGAACAGATCCTCCTAAAGAGTGCCCTACTAATACTATCCCTCCAGAGTGTTTAGCCAACGCCTTGTCCAGTTCATTCTTCCAATCACTGTATTTTGGATCTTCTGGTGTTGGCATTTTCGGAGAATTGACTTCAGCGTCATTGCCAAGACCATTCCTTACATACTTTATTAGGTTACTACTCCCTTGATTTTCCCCTTGGGGACCAGCACTATGTATAAACATTAACGCTGGATTCATGGTTATCCCCTCCTCCTTACCTTAGGCTGTTTTCTCTTTTCTTATAACCTTATCAACTAAATATTGCAAGCCGTATAATAAGTATGCTTTATAATGCAAGTAAAAAAAGAACTTTATATGGCTTAACCGTTTAAGCCCAACGATCTTATACTTTTTCAGAATATCAATCCCAAGAAAAGCAAAAAGTGCATCTGCAATTGCGTTTACTAGGATAAACTTTTTAAAGTTACCATATGTATATTTCATAATCCACATCGATAGTGGCATATATGGTCCAATACTAAATGGAAGTTCATCCTTATAGAATGCATCCTTTTTATCAAAAAACTTCCACCAATTTCGGCGATTTCCATACAGATGATTTAGGATCTCAAACCCAACAATGAAAAAACCTCCTATTGCAAACCGCTTAAAACTTCTCTTGCCAATAAACAGTAGCGTCATCCAAGAGAAAATAATCATCCCAAGATTAAACCATAAGTGCCGCTTCGTAATCATAAGCATTCACCTCAACCTGCTTTTAATTTCTTTTTTAACTTGTCCAAATCTCTTCAAAAAAAACTAAAAAATGGTTGAGAAAGAATTACCTATTCAACATACTCCGTGCAATTACATTCAAATTCCTTAAAGTAAAATTCTTTATATAATGTAACATCACCCTTTAAATCTGCTGAATTGGCTATAAAAACTTTAACGACTGGGGCGATGTCCTGTTTGGCAATTTCCGCTACTTGTTTTTCCATTTCCTTAGTTGAATCGAGCGGGTATTGATTCATATCTTCGTATAAGTCGTTGTGTACACATACATCATAGGTTACTGCTAGATAATACGTTTCCATTTTCACTTAGCCCACCCCCTAAAGGTTGTTTTGTTCACAATCGATAGTAGTGTCAGTCTCCCTAGCACCAATAACAGAGACTGACACTGTCTAAATAGTAGAAATTAATCACTTGAACCTAACCATAAATCCGTTGCTACATTCAATTCCTCGCTGAGTTCTACTTTTCTATTATACAAATCTTGAAGATGCTGATAGTCAATTTGATCTGCAGCCATAGCTGTGTCAATGTCTTTAATCTCCCTTTCGAGTAATTCTATTTTGACTAGCAGCTTTTCTTTATCGAAAGCCTTCTTCTCTTTTACAGGTTTCCGATCCCTTTTTACTACTTGCTTCGATGGAGGTGCCGATACACCTTGGTTGCTTATTTTTTCCTTTTCCTGTTTATAATAATCATAGTTGCCTAGATAGCTTTTTAGCGCATAGTCCTCCACCACAATGATTCTATCACTCAGTTTATTAATAAAATAACGATCATGCGAGATAAAAAAGATAGTACCTTGAAAATCCTCCAATGCCTCTTCAAGGGCCTCAATGGAGTCAATATCTAAATGGTTGGTTGGCTCATCCAAAATTAATAGATTTATTTCTTGATAAAGTAAAATCGCTAGCTTCAACCGAATTCGCTCTCCACCAGATAAATGTCTAACCCGCTTATATACACTCGATTTATAAAACATAAATTTTGCTAAATACTCCCGTGCTTTTCCTTCTAGTATAGAAATATTTTCACGAAAGACTTCAATTAACATACGGTTTTCCTCTTCAAAGGTAATCTTTTGTGGCAAATAGGCTACCTTAACGCTTGCACCTAATTTAATTTCCCCAGTATCTGGTTGTTCTTCCCCTAGTAGCATCTTTAGAAATGTAGTCTTGCCACTACCATTCGGTCCAATTAACCCTACTCGTTCACCATAATGAACCATAAGCTCCGCCTCTTTAAAAATTACCTTCTCTCCATAGCACTTAGAAAGCTTGGTTGCTTTGATTGTTTCTTTCCCCGAACGTTCGACCTCCTTAAAGCCTAATCTCATATTTTTTCTATCAGTTGATGGTTTATCAAGACGTTCCATTTTCTCTAATCGTTTCTGAATACTTACAGCCCTTCGGAAAAACTTATTATTATCAGCACGAATCGCCCAGTCTCTTAAATCCTTTACCGCACTCTCCATCGCATTAATTTTTTTCTGTTGCTGGCGATATTGCTCTAGCTGTATCCTTATATTCTCCTCCTTTTGACTGACAAATGAGGAATAGTTACCCTTGTAACTGAATGATCGTTTATCTTCTACTTCCACTATTTTCGTTGCAACATGGTCAAGAAAATAGCGGTCATGCGATACAATGAGCACAATTCCCTGATAACTTTTCAGATAACTTTCTAACCATTCAATGGATTCCATATCTAAATGATTGGTTGGTTCATCCAATAATAAAATGTCGGGATTATGAATAAGAAGTTTCCCTAAAATAACAGTAGTTTTCTCCCCACCGCTTAGGATATCAAATTCTTTATTTAGAAAGCTCTCATCCATTTTTAGCCCCGTACACACCTTGCTTAACTTTTCTCCCCTGTCATATCCACCTTTTAATTCAAAGACTTGAACGACGTTACTGTACTTATTCAACGCTTTCTCTAATGCGGTACCTTGTAATGCTTCCATTTGTTCTTCCAGATCTCGCATTTGCTTTTCTATTGCATCAATTTCTTCAAAGGCTAGATTTAAAATATCGATAACCTTCAAGCCTTTTGGATACTCGGGCATTTGCTCCAAATAAGCAGTAGTCGAGTTATTTGGGACTATCTGAATGACCCCCTCATCGTAACCATAGCTTGAGGTTTGTGGATAGCCTGGGTAATAATTCATTGGCTCTAACCCAGCTATAATCTTTAGAATGGTGCTTTTCCCACTACCATTTACGCCAACTATACCTATTCTATCCCCGTCAAATGCTTCAAACGTAACATCCTCTAATACTAATGTTGCTTCCATAAATTTTTTCAAACCGTTTACTTTAAGCTCTAACATGTTATCTACCTTCTTTCGTCCAGTACGTTACACCATTGCAAGACAGACTAAGAAGACTACTACTCGTTAATATGAAAAAAGACTATAAGAAGATATCGCTTCTTACAGTCTAAAAGGGTAGTTTTATAGCTATAGGTATCCTATAGTAATCATTCCATCCAATAAAAGAGAGCAAAAGTCATGCCCAAAGTGTATTAGATAGTTTTTTCCCATTTTCAGTAAGTAAGTCGCCTTATAAATTGCCTGATTCCTAATGGCATAACAAATAAACCTAACTAAAGGCTAATTGATACGTTACACATTAAAAATCCCTATTAATTACATTAATTAATAATTAGCAATTTGTTGGCATCATTTTCTTACTTACCCCCTTCTGAATTTCCTTAATTATCGCACTTTTTCTTCATATTGTAAATAGACCCTTTTCGATAATCCTAAATTTGTCGGGACGAGCCTATCCCAGTGTCCCTGCTTGCATAAACGCGATACAAAGATAAGGCTAAAACAGATAATATTATACCAGTAAGGTAAGGCAATCCAATTGCTACGGAATATAAAACTCCACCGATAACCGGACCAATAATTCTCCCCAAGGAGTCGAATGAAGATAAGTAACCCGTCGCCATCCCATGTCCCATATTCGATTTCTTTGTTAGTAATGAAGAAACACTCGGTCTAATAACCCCATTACCGACTCCGAATATTGCAAGAAATATGGCAGCTGTAGTAAAGTTTTCAATAAATAAAAGGAGTCCAAAGCCAACCGCAGAGACGATAATCCCGGCTTGTATAATAGTAGCTTCACCATATTGTTTAGTCAGTTTCCCCATTGATCCCTGAACAGTTGCACTGGCAAGTCCCATTATCATAAAAATATAACCTAATGATACACTATCTAATCCTGCCTTTTCTGCCGCAAAATAGGCAAATGTTGCTTCTAGCCCGGATAAAGATACCGAAATAACGAATTGAAGGAAGTATAACATTGCCATAGACCCACCAAGAACATTCCCCCATGATAGGTTAGATCGCCTACTCCGCTTGTTAGAGCTAATCCGTAAAGATTCTTGTAGGGTAAAATATACGAAAAGTAACGTAATAAATGACACCGTACCAGCAATATAAAACGGGGTGTGCAAATGAATTTCTGCAAAAATCCCACCGATTGCCGGGCCAAAGATAAACCCAAGCCCAGTAGCAGCCCCGATAATTCCCATACCTTTACTACGCTCTGCTTCAGACGTAATATCAGCAACATATGCCATTATAGTAGGCATGTTTGCTGCAGATAAGATTCCCCCTATTATCCTTGCTAGAAACAGCATCCAAATTTGAGTGGAAAGAGCCAAAATAAAAAAGGAAAGGGACAGACCAAATATCCCAATCATGATGACCGGTTTGCGGCCAATACGATCCGATAATTTCCCCCACATCGGCGCAAATATAAATTGCATGAGTGAATATACAGCCATCAATAATCCAAGCTGAGTAGGTGTTGCGCCTAGTTCCTCTGCATAAAACGGGAGGACTGGAATAATAATTCCAAAACCAACCATCACAAGAAACATCGTTAAAAACAAAATCGGTAGTACTTTATTTAGCTTCAATCTAATTCCACCCTTGGGTAAGAGAACGTGGATAACGTAGCATCCTTTTTTCTCTATATCGTTATTTAATCCATCTATCGTTAGTATACCATCCGTCTCTCTTCCCAATCATGTCGAAATTAGTACTCCTGTGATCCTATTTTGTATTTCTCAAAAAAGAGAGACTACCAAATCATGGTAGTCTCCTATTTAAATAGCTTACAGAGCTTCTTTTATCAATCGCTTATAGTAGACAACGGAAAGAATGCCAAAGATGGAGTAAAGTAATGTATAAAGCACCATTACGATAATCATTGGAACCCACAATTCCGTACCAAACCAGAACCAGCCTGATTTCACTGCAAAGTAGCTATGGCTTAGTCCTACTAGGAGCGGTATACCAAAATTAAACAGTTGCTTTATCTTAATTCCATTTAGCAAATCTGTTTTGGTAAAGCCTAATTTTCTAAGAATCGTATAGGTTGATTTCTCTTGTTCGCCCTCATCCATTTGTTTGAAATAAAGGATACAGCCAGAAGTGATTAAAAAGGTTAACCCAAGAAAAGCAACTACAAACATAATTAGCCCCATATTCTGCTTCTGATTATTAAAGGTCTCTAATAGTGACTCATGACCTGCCCATTCACCGATTGAAGACTGAAAGATCTCATTTGCCTTTTCAATATCACTCTTATTATCGATATCAATACCTATTGAAACCGTAAATTCCTTCATAATCTCAGGATCTATATCATCACTTAATTGTTGAAAGACTTTGTCATCAACGACCGTAATAGGAAATCCTCCGTCCCCAACGCGTAATGGGATAACAAATTTATCCTTCATCACCTTGTTTAGATTCAAGTCATACGAAACTGTTTTTCCAGAAACCGTCATATCACCAGTTTGGAAGGACATAAATGTATCGATAGCCGATTGAACCCCAATAAATGCTGCTTCATTCTCCTTAACATCTAAATCTTCAATATCTTTATCTGACACAATAATAATTGGTATTTGACCATCGTCTACAATTGTAGACATATCTGTTAAATTCGTATCGACAACATTGGATAAGTCTGCATTCGCAGCTACCATCTTAATTGTTTTTTGATGATAAGCAATCTGACTTTCTTCTAATAAAGCAGTAAACTCATCTGCATTCTCCTCATTTGGAACCGAGAAGTCATACACAACAGATTCTTCCGCTATTTTTTCTGCTGAATAATAGGATATATACGATAAAGATAGTAACCCAATAGCTAGTGCTGATACTGTCGTTATAACGGTTAACAACAGCGAGTTCGACTTCATCCGGAACATGATAGATGATAACGATAGAACCTTGTTGACTGATAAGTACCCATTATCCTTCTTCCGAATAAGATTGAATAGAAAGCGAACAGATCCCTTATAAAAGAAATAAGTTCCGATAATAACCGAACCAAGGATAACTAACATAACTAGAAACATTTGATTTATCGCAGTAAATTGTCCATCGAATAGCTTAGTAGACAAATAATAACCGAATATAATCAACGCAAGCCCAAATATTCCGACTAAGATTTCAAAAAAGGATACTTTATGCTTTTTCTCTTCAGATGTTGATGTCGTATGGAATAACGATAAAATCCGTTGCCGTTTAATGTACCAACCGTTAAAAATCATAATAACGACATAAATAGCGGCAAATACGATTACAGTTTGAATCAGGGCTTCTGTTGAGAATTGAAGTTGTGCCACTTCATTAACGCCGATAGTTTTTAGTAGAATCATCATAATGAGTTTAGAAGAAGTAAAGCCTAGAAATATCCCTAGAGCTAGGGAACCAAAGTACAAAGCGAAACTTTCTAATCCAACAATCCAAAAAACATTTCTCTTTGTTAACCCAACTAATTGAAATAAGCCAATTTCTTTTCCTCTTCGCTTAATAAAAAGATTATTAGCGTATACCAGAAAAACGGTAACAATCATAATTAGTAATACAGAAGCAGTCCTTATTGCTGCTTCTCCTTTAATAGATCCTTTAGTCGCATCCATCGCTGGGTCATATTGAAGAGTAACAAAAGCAAAATATAAGGATACACTAAACACAAGTGCAAATACATATAGGTAATAGTTTTTCATGTTCTTTAGTAAATTACGAAAGATGAGAGATTTAAAGCTCATGCTGTACCCCACCTAACACACCTTGTGTCTTAATAATATCTTGAAAGAAATCCTGCCTACTTTCTTCCCCACGACTTAATTTCGTGAACACTTGACCATCCTTTATAAAAATGACACGACTACAGTAGCTAGCTGCTAAGGGATCATGGGTAACCATCACAATGGTAGCCTCTAGCTTCGCATTTAAATCACTTAATTTATTCAATAAATCTGATGCCGATTTTGAATCGAGTGCCCCGGTGGGTTCATCTGCGAAAATGATACTAGGCTGATGAACAAAGGCACGAGCTGCTGAAGTTCTCTGCTTCTGACCACCAGAAATTTGGTTTGGATATTTATCCTTCATATCATAAATACCTAACTCCTTTGTGACCCGTTCAAACATTTGCTGTGCTTCCTTTTTCGGAATTTTATTAACGGTTAGTGGTAACATAATATTTTCTTTAACCGTTAACGTATCTAATAAATGATAATCTTGAAAGACAAAGCCTAGATGACGTTTTCGAAATTCTGCTAGTGCCTTATCCTTCATTCGCGTAAATTCCTTGCCTTCTACACGAATCGAGCCCTGTGTGACACGATCAATGGATGAAAGGACATTTAGTAGGGTCGTTTTACCAGAACCGGAAGGCCCCATAATACCGACAAATTCCCCCTTCTCCACATCCAAATCAATTCCTTTCAATACCTCTTGTCGATTCCACTTATTTCCGTATGTTTTGACTATATTTTTCGCTTCTAAAATACTCATCCATATCAATCCTTTCTTTATAGGATTATCATAATAAAAAATTCTAGTATATTCCTTCGAATCATCTAACAAAATAGCAAAGCATGTGACATTGTTGTCACATGCTTGTTATTTTAATAAAATCATTCTTTCTTGGAAAGGTTAATTGAAACAATGTTCCTTGCCCATATTCGGATTGTACATGAATATGTATCTTAAGGGGCATAGCTACTTTTTTCGTTAAGTATAGGCCCATTCCAGTTGCATTCTGGTCCTTATGGTCACGTGTAGAGGTAAAGCCTTTTTCGAAAATACGAGGAATGTCTCTAGCTTCAATTCCACGACCTTCGTCTTGGATTTCTACTACTGTTCTTCCATGTTGTTCATAGCTACGTACCATAATATCCGAATTCTTACTATACTTTACTGCATTGGTTAAAATCTGACGTAATATAAAAGGAAGCCACTTGGCATCGGATAATACTTCTGTGACATCTAATTCTACTTCAAAGCCAACGCCTTTTTGAAAACACCACGATTTTAATGATTGAATTTCTTGAATGACTAGTTTCTCTAAATCTAATTGCTCTATATAAAGATCGTTCTCCATGGATGCGATACGACGCTTGTGCAATTGTTGATCCAATAATAGATGAATTCGAAGCCATTCATACATCAGCTGTTCCCTTAAGGCCCTATCTTCCATTCTTTCTATCATTAATTTCATCGTTGTTAAGGGGGTTTTTACTTCATGAATCCAAGTTAGTAATTCATCCTTTTCCTGTTCAACATCTATAGTTAGCTGGTTCAAATCCTGCTTGCAAGTGTCTACCTGCTGTTTGATAGCTTTTTCTACAATCTGTTCTAAGGGTGTACTTCCTTCCCCTATCATTTTAATATCAACATTAGGATTCCATTCATTCAGCCGTTTGTAAAATGATACTTCCCTTCCATACTGCATGACAAGAAACAATAGAAAGAGAACAAAGGATAGAAAGACAATATATAGAATAGAACTAACATGAATAGATGTGTCCACATAAGCAATGACAAGGAATAAACCTTGTAACAAGCAAAAGAATAGTATCCAACTTCTTCTCTCAAGTAAGTATTTTTTAATCATCCATTTCGTTCCTATCTTTAGCCATATATCCTTGCCCTACCTTTGTTTCTATATATTGTCCCATCGCTATTTCTTCTAATCTCTTCCGTAATCGATTAACATTAACTGTTAACGTATTATCACTCACAAATCGTTCATCATCCCATAATTGCCTTATAAGTTCATCCCTACTCACAATTTGATTCATATTTTCTAACAAAATTTTTAAAATATATATCTCATTTTTCGTCAATTCAACCTCACCATGGTTATTTTGGATGGAGCCCTTTATGTAATCAACCGTTGCACCGTTCCATACTTTTAGTTGGGTCTGTTGCTCCATGCTATAATTGTATACCCGTCTTAATACTGCCTGGATTTTTGCAATTAATACATCAAAGTGAAACGGCTTTTGTACAAAGTCATCCGCTCCCAGCTGCATGGACATAATCATATCGGTGGGGTGATCTCGAGATGACAGAAAAATAATAGGGACCTTCGAGTGAGAACGGATCATTCGACACCAATGGAACCCATCAAACTTTGGTAATTGAATATCAATAATGACTAAATCAGGCTTTATCTCGCTGTAATCACGCATGACGTCATTAAAATCCTGGATACCATATACATCATAGGACCACTGTACTAGACGTTCTTTGATTTCTTTAAACAATGTAACATCATCTTCAATTAGTAAGATTTTAAACAACATGACCACCATTTCTACTTATTTATTACCGTTATTTTATATCAAAACGAGATACTGTGCTATTAATAGTATCGGTTAGCGGTAGTTATGTAACTACCTTAAGAAACAGTTTCACCAAATAGTAAAAAAACTCAACGTATAGAAACTTCCTACAGTTGAGTTTTTTTACTTTCATATCCATCAAAACTATAATGCGAAAAAGCAGACCATCCATGGTATACTTTTACATTTTTTTCTTCAAATTTGCATTCATCGATTTTTCAACTTTTTTGAAATACAGGTAGTATCCAGTCCAATTCAACGTATAAATACCTATGAATATGAAAGAGGTCAATAGAATTGGAAATAAACGTAACGGAACCCAGCCAGCAGACAACGCAATGATTAAATATACAATAATCGAAACCGTAAAATGTACGATGGTTTGTATTAACATGCTCCAACCATTGTCACTAAATATCAGGGAGGACAATCCGAAATAGATTCCAAGCACGAAAGTACAAAGCATATAGAGCCATATTTGCGATACGGAGGTATTAGTGTCTGTAAAATTAACAATGGTTATGGCAATAAACGTAATAATACCACCAAAGGCGATTCCATAAATACTTCTCCTAATCCCTTCCATTATCATCTGATTTCCCTCCCATATTTAATCTATTCTTGATTGGTAGTACATACTTTCTCGTAATATACTCCTTATTTCCGGATTCAAAATACACACAGAGATTCCCATTAAAGGATAATTCAAACCGCTCAATTTGATTTAGGTTGCCGATAACGGATTTAGAAAAACGCATAAAGTTATAGGAAGCTAAATTCTCTTCTATTTCATAAAGCTTCATCCTAATTTCAACATGCTTCTTTCCAAGACAAGCAAAGACCTTTCTTTTTTCGGCATATACAAAATCAATTGCTTTTGGATCTAGTAATACGGTTTGGTCCGCTTCTATCCCAAACAACCGCCTACCATTTTTCCCCTTTATGAGAGCCACAATTTCCTCCAATTCCTCCGACCATTCATTTGTCTGTATCGTGATGGACGGCTCAGTATGCTTATCATCAATATCAATGTTGACCTTCAACCTTAACATCCCCCTGCATGGATTACCCCTTTGCCCGTTTTAATACTATTGGGAAACATAAAATCGCTATAACAAATCCAACTATCCCAACTCCAACTAAGATTAATGACGCCTGAATAAATTCCCCTGTTTGTAGTGTACCAGTCATTGCATCTTGAAATGCTTGATGAGCCCAATATTGTGGTAAGAAACGACTTAGTATTTGTAAGAAGTCTGGCATCATACCCACTGGTACCCATAACCCTCCAAGTAATGCTCCACCTAATGCAATAACCTGTGTCAGGGCAATCCCCATATTATTAGTCTTCACCACTACAGCAAGTAAAAGTCCTAGTCCTGTCACCATGAAGGTTAAAGCAATAGCCAATATGCTTAATTGTACTGGTTGCTCCAGTGGAACATCATATACTAGTTTTCCGAACAATAGTAAAATTGCTATCTGTATACTCACAATATACATGTATGGTATCCATTTGCCTAGTAAATACAAGTATGGTGATAGTGGTGTACTCGAAATCCTTGCTATCATTCCCATATTTCGATCTTTGATAAATGATTCCGTCATGGAAATCATAATAAAAAATACAAACATCACGGTATATCCCGGAACAATAGAAATAATCACTTGCTTACTTTCCACTTCTTCTGTTCCCGAAGTAAATACCGAAATAAATAGTACAGTAAATACTATCGGCAATATCAGCGCCCAGAATAATAGTCCCCTATCCTGAAGATTTTTCTTCATTTCCAACTTAACAACAGCATTCATATCCCTATCCCCTTTCCTCTCCTATTAATCTCTTAACTTTGAGCCTGTTAAGGAAAAAAACACATCCTCCAACCGTGGCTTAACTAATTCCAAACGTTCTAGCTCTGTATTGTTCTTTTTAATAAAAGCAAGGACCTTCTCCATTACAAGTATAGGATTATCCGAACTGACTAAGTATCCATCTTCCTTGCTTTGTACAGAACCATATTTACTAATATCCTCAGGCAAACAATTATTCCCTTTTACATATACAGAAGGGGTTACATGCTTTTTTAATATCGTATCAATGTGATCATTTTCCACTATACGCCCATGATCCATGAATCCTGCTACCTCACATACGTTCTCGATTTCTTCCATATAGTGGCTAGCATAAATGATGGTACTACCAGCTTCTTTCATCCGTTCTATCATTTGAAAAATGTATCTACGCGATTGAGGGTCAACACCTACAGTTGGCTCATCCATAATAATTAAATTTGGCTTATGCATGATTCCACAACCAATATTTAGACGTCGTTTCATTCCTCCAGAGAAAGACTGCACCTTATCCTTCCCTCGCTCTTTTAGTCCAATCTCCGTTAAAACTTCATTTGTACGTTTTTTTAACGTTTTGCCTTTTAAACCATAGAGCTCTCCAAAGAAATATAAATTATCTCGAGCGGATAGTGTCTCTTCAAGAGCAATATCTTGTGGTACATACCCTACACGAATCTTTTCATTCGTAAATTGAATCGTTCCTTTATAATCTTGAATAACGGAAGCAATAATTTTCATTAATGTGGATTTCCCAGCTCCGTTTGGTCCGACTAACCCGTAGCAAATTCCTTTAGGTATATCCAAGGTAACATTTGATAATGCAGTTTTCTTCCCATAATACTTCTCTACATTGTTCACCATTAACAATGTAAACACCTTCCTTTCCTTCTTTGATTCATTATGGCAAACAATAAGTTTGAAAAGAGTACTATTGGAACAACATGTAGATTTTGGTGATTGACATTGGAGAAAAATAAACATAAAAAACTCACAGCCTAGTTAATTTAACAGCGCCGTGAGTTCTCATTACTATGCTATTGATTTAATTCCTGACCATTTTACCCCTGTAAACTGGAATTCTCCTGCCTTTACTCTGCTTCTAGTTATTTAATAAATCTTGATATAACGCCGTAACAGCCTCAGTTAAAATACCTTCATTATAAAAATGATTTACATAGACTTCGATCATCATTTCGTTTTCATCTGTCATCTTCACTTTAGCTAACACATGATTGATCAGATCCCGTAATGCTTCTGGATTAGCATACATCGTATTCCAGGCTTGTACTTGCCGTTCTATATCGCTACCCAATACAGCTGACTCTATTTCATCAAATGGCAATGGTTCCTCATAACGATGCTGAATTTCTTCATCGTTATCGGTATAAATATACCCTTTTGTAGCTTCATTATCATAGGTATACTGCTTACCTCCAACCGTTACCACTACCTGTTCATTATCTATTTCTATCGCTCCCCCCTCTATCTCAATCCCCTCAGATAGAGAGGTAATGTTACATTCTATGTGAGGTGTGATGAACCAATACGAATGGTCTTGATCCAGCATAGCAATATATTCTAATAGCGTAATCTCTTCTAGCTTTTCTTCCTCACCCAAGTGTCTATATTCCTTTGGACGATAATAGTATTCCGCTTCCATATTCTCCATCGTAATTGTCCACTCTGCTTGTGGGGAATCAAATAATGCACGGAATGCAAACCCTTCACCTCTCTTTTGAAGCTCATAATAAATAAGCCATTGCTCCACCTTTATAGATGTGTCAGACACTTCACTTTTAACTCCTTCAAATACCAGATGAATCAGTGATTTCGTCGAAAAACCACCGTCTGTATTCAAATAAAGATGAATTGTTTCACCTTCTCGTACTATTCGTTCGATTACCGTATCATGCAGACTTTCTTCCAGAACCGCCTGGACTGAATTGGAAAGAGACGTAATAGCCTGCTCGGTATTTTCGGAAGCTGCATCTAATATATCCTCAAATTCCTTATCCGCTTCTTGCATCCATTGTAAATAATCCATTCTTACCGCTTTCGACAATGTTGGTTGGTTTAAGCTTCCATCTAATACATAAGGAATGAAACGACTAGGAAGAATATCCAGCAATTCTTCCTTTACTTCTTCCAACTCCTCTCTTAAACTAGCAGCGAAATCCTCCCCTTCCTCTTTCGCTTCACGTATTACAATCTCCCACTCATCATCCGATTCATGAATAGGAAGCAAATTACACTTTTCAAATCTTTCCCTTGCCTCTTTAGATACATTCCACATTCGATTTCCCCCTGTCGATGTTAAGCTTTTACTAAACTATACCTTTTAGACCACACTAAGTACAAGTGTGTTACCGAGCTAGTTACTTAAAAAGAAAAGTCAGCTCTCGGTATTCACCAAGAAACTGACTTTAGCATCCTGTCAGGACTAGCAACTGGTCTCATTATCCCAGCTACTTTGATTTATGATACATTTTACTAATTTGCTTAAACGGAAAATAGTTTAAAACATCGAACTTACCTTTGTTTGCTTGTTTAGAGTCCTTTATATGTTCGAAGTTACGTGCATGTTCACATAGCTCCAATTGACTATTAATTTCTGCTTCATCTTCAAGTCGTGCGACATAATAATATTTCCCAGTAGAATCCTGTTCTCTTGCTTTTACATTATCTGCTAACATGAGATACATCCACTCTAAAACCCGTTGTTTTAAATGTTTCTTTAATATAGGGAATAATATCTCAATTCGTTTTTCCATATTTCGTGTCATCATATCTGCTGACGAAGAATAGACCTTCTGTTCCCCATTATGGTGAAAATAATAAATTCGCGTATGTTCCAAAAATGGACCAACAATACTACGAACTTTTATATTTTCACTTACATTGGCAATTCCCGGACGGAGACAACAAATGCCTCTTACAATTAAATCTACCTTAATCCCAGCATTGGATGCTTCATATAATTTTCTAATTAAATCTTTATCCGATAAGGAATTCATCTTTGCCATAATATGCCCATTACCAAATTGCTTATGATAGGCAATCTCTTCATCAATTAATTGAACAAATTTCTCTCGAATATCAAATGGCGACATAACTAAATGATGGTAATCAGGCTTGTCCATATATCCACTTAAGTAATTAAAAAAGTTGGTAGCATCAATACCAATTTCCTTATTTGCCGTAAGAAGTCCAAGATCGGTATACGTTCTTGCTGTTGCATCGTTATAGTTCCCTGTTCCAAGATGAACAAATCGTTCTATTTGGTTTTTCTTCCGACGAACAATTAATGTAATCTTACTATGTGTCTTCAGATGGGTTATCCCATAAATCACGTGACAACCAGCCTTTTCTAATTCTTTTGCCCATTGCACATTATTCTTTTCATCAAATCTAGCCTTTAATTCTACTAAAACCGTAACCTGCTTACCATTCTCCGCAGCCCGTTCTAAGCTTTTAATGATTGGAGAATTTCCACTAACACGGTACAGTGTCTGCTTAATAGCTAATACATCAGGGTCGTCCGCTGCTTGCGAAACAAAATCTACAACCGGCTCAAAAGACTCATAAGGATGATGCAGTAAAAGGTCCTCTTCTAAAATAGCCTCGAACAATTCCTTATCCCCGCGTAAATCTTGGGGAGGCTGCGGAATATACGATGGATCCGTTAAATGCTCATGAGTGGATTTAATCGTCTTATAGAATGCAAAAAGAAATGTTAAATCAAGTGGTGCCTTGACGAAATAGACATCTTTTTTATCAATCTCCAATTCTTCTATAAGATAATCAATAACTTGTTGGTCATAGAAATGATCCTGAACCTCTAGCCGGACTGCTGCTCCACGTTTCCGTTTCTTTAACTCTTCTTCTATTTCCTGTAATAAATCCTCAGCACCATCTTCATGTATCGTCAAATCAGCATTTCTTGTAATTCGAAATGCTGTAACCGACACTACCTGATACCCAACAAATAATTTATGTATAAAATGCGAAATTACTTGTTCCAATAGGACAAAAGATCTTACTCCATTTTGATTGGGCAGTTCAATGTAACGGTCGATGACAGAAGGTACTTGCACAATCGCTAAGCGTTCTGTTTCCATCTTATCCTTCTGCTTATCTACAATGGTGATAGCTAGGTTAAGAGACTTATTTAACAACATCGGAAATGGTCGATAAGCGTCAACCGCCATTGGCGTTAGCACAGGAAAAATATGCTCATTAAACTGTTGTTCTAAAAATTCTATTTCCATTTTCGACAATTCTTCAATGGAAACAAAAGAAATCTGTTCTTTAGCCAATAATGGTGTTAATAACGTTAAATAGGTCTCATCCTGCTCAGAAATTAACCCATGACAAACCTTTGAGATTGCTTCTAGCTGTTCCATGGGAGTTAATCCCGCTTTATTTTCAGGACGATTATAACCAGCCTTCACTTGATCTAGAAGTCCTGCTACACGAACCATAAAGAACTCGTCCAAGTTAGAACTAAAAATAGCCATAAATTTAAGTCTTTCGAGAAGTGCATTCCGATCATCTAACGCTTCTTCTAATACTCGATAATTAAAATTCAACCAACTCAACTCTCGATTATTATAATAGGAAGGATTATCTAGGTTGATCGTTTTTTCTGCAACTTCCATTTCGCACATCTCCTTTTATGACACGTATATCCAAATTATATCAATTGACTACTATCCATTTGTTAATCAATTGTAAAATTTCTGTTAATTATTAGTCAATAAGGAGATGCTTTACTAAAGTTGAAATTCTGTAGTAATGGACACTTTTAATAGCTTTTCTAAATGCTTCTTCTGTTTTTCTACATGATATTCTTCCGGTCGATAGTATCCGTTACAACTAATTTGCAACAGCCATTTACCAGATTGTTCCTGGATGATTTCTACATCCTCTACTGTATTGTTATTGGATATATTTAAACATTGGGCTACTTTCAATATAGCGCCGAGAATACTTAGCTTTGTTTGTTCTTCCTTAGTGAACCAAGCTTTAAAAGGTTGGATATACTTTTGAAAAGTACCTTTGCTTTTAAAGGATGCTACTAATGCTAGTTTAATACGGTCCCGATGAGACAGTCCGAGTAGCGTTCGATGCACTAATAAGTTAAACGTATTACTACTCGTTTCCAACGTTGTTCGATTTCCTAGGTTATAGATGCGTCCACCTAGTGTAAGTAAATGATAATCCTCTTCTGAGAAATGAAGGTCCAATCCTCCTAAGTTCTTTACTGCTTCATAGAAACGGGTGGCTAAAGTAATTAATTGCCGTTCATCCTGTGACCCGATATAAAAATGTTTACGAAACTTCTCTATGCTGGCATCTAACAATGGCAAGTTATGATGGTCATGATCAAGCCACCTTTCATACAGAATTCCATCTCGAAGTCCACGACGGCTTACGATAAATTTCGTAGCGTTAGAAAGATGACAAATCGTATCAAACACTTCAAAGGCTGGTAAAATGGTGTCTGCCCTGTCCTTGGATAATCCATCGGTCTTTTGCAACTCCATATAGGTCAATGGTAGTAATCTTTCTTTCGTCGTTATCAAGTCTTCTATTTCCATCTCATATTGATGCATTTCTTCTAACGGATAATCTGTAAACCGTTGATGAATCTGGCCCGCATTTCTAGCACTTCCTCCTATCGCGATGACTGGAACATTTTTATTCGCAATCCAAGAGAATGCTTGAAATTGTTCCTTAACATATTGTCTTATTGCTTCTATTTCCTGTTCTGTCGGGATATCACCCTGAACAAATTGTAGCTTTAAGGACAATGCCCCAAAAGGAAAACTATGGAAATGGATCAGTTTCTGGTTTTCAAAATAGGTCACCTCTGTACTACCACCGCCAATATCAATGGTAATTCCATTCTGTGTGGGGATAGAATGAATTACTGCTTTATATCCGTAGAAAGCTTCTTCATATTCACTTAATAGCTTGATTGCTATGTGTGTCTTCTTCTCTACAATATCTAGTATTTCATTCTTATTTACTGCTTGCCTAATCGATGCCGTTGCTACACAAGTAAACTCGTTCACCTCATAATGTGCTAATAGCTGATTAAAATCCTCTAACGTAGCGATCAATAGTGCAATTCCATCTCTATTTAAGGAATGATTCTCATCAAAATAATAACGTAGACGAGCTGTAACCTTTATATTTTCTATCTCATCAAAATACTGCCATGAATTTAATCGTTCATAAATGACCAGTCTAATCGTATTTGATCCTATATCAATAATCCCAACACGTTCTGCCAATTTAATTGCTCCCTTCTGTCTGTGGGATAGTTCATCACACACTATATTACCACTTTATTTTATCATTAGTATAATTTCGAAGATTCACTATCCATTCTTACGTTATGATGCTAGAAAAAAGGACCTATCATATCACTTAGATACAACAAGTCCATAGTAAATACTAAATCTCAATTAGAATGGGAACTATCATTGGCTCCTTCTTCGTCCGTTCTTTAATATACTGTGAGATGAGGCGCTTAACCTGTTTCTTTTTCACATTCCAAGAGTATCGGTCTGCTGCATGTAATTCATCTACTGTCTCTTGAATGATACGGATCATTCGTTTTCTTAGTTCGGAGAAATTATTATCGACAAAGCCTCGCGAGATAATTTCAGGCTCGGCAAGCATTTTAGCATTCTCCCTACTCATCGGAAGAATAATCATCAACATCCCGTCCTCTGCTATTTGCTTCCGATCACGTAGGACAAACTCCATATTCCCTACATCAATTCCATCTACATACGTGCTACCAACTGGGACGGTTCGTGTACTACGAGCTACCGAATTCTGGATATCCACAACATCTCCATTTTTTAAAATAAATGTATTTCCCGGCTCAACCCCTACTGACTCGGCTAGAAGCTGATGGTGATAAAGCATCCGATACTCCCCATGAATCGGGACAAAATACTTCGGCTTCATTAGCGTAATCATGAGCTTAATATCCTCCTGATACCCATGACCTGACACATGCATCCCAGAACTACTTCCAGACCCGTAAATGACATGTGCCCCTAGCTTATATAGGTTATCCACAATCGTAGAGACATTCTTTTCATTACCAGGGATAGGTCCTGCAGCCAGAATAACCGTATCCTCCGGGTAAATATCGACACCACGAAAATTCCCTGTAGATAGTCGGCTAAGGGCTGCCATTGCTTCCCCCTGGCTTCCGGTACATAGAATTGTCACCATCTCTGGTGGTAAATCATGAATATCACGAGCATCGATTAGCATACCTTTTGGAACATCTAAATAACCTCGCTCCATTGCTACACCGACAACATTAACCATAGACCTACCGAGAAGCGCAAGTTTACGCCTTGTTTTCTTTGAAGCATGGATAACCTGTTGAATTCTACTAACATTCGACGCAAAAGTAGATACAATTACCTTTTGCTTACATTTCATAAAAATACTCTCTAAATTATCTCCAACCATTTGCTCAGAAGGGGTAAACCCTTTGCGCTCTGCATTGGTGCTTTCCGATAATAGTAATAGGACCCCTCTGTTGCCGATTTCAGCCATTCGGTGAAGATCCGAACGCTCATTATTGGCAGGAGTCAAATCAAACTTAAAGTCACCAGTATGTACAATATTTCCTTCTGGTGTACTAAATACAATACCAAGGCAATCTGGGATACTATGATTTACTTTAAAAAAGCTAATACTCATGTCGCCAATTTGTATTTCGGATTCAGAATGGATTTCATGTAATTCACTCTCACGAAGAAAGCGATGTTCTTTTAATTTAATCTCAATAAGACCAAGGGTAAAGCGAGTTGCATATACAGGAACATTTATTTTCTTTAAAAAGTAAGGAATACCACCAATATGATCTTCATGACCGTGTGTAACAATTAATGCACGTACTCTATCTTTATTTTCTATAAGATAGAAAATATCTGGGATAATTAAATCGATACCGAGTAAGCTTTCATCTGGAAATTTATTTCCGCAATCGATAACAACAATATCCTCGCCACATTCTATCGCGTACATATTTTTCCCCACTTCATGCAAGCCGCCAAGGGCAAAGACCGATACGATACCATTTCTATTCATTTATTACCCTCCTGCTATTCAATATGATTTAGTATGCCCGAATGATTGTTTTTTATAGAAAAGCTGCAATCCTTTTATTTTCTCTCTCTATCTACTGTGGTATAATAGTTACCCTAGATAACCGTTATCCATGATAACTATTTTCAAGGAGCGATTACGATTAAAACTTCACAAAAATTTTTTCACCAGCTCATTATGTTATACCGACCGTTTGAAAATCGATTAAATACAGAGCTTAACAAACACCAGCTTCACCGTGCACAGTGGACGATTTTATACTATTTATTTCATCATGGCTCTGCAACGAATGTCGAGATTTCCCAATATCAAGGTGTGGAAAAGCCAACGGTAACAAGGACGATGACCAGCTTAGAAAATTTGGGGTATGTTGAGCATCAGCCAAGCAAAGATAAGCGAGAAAAGCGCATGCAGCTTACTAAGCTGGGCCAAAAGGTATATCAAGAAGTCCGTGTTACGATTGATCAATATGAAGAGGAAGTTTTGACCGGTATATCAGAAGAGGAACAACTAGAAACCATTCGTATTTTACAAGAAATACGTCAAAACATCATGAAGTAAGGGGATTTATTTTGAATCATATAAAAGCAAAATTATGGACCAAAGATTTTATCATTATTTCATTAGCTAACTTTTTTCTGTACTTAGTATTTTATTTACTATTAGTAACGATGGCTGTGTATGTAGTCGAACAGTTCCATGCTTCGGAAAGTCAGGCTGGACTTGCTACAGGTATTTTTATCATTGGAACCTTAATAGGAAGACTATTCATCGGTCGCTTAATTACGACTATTGGGAATAAGCGGATGCTATTTATTGGCTTGCTAGCGTTCATCCTAACTTCCTGTCTATATTTCATCCATTTCGAAATTACTTTTTTAATGATTACGCGATTATTACATGGAATTGCCCTCGGAATGGCAAGTACTGCTACAGGTACTATTGTAGCTGAGATTATACCGAAAGAACGAAAAGGGGAAGGAATTGGTTACTATAGCTTAAGTATTACACTAGCTACAGCTATCGGTCCTTTCATCGGCATATTTATGAGTCAACATGTTAGCTTTCAACTTATATTTAGCTTTTGTTTCGTATTAGGTATTATTAGCATGGCCATCGCTTTCTTCATCCATATACCAGAAGTAAAAGCTTCTCCAACTAAATCTAATTCTAATGGATTAAAGCTTTCTAGCTTTATAGAACCGAAGGCCGTCCCTATCGCGCTTATAATACTTGTCACTTCGTTCTGTTATGCTAGCGTGTTGTCATTCATTAATTTTTACGCAATTGAAATTGATTTAGTGGAAGTCGCTAGTATTTTCTTTGTCGTATACGGAGCAAGTATATTGTCATCACGTCCCTTCACAGGACGACTAATGGATACAAAAGGGGCAAATGCGGTAATGTATCCGACATTTCTTCTTTTTGGCGGAGGATTACTACTATTAAGTGTAACGAATGGAAGTGTAACTTTATTACTTGCGAGTATTCTGATGGGGTTAGGATTTGGGAATATGCAATCCATCACCCAGGCCATTGCTGTAAAAGTCGTTCCATCTAATCGGGTAGCACTAGCAACGTCAACCTACTACATCTTTCTCGATGCTGGTCTTGGATTTGGACCATATATCATCGGATTCATCATTCCATTAACAGGATACCGGCATCTCTATGTCATGATGGGAGTAATTGTTTTAATCACAACGATTCTCTATTATTTCATGCATGGAAAAAAAGAACGCATCAACCGGGAAATAGCTTCTATGACGTAGGAACAACTGTCCTAGTAAGAACATAATCAAGGAGCTCGTACAGAATAAAAGCTCCTTGATTTTTTTAATAAAACAATCTTACTACTTAGATGCTATCTCTTTACCTAATTAACAAGTTATTTCGCATTCTTATCTGGTTGATGAATCCCGAATGTGTTTCCTTCTGTATCTATATAATAACCTTGCCAAGCCATTCCAGGTAGGGCATGCTTTGGCAATGCTACTTTTCCACCATGCTGTACTATTTTTTCTTCTGTCTGGTCGTAATCCTCTACCCCTATTGTACAAGCATAGCCATTCATTGCTTGACCGGGTTCTGGAGATGGACCATTTCGTTTAATTAAGGCACCATTAATCCCCAGCTCGTTATCATCCCCCGTAACAGCCCCGAAATAAGGCATGCCAGCATAATCCGACCAATCCTCAAACTTCCAGCCAAACACCTCACCATAAAAACGCTTAGCACGCTCCATTTCATCGACATGAATTTCAAAATGAATTAATCTCCCCATCTTATCCCTCCTATTTTTTTGAAAATTATTTCTACTTCTAACTATTCTTCTTCTCTACCTCTTTCTCCTCCAAAAACGGAATAAAAGTAATGTAAAATAAAAAAGATACCAGCTTCCTCAGGCTAGTATCTTTAAAACGTATATTCTTCACTCAGGTAACATCACTTTACTAAATTCCTCAATAAATTTATCATAATGCAGATGTATCGCAATTTTAGTCTTTCCTGTTTGACTTGTTGGACGAATATCAATATAGGACATCCCTTTAGCTTCCACGTCTTCAATAACTTTCGCATCATAGTATATATAGTCCACTATATCTGGGGTCTTAATGAGCATGACCGTTAATAGATCATGTATTGGCGCACCTGGGATACCAGGATATTGTTCTTTATAAAATTCATAATAGTATTCAAAAACTGGTGTTAGCATGAACGCATAAATATTCTTCTTGTTATGCGAAATAGCATCCACTAAATCAGGAGTAAGAATGGCATATTGCGTGACATTTAATGGTGTAATGGTTAGATTGTGGGCGTATTTCAGAATAAAATTAGATGAGGTCGGGTCACCAAAAAAGTTCGCCTCCGCTAGGGCAGTCACATTTCCTGGAAAAAAGAATGCTCCACCCATTATGTAATAAGCATTAACCATTCTCATATGGTCAGGATACAAAATAAACGCAGTCGCTAGTGTTGTGGAACGACCCGTATCAACAATAATTAGTTCATTTCCATATTGTTCAATAATTAATCGGATAGTATCAAATGGGTAAATCTGATATTGCATATTCGTTGGAGGACGGATTGGACCAATTCCTTCCCCGTGGATTTCAGGGTAAAACATCACCTCATCCTGCTGAACTGGTTGAGCAGCACCAGGAATTACAGGCACATTGGTTTTTCCAGCCAATTGTAGCAGATAAGCAGCGTTCGCAGTTGCTTGATCTTTCGTCACATTCCCATAGCTTGTTACCACCCCTACAATTTCAAAGGTAGGATCAATAAGGCTATACATCAATGCTAATGAATCATCAATACCAGGATCTCCAAAGAATAATATTTTTTTAGCTATAGCAATCCCCTCCTTAACACGATATATATTCCATCATCCTAACTATCATGTCTGGAGGGGCTCAATTCGTTTCTCCAATTCATTACTTTCTCGTTTGCATTTCTTTTAATTGTTGAAATAGCTTCTCCACCGTACCAACACCTACACGGTCATATTTTGCCAATATCAGCAATTCCATTGGTATCTGGCCGACCTTCTCTATCTGGTCCTCGTGCATTTGTCTTAATAGATTCGGTATACTGGTGAAATATTCGTCTGTCAAAGGGATAGCCGATAGCTCTTCTGTGACAACAATGTAATCTGTTTTGAAAAAGAAGAATAACTCTCCAGGTCTATCTAAGACTATCTTTCTCCGTATCCTTTCTTCCTCAATAAACAGTTTTAACTCCTCGAAAAATTGTTCCTCATTTTTTTCAGAAAATCGCTTCACATGTCTTGCAAGCCCTTCTATATTATTAGGTAATTCACTCATGATTCTTCCATGCTGCTCAGCACCTAACCTAATTAAAAAGGTCTCTGACTTTGGAAAACGCTGAGGAAGGAGAAATGCATCACGAAGAAAATACGGTATATCTAGATATTGACCTTTATAAGATATCGTACGAATGGTAGTATCTCCTGGTAATTCTTCCGTCATTTCTTTTTCCAACGTAGCAACAACCTCTACTTCTTCTTGTGGGTTTGTAATCGCTGCTGCCAGTTTCTCCTCTAATGCATCAAGCTTAAACACCAATTCTTGTATATCGAAGGTTTGCTGCTTTCGTGGAGACGGGTCATGATACTCTGGAACCTCGATATCATAAGAACCATATACTTCAACAAACCATTTCACTATTGTATAAATAGCCTCCCAACATAGAAGTGCCTCCGAATAACGGAACTTCCTCGGATCGTGTGCAGCCTGATTCCCCTGCATCCTTACATAATGAAGTGCATCACGGATTTCATCTGTAAGATAGCCATTCTCATCCAGTAGATTAACTTGCTCCATAAGCATTCCCTTGCGAATTTGGGAAAGATTCTCGATTTCGATTACCTTTTGTAGGATATGTTCAATAAATATTCTAGAGTGTGTCAAAACCACACGCGGACTAGTAAAGATACTATTTTCTAATTGTTTAGCAATATGTGCTAAGTCCTTCGAAACTGGTTCTAAAAATCGATAGAAGTATAATTCCTGTTGCATTTGTGTTTCCTCCAAAAAAAAATCTATCTTTCTATCCTACCATTTTTAGTGGCGTTAGCGTACTAATCTTGAACTAGAAAAATATTACTAGTATAAATACTTTTTAATAAAATAGATTAGAAAAATCAGAATCCTATGCTAGAATATAATCAGAATATAGTATCTAAGAGACTCTATGCTTTAAAATTAGGTAGACATTAGTAGGAGGGGTTACATTGTCAGATGGAAAGATATTAAAGATATGCGAAAAAGGTCATAAGTATTATAAGAGTAGCGACTGCCGAAGCTGCCCTACTTGTGATAAAGAAAATAAACCCAAAAGCGGCTTCCTCTCCAAACTCAGTTCACCCGCAAGAAACGCGTTAATTCACGAAGGCATTCAGACTTTGGAGGAACTATCCAGCTACACGGAAAAAGAAATACTAAAATTCCACGGAATCGGTCCAGCATCCATACCTGTATTGAAGGCTTCATTGGAAGAAGAAGGGTTATCGTTTAAAGATTAAGTAAAATATGTAACTCCTAGTTAAAGGAGATAATATGGTGGAATATGTAATTAGGAAAATAAATAATCTACTTACTATAGAGTGTAAGGATTTATGGCTACAGAGTAGAAATGAAGGCTTCCACTTTTTCGAGCGGTTAATACATGAGTATAAAAGTGGAACAAATACATTTCATAAACGAGGCGAGGCTTTATATGGTGTTTTCGATCAAGATAATACACTTATTGCTATTGGTGGCGTGAATATCGACCCTTTCTCTTCTACACCTACTATCGGTAGATTAAGAAGGTTTTACGTCAAGAAGACACATAGAAGATTAGGTCTAGGCAGTCTTTTAGTGAAAAGAATAATACTCGAGGCTACAGACCATTTTAATGTATTGATACTATTTACAGACACCGAGCGAGCAGATAGATTTTATACAAGTCTTGGATTTTTAAAAAGTAATCGCTATCCTCATTCCACTCATTATATGGATTTGTAATTTCTCTTATTTAAAAAACATATAGGTTTTATCGTTTGCTATCTTCACTTTGTCTATAAATTAAGCACGAACAATCCCATCAAGTACAGGCGATGTTGCTTATGATTTATCATCAGGACGACTAGTGGATTATATATTTTTTTACCTCACAAAAGGAAGGTGTAAAAATTGAAGAAAAAGAAGAAGTGGCCTGCCATTTCCGTGATCGCTCTGTTAGGAGCTGGACTGGTATTCTATTTACTTACATTTTTACTTTATGAGCCATCAGAGGATTTTTATGAATTTCCTGTTCCTAAAATTGCAACACTCCTTCATAAAGATGAACTAACTGAACGATATGAGTGGGTTCATGCATCTGAAGAAAATGGAATACCTTCTATATATAAATGGGTTTTATCAAAAAATGGCTGGAAAGAAGAAATCAGTGAAGGAGCCTCTACTTTGTATACCAACGGTTCACATACCATTGATTTGATTTCAACTACGAATATGTTAGAGGTTATTAAAGTGGAATAATAAAAACTTTATCTAGAGGAGATAACAAGAATCTCCGGTAATTAAGAGTTTAAGAAGGAGTACTTATGCTACATTCTAATAGATTAGCTCCAGAAAAAGTTGCGAAGAATTTTATTAATAATCACTTTCCTCATTGTGATGGTGCACTACTAGCAGGGAGTGTTGTTCGTGGTGAAGCAACAGAAACTTCTGATCTGGATATTGTTATATTCGATAATGCAACGCGCTCCTCTTACAGGGAATCACGAATTGTAAGTGAGTGGCCAATAGAGCTATTCGTACATAATCTCCATTCCTATCGCGATTATTTTGAGAGTGATTTCAAACGTGCTAGACCTTCCTTACCTCGAATGGTATCAGAGGGAATAATTCTGAAGGATACAGGCGTAATAGATGCAATTAAAAGTGAAGCAAAAGAATTATTGGCTAAAGGTCCTGAAGTATGGTCAACTGAAACGATAACTACAAAACGATATTTTATAACGGATACCCTTGAGGATTTTATAGGTTGCAACAATCGATTAGAAGGTATTTTTATTGCGAATACACTTGCTGAACTTGTGAGTGAATTTGTATTAAGAACGAATCGTAAATGGATTGGTGCTTCTAAATGGATGGTCCGTTCCTTAAAAGAATACGATATTCAATTTACAGAACAATTCATTAAGGCGTTCGATAATTATTACAGAAACGATTCCAAAAGGGATATTATTAGACTAGTAGATACTATTTTAAAGCCATATGGGGGACGATTATTCGTTGGCTTTTCTATCGGAAAAAAATGATTTTCAACGAAAGAAACACCTGACATTATTGCATGAATAGCAATGATGTCAGGTGCTTTTGTTATCTAAACAAATCTAAAAATAACTCCCAAAATCCTTTTTTCTCTTCCACAGGCTCATTATTTTCTTCTGGTTCTTCCTGTTGAATACTTTCTGTTTTAAATACAAACTGTACAGAATTTACTTTTTCATTCTTGCTAGACACAAATGATACAGGTTCAAAATCAGACTTATCATAGTCAGACATCATCTCATCGATTTCTTCCGTCATTTGTTCTGGTAGATTACTTGTAGAATCGCTTAGCTCATTTGTGCCATCATGAAGTTCCCCAACGCCATTTTCTAGCTCAATAGTACCTTCAGAAAGCTTTACCATTCCACTGTGTACTTCATTATAGGCACTAGCGATCTGACTAACTCCACCAGTATATTCTACTAAGCCTGAATGGAATGCTTTATAGTTGGCTGACAGCATTGCAATCCCTTCCTGTAATTCGCTGAAACCATCCATTCCATCTTCCTCTAGGAAGGTCGAAAGCTCATTGGCCATTTTATCTACTTGATTAGCCATTTCACTTAGCGATTTATTCACACCTGTTAACGTTTCACCAACTGCATCAAATCCCGGTTTCACTGCGGAATATGTCCCTTTTACCTTCTGTGCCGCTTCATATGTTGCTAATAAACGATTGATTACTTCTTGATCAGCTCCACTTTCTCTCAAGGCACTTATTTCTGCATTGGTAATTTGATATGCCGGGATTTCATTTATCGCCTTATCCAGTGCATCATAAGCATCACGATAATTCGTTTTTAGTTCATTTAAACCGTTCCCTATTTCTCCAAGACCATCGGATAATTGGTATAGTCCACCTATTAACCCCTCCAATCCAGACATATCCATCTCTTCTGTACTACTAAGAGAACTATTCAATGTTGTCAATGCTTCTTCTAATTCTTTCGAACCACTTACTAGATCTGTAGAGGAATTTGCAAGCTCCTTAACACCATCTTGATATTGTTTCGATCCATCTACTAGCTGTGAAGTACCAGCATTCAGTTCGGAAACTCCATTATGCAACTCTCTAACACCATCATTTATTGCCTCAATAGCGTCCGATAACGACTGAATATCCCCTGTCATGCCATCAACATCTATTCCATCAATGGACATCGAAGAAGGATTTCCAGTAAAGCTGATACCATCTATTTCAAAGTCTACGACATCCGCTTCAACCTCTAATTCCGCTTCATTTTCAGGCATTACGGTAAATGTCACTTGCTTATCCTTACCAGCATTTGCAATCATACCGTCATCTGCTTTAATGTTAGTAAATATTTCCGTATTAAGTGGAACAGAGATTTGTAACAAATAATTCTCCATAAATACTGGATTCACAGACTCATTGATAGCTGTCTCAATCCGAATTGTTACATGGCCATCTTCTCCAGCCAAGTCTTCTGGAGAAATCTCCTTCCCGTCTAAGAAATAGGATATTGTAATATCCCAAGGTAGGGCTGCATCATTGATATTCCCTTGATAATAAAATTTCCCTTCAGAAGCAGAAAAAGTCACTGCATCTCCTTGCTTGTTTAACTCCTGTATATCTGATAAGTTTCTCAAGCTCGTATACGTACCGTAATCGGTAATCATTCCTGCTTTTGCTATATCCAATGTGTTAACAACATAGATTTCATTACTTTTACCAGCTGTATCTAAAGTCGCGTAAATTACTTCATCTTTAGCAGTAATTTCTCCTTTTTCTTGTGCAGTACTTTCCTGTTTATTGCTGTCATTCGTTGCATTGGCAGTTACAAGAAATGACGGCAATAGAAGGATAACAGTAGCAAAGACTAGTAGTATCTTTTTCAATCTCCTCATCATCATTTCTCCTTATAATAGTTTGCTTTCCAGGTAGTTTTATCTATTACTCTATCAAACACTAAAAGACAAGCAGGTAGGAAGAATACTACCATGATAAAGGCTAATAATGCTCCACGTCCAAGTAACAACCCTATGGATGCGACGATTGGATTTGAAGAGGTAATCCATAGAATAAAGCCAACACTAGATAATATCGATGCAGAAATTGCAATAGAGAATATTTTTTCATCTAATGTTTTCTTAATCGCCTTCATTGCCGACATTTCTTTTCGATTTTCTTTATATGCCTCCGTTAGCAAAATCGCATAATCGACTGTTGCTGCTAGCTGTACCGTACTGACAATCAAATACCCAACAAATACTAAAGAGGAATTCGTAAAGTATGGAATCGATAAGTTAATCCAAACTGCTGATTGAATCGTAAGCAAGAGTACGATTGGGAAGGTAATTGATTTAAAGGTAATCAAAAGTACGAAAGCAATCGTTACAACCGTCAGGACGTTAACGACGGTGTTATCCTTCTGTACTACATTTTTCATATCATACAAGGTTACAGCTTCCCCTAAAGAGTATGCTTCATCTCCATAATAACCTTTTGTCATTTCCTGTACTTCTTCTATAAAATTAAATGCCTGATCTCCCTCTGCTTCCGTATTCGTCTGGAGGATTATTCGGCTATAATGCTCTGAATAAAACTGCTCCGTCACAGATTGATCCAAGTACTCGGCTGGTATTGCGGAACCGACCGTATTTACATAGGCAAGAACACTTTTCACAGGATTCATATCCTCTAATTCTCTTACCAATGCTTCTTCCTTCGCAATGTCACCTTTTGGCACAAGTAATACCATTTGTGTGCTTTTGCCAAAGACTTCTTCAATCTTAGCAATATCACTACCAGCACGAGTAGATTCTGGTTGGTCTCCAATCCCATAAATAAAATTAGTTTGACCTTGTGCTAAAAACGCTGGCACGAGCAAGATAAATACAATGAGTAGACTTGGCACTTTTACTTTAACAACTCGCTTACCAATGTTTTTGAATGCTGGAAGTAATGGCTTATGCTGTGTCTTATCAATCCATTTGTAAAACAATAATGTCAATGCCGGTAAGAAGACCATGACACTGATAAAACTTAGAACGATTCCCTTTACTAGGTTTAACCCTAGATCAGAGCCGATTTCAAATTGCATAAATGTAAGCGCGATAAATCCAAAGAAGGTAGTAGATGCACTAGCGATAATCGCAGGGAACGACCGCTTCATTGCTAGTCTCATAGCTTCTGTTGGATCGGATACTTTCTGGCGATAATCCGAGAAACTATGCAAAAGGAATATCGCATAATCTAGTGAAACTGCGAGCTGTAAGATTGGTGCAACAGATTGTGTAACAAAGGAAACTTCGCCGATAAAGATATTAGTTCCTAAGTTGATTAAGACGGATACCCCAATAGCTGTTAAAAAGAACACAGGCTCAATCCACGAGTTCGTTGATATGACTAGAATAAGAATGATAATCGGTACTAGTAGGGCTGCTGCATACATCGTTTCCGAAACTGCCATCTTCTGTTGAGTAGCTGTATTTAGTGCCTCACCTGAGACAGCTCCATCGTCACCCACTAATTCATAAATAGCATCGGTTGCTTCCACCTCTTTTCCGGAAGCAACACTAAAGGTGAATAATGCATTATCATCTTTATAATAGGTTTCAACCGTTTCCTTATCCGCCATTTCGATGGGGGTCTTTATATCAATCGCATCATCCAACCAAGTAACATCGGACACCCCATCAATCGATGCGAGCTCTTCTTTCATGATAAGGGCTTCCTGAATGGAAACATCATTCACCATGACACGTGTATTCGGAACTGCTCCATCAAATTCTTGTTCCATTAATTCCAGCGCCTTTGTTGACTGGGCATCCTCTGGCAAGTAGTCTATCATATTGTAGTTGACGGAAACCGCAAACTGAGCGACTACACTAATAATGGTAAAGAGAATAAAAGCAATCACAATTGGCTTTTTATTTTTTATAATTCTTGCTGCAATATCGATTATTGTTCACCCTTCCTTGCCTAAACAAAAAATCCACTATAATATTATAAAAGACACTATGTTGGTTTAACAACAAACAGTTTTGTAAAATTCGTACATTTCGCAACAGATTTTCCATTTATGTTGGATAACGTGAACGTGGAGGAGAATTATATGACTTCTGAAAAATTGGATAGAAGAAAAAAGTACACTCGAATGGTATTAAAGGATAGTTTGATGCAGTTATTAAAGGAAAAGCCGCTCTCTTCCATCACCATAAAAGAAATATGTGAGATGGCTGATATCAATCGGTCTACCTTTTACGCACATTATCCAGACCAATATGCCCTCCTGACACAAATTGAGGATGAACTAATCGAAGACCTAAAGCACTATTTAAATACTGCTAATCTTCACGAGGAAGATGAAGCAATCGATATGACGGTTAGCCTATTGGATTACTTTTCCTCCAAGCATGAAGAATGTTTAACACTGCTAAATGAAGGCGCTGATTCGACTTTCCAACAAAAAGTTACCAACGTTGCAGAGAGTTTCATGATAAAGAACTGGATGGATATATATGACTTTGATCAGGATACATCCAAATATATTAGCACATTTATCATCAGCGGCGGTATCCAAGTTATTAAAATGTGGATGGCAAAGGGGATGGTTCAATCTCCAAAGGAAATGGCAAGGTTGATTAATGATCTGATCAATAAAGGGGTTGAAGGTGTTAGATGAGAAGACCCGAAACAAAAGAGACAAAGCACCTCAATTAAGTGCTTTGTCTAGAAAATACATAGTTAGGTTTTAGTATTCCTTCACACGACTATGACCATTTGCTTTGCTAAAAAACTGCTAAATACCGTTTATAATCATTTGACAGCATTCAAAGCACTTACCATATAGGTAAAAACTTACTCTTGCTCGTCATTTGCCTTGTTAAATAATGCTTCTGGAATCATTTCAAATCCTTCGATTAACGGATTCTCTTCAAGTTCAATCATCATGTATAGTTTCCCATCAAACTTAACCTGTTTAACATGTCTTAGTTCGGGTGGACTAACGGCTATATCTGCTACCTTTGTTTTTATTTTAATGGATTTAGAAGTAAATTTCGGTACAATATTCGTCGCCTTAAACTCATATTTTTCATCATCAATAACCGTTTTAAATGCCGTTTCTACTTTTTCCGTATCGACATCTTGTACACCACTGCTTCTTAATACTTTCTCCACATCTTTATAATCTAAACGAGGCACTTCTTCCTCTTCATTTTCTTCAACTACACGATGGATTTCATCATATACATTGGAAAGGGTTGATGTACTGATTTGATCACCAGTTACTTTCTTTACGATTTCTTCAAATACTACTTTATCATCGGCAGCAGTCATGATCTCTTCCGCATTCAGCACTTCTTCAATGAAGTGGTAGTCTAATTCAAACTTCTTCCCTGCTGCATATAAAATGTGATTAACATCTGCAGCATTCTCGGTAAAACAAGGGAAAAGAAATCCAGATAGTGGCGCCTTCAAATTAATAATCGGGTCTACTACAATATTGTATTTAAATTCCTTTTCGACATAGTCAAACAGTAATTCTTTTTTAGGGTCTAGCGTTCTGTTCATACTACAAAGAATGAACGGATTGGCATAAACCGTATCACGGTCACTTTCCTCCGATTCGGTACTCTTCTTCATCGGTTTCATATATTCACCACGGATAAAGGTTATCACAATATCCATCTCGTATTGCTTATCATGAAGCATCTTCTCCACGAGTCGAAGCATTTGGTTCTTCCATTCTTCAGTCTCATTCGCAAGTAACCCTTGATGTAAAATTAGCTGACTACTATCTTCCACATCACGCAGAAACTTCAATTCAAATAATTTCTCATCCATTTGACCAGAGAGTACTTTCTTAAAGTTATCCATAAATAATTCTTTTTGTTCTTCTTCTAATAAATCAAAAGGGAAGCTTTGATGATGGTAAATTTCGCTCGATTCTTTCATAATGTATACATAGTAAATATCATGTATTTTTAATAAATCATTGTTAACTTTAAATTGTTTACGAATATTTGCGATGTCTTTTTTGTTCAAGTTTTTACACTCCTAAGTTGTTTGTTAGCATGACTTTATGGTTAAGTTCTTTCATTTTATCATATTCCTAGAAACCTAGCTTGACGGAAAACATATAAATAAATAGCCTACTTTTTATTACAAAAAAAACATTATTAAATCACAGAATGTCCCAAGTGGATACAGGTCACTTGGGACATTAATAAATGTTAAACTTAATCTAATTGGGAATTAAAAATTATAATTCATACAATTAGAGAAACCTAATCAAACTTGCCGGCGATAGTAAAAATAATACATACTCAAAGGCCACCATAAAACGGCAAATATAGGATAAACCGCCCAAACTTCACTCGGTGAGAAAAAAACATTTACACTGATAAAAAATAAGCTAATGAATAATGCAGCATGGATGGATAAGGAAAAGTATGATTTTCTCTTAGCATGGTATAGTGAAATTGGCCACCATAGAATCGCAAAGGCTGGGAAAATAGCCCATGGATAGCCTGGTGCTAAATAGAAATTTAAACTAATGTAATATAGAATCCATACTGCACTCATCGTAATTGCCACAGACATGTTTTTAATACGTTTTTCCAAGATCATAAGAATAGGCCAAAACACAATAGGTGCCACAGCATATAGAACCCACGGATAATCTGGCGTTTGGATGATATTTTCGATGACTAAATATACAAAAATCACGAAACTTCCGACCAGTGAAAACAACATGTGCTTTTTTTCGATAATAGAGTAAATTCCAAATGGTATTAACAACAGTAGAAGAGCGGGATAAATAAACCAAGGATATTGAGCCCCCGTTATAAGATTTACTACGATTAAAAAAATGATCGTTAGTACACTTCCAGCGCTAACAAAACGCCATTCATATTTTTTCATCTTATTCCCCCCTTTTTACTTTTAACCATCGGTAATACATTGATAATGGCCACCATAGAATCGCAAATGTTGGATATACAAACCAAATAACTTGGGGGGAATAATAAAAGTTAATAAATACAAATAGTCCGATAAGCAACAGGCTTGCCCAAATAGAGTATTCTAAATTTAATTTCCTATTTTTTAAGCTATTTACTGACTTGTTAGGCTCAGCTACATCAGAAACTCCCAGCTCTTCTTTTAAGTCTTCGATATCACCAAACTCAACAATTGCCTTATTAATGGCATCTTCTTCCTCTTTTCCTTGTTGCATTAAATCCCAGACTTTCTCTTCAAGGTTCTGGAGTACTTCTTGCATGACGACTTCTTTATCCTTACTTTCGGGAACTTCCTTAAATAAATCATTCACATGCTGAGTTAACTTTTTCAATTTAATCCCTCCATAAATATATCAATAATTGCCTTCGTTTCTTGCCATTCATTCACCGTTTCTTTTAAAAAAGCTTTTCCAAGAGTGGTGATTCGGTAATATTTCCTTTTACCACCCTTTGATTCACTACCATAATAGGATTCAATTAATTCCTTTTTCTCCAATCGTTGAAATACAGCGTATAAGGTTGCTTCTTTTATCTGAAATCGCTCATCTGTGCGTTGACTAATCTCCTTTGATATTTCATAGCCATAGCGATCCTTTTCCATAATTAACCGCAAAATAATGGAATCCAGATGTCCGCGAATAATATCACTTCTAATCAAACTGACACTCCTTCCTCTATATATTACTTTGTCACATAGAGTTCTATCTGATAGAGTAATTTAATACAGAGTACTCTATCTGTCAAAGTAATTTTAAATTTGTTTCATATTAATTCTGTAGGAATAAATTTACTAATCCACATTCAGCAAATAAAAAAGGTTATTATTTTGCTAACTACATAAGAAATACCGAATGGAATAGAACTTCGACTTCTATTTCATCCGGTTTTTTACTTATCGAAAATACTTTTAACTTTTCCTATTACTGGCATTAGATTTACCTTTCGGCCTTTTTTGTTCACCCTATGGCATTATCATTTCATTTTTCTTAGGAGCTTCTGAATTTTTTTACCATTATTATATCCTACGTTGAACGATGGAAAACTGACCAACCCTTTATTTTTATATCAGTAAATAGGGTAAACAGAAATATATGTTGTCTATCACAAGGTTGGACTTAGTAATTAATTAAACAAAAATGCCTAGGATGGTGGCAACCCCTTAAAGTTAGAGTTTATATTATGCAGCTGATTGACTGGATTGAGTTCGGTATTCTACCGGACTCAGTCCAGTCAATTTTTCTTTT
>NZ_JBPWOS010000019.1:0-43044 GCF_055550225.1 Ornithinibacillus liuyingii | reverse complement strand
TTTAACTATCTATAAGGTGTGTCAACTAACTAGTGTTTATAAAATATTGAGAATACGCGAGTATTTGGAAGAAAAATTAACTTTATTGAGGGAGGATATGAACAATCACAGCTTGTGCCACTAGGAATTTTACAAAAATTATTCGAAGAAAAAGCAAGTAAAACGGGAAATGATGGAAATATTGGAGTAAAAATACCAAAATTTCTATCTGAATTGGGCGTGGAGAACATTCAATGCAGAGTCAGTGATAAAGTTAACTTCCTACATCCCGATACGAATCAACAAGAAAAGGATAGGCTGTTTTATGCGCTTAAAGAGGAGGGGGTAGGTGTCGAACCGACTAATAAAGAGCAGTTTATGGATAGCTTAATAAAACGTGGGGTCTCATTGAAAGAAGCACAGGAACAATATGAGGCTGAACTGCTATTTTCACAAGTATTTAACAAGGAATCCTCTTTAATATACGCCCCCAGCATGAAAATTACCTTTGGGGATATAAAAACTCGTAATACATAATTTGAAATGATTTATTCTTAATCTAGCAGGATCATTCTTAAGGATAATATATTTATCAATAGTACTGTATGGGGGATAGGAGCTTAGATGGAGGATTCTTGATGACACGTTTTTCATATACTATTGACCACATGATTGGAATAGAACTGCTATGTATAATTCAGATTGCCAGGACATAACTTTCTATATTAAGGAGGTATGTCTATTGAAAATGTTTGTTATAAATTTAAAAATTAGTTTGTACGTTAAATTACTTTTTTTCTTATACATTAGTGTTGTACTATTTGTTAGTCTTGTAAATATCGAATCCATCTACTTAAGGATGATAATCTTTCAACCATTGATTGAAGCACAACATAATCTAATACCGTTTACAACAATCGGAAACTACTACATAATTAATTTTCATAACTATAATTTTGATATTTGGTTTTTTAATATAATTGGTAATATATTATTATTTGTCCCAATGGGAGTATTGCTTCCAATCTTGTCATTTAAATTTAGGAAATTTTTTCCATCAATAATTTTAGTTATTTTATTTAGTCTTACAGTGGAATTGCTTCAATACGCTACTCAATTAGGTGTATTTGATGTAGATGATATTATATTGAATGCCCTAGGTGGGTCCATAGGATTTTTAATATATATTATTATGAAAAGAAGAATGAGTTAATTAGCTAAGGTATATAAGAGCTGCACGTAAGATCACCAAACTGGTGATCTTATTTCTTGTCAATTTATTAGGATATTCTAAAGGAACAAGCCTTCTGAAAGAATTCATTACTCAATACACAATATGTTAATATAAAGGTACAGTCACATTATTAAATGGTAAGAATAGTACATTTATGGTAGATAATGCGATAAATTACAGAAACAAAAAAAGGGGATAGTATGTTACTCAAAAACAAAATTGTTTTATCTCTAATATTTTCAGTACTCGTTATATTACTTTCTGGATGTAGTGGAAGTGAAAAGTTGAATCATTACTACTTATTATTAGCGGGGGAAAGTCAAACTTGGAATTTATCCGATTATGAAGTTGTCCTTACACCTGAGGACTTTAAAGCGGGTTATGGAACTTTACAGATGAAAAATTCAAATGAATACATTTCAGACTCTTTTCGTTTCGAAACTCACGTAGTTATAAATGGTGAAGATATTATAGTTCATTCTAGTTCATTCACCGGTCCAGAAATTGACATTGCAGAAGAAACAACTGGTGCAATGGAAAGCGGACCATATCTGGACGAAAATGGTAGTCCTATCACACTAAATGAAATAAGTAATATTTACATGATGGTTGAATGGTGGGATGTAGATAAGCGAGAATCTATGAATGAAAGAATAGATTTATTTACCAAATCTACTAAGGAACAAACCTTCTTTAACTAAGGCTGCTATATTGAGATGAAGGCGATTTGTATCAATGTTGTCTACATTAGTTTGGTATTTCAAATAGGTTTTCGTGTAGCTGAAGCTTCAGGACACAAAAAAATACACTGTATAGATTGGATGGAGCCAGGAGTAGCTAAACGAGGAGCAGGGGACGTATATGTGTGGGCTAAAGAAAATCAACCTTATTTATTTAAAAACATTTATGAGTGGTTAGAATCTAGTACAGATCAAAGTTCAGATGAGTATTTAAGTATACTAGATATGTATCGTAATTGTAATAAAGAAACTACTTTAAAGCAACATCATATTTCTAATATAAATTTGGCTCGTATTAAATCAGCAGAAGAATACGTAGGTATGGACTGGTTATTGTGGTGGTATCAGAGAAATCTAATTATGTTTTCGAATTTAGCTGATTTGGTAACATCAAGTGACGAGCGCATTTTATTAATCGTCGGTAGTGGCCATGTCGAAATACTATCCAATTTTCTAGAAGAAAGTGGACTGTTTAAAGTGGAAGCAATTAAAGATTACTTATATTAATTTTGTTTTTCATACCAACAGGGCAATAAGGAATCAGTGGAGGGGAAACTGATTAGGGTTTTTGGAGAAAAAAAGACTGATCTTAATTATGAAATAAGAAGAGGCGTTTATGCTGTTATTTTCAACACTACTAAGGAGAAGGTTTTAACTGTCTACACTTCAAGAGGACATTATTTTTTACCCGGTGGTGGAATTGAAAAGGATGAGAGTTTTCAAGAATGCTTACATAGAGAAATGTTAGAAGAAACTGGATATAGCGTATCGATAGGCTCTTTTATAGGTGAGGCAAAAAGGTATTTTCAATCTACTAAAAATGAGCCATTACTAAATGAGGGATACTTTTACTTAGCAGCATTATTGGACAAGCTACAGGAGCCAATAGAAGAGGACCACTTTATAAAGTGGGTTGATATTCATGATGTTCAAGAGCTCCTTTTTCACGACCATCATTGTTGGGCTGTGTATGAAGGGTTAAAAATTGAACGGAATTTAAAAGGTGGGAGATAAGATGATTTTCTTTGATATAGACGGTACTTTACTCGATTATGATTATGCAGAACGGGAAGGAATTTTAGACTTTTTCCGAGCTAACCGTTATCTCTCAACTTTTTCTAATCAACAGGCAATTGATGTTTGGAAGCAACTTTCTAGTAAATACTTTGATAAATTTTTAACGAATGAATTGTCATTTCAAGAGCAAAAAAGGGCAAGAATGATGGAACTATTTAAGATGGTTGAAATTGATCTTACCAATGATGAAGCTGATGAGAAATTTGAGCAATATTTCTCTTTCTATAAAGATAATTGGAAGGCCTATCCAGATACTATAGATGTATTGAACAAATTAAGTCAGTTAGGTTATCGGTTAGGCATTATTAGTAATGGTGAATATCAACAACAGGTCGAAAAATTGCGATGTATAGGTATTGAAGATTACTTTGACTCTATTATCACTTCAAGTGAAGTGGGTGCGGCTAAACCAGATCGTACTATCTTCAAAGAAGCTTGTAGAATTACAAATAGCCCAATTGCAAACTGCTATTATGTAGGAGACAGATTGGAAACAGATGCATTAGCCAGTCAAATGGCTGGAATGAATGGAATATGGTTAAACCGAATAGATAAAAGTTATCACCCACAGCAAGGGATTGTTGAAATTAAGTCTCTGCAGGAATTATTAAAGATTATTACATAAATAATTTTCATTTTATTAAATGCGGCATACATATTGGAAATTCTTAACGTTATGATTCGATATTTTACTATTCATATAGATCCTATTATTAATAGATATAGTAGCTATAAAGAGAAGATGAAACCTGTCCTTGCATGACAATTGCTTGTCGTAAAATGTTTGTATGCATTAAAGACGGTTATGAAAAGGGTACATGTACATGTGAAAAGGGAGCATCTGATTGGAGTTCGGGCGCATGTGCTTATGGAAAGGGAACATCTGGCTGGACTTTGGGTGAGTGTACATAAGGAAAGCGAGTATCCGGTTGGGAATTGGACTCATCCTACAGGAGCTTCTCTAAGCGTAAATATTACATAGGGGGTAGTTCAAATGGGTAAAGTTAGTTTTATTTCAGGAATAGTTATGATTGGATTAAGTGCTGTATTATTTACAACGGAAAGATTTATTGCTTTTTTTCTATACGTTAGTGATAGTTTTCCTGTAAAACTGAATGGAAATGGATCGTATCCAGGTGAACCAAATATGCCAGCAATTTTCGATAATTTCTTTGTCGGTTTATTATTGATCCTTGGATTAATATTAATAGTATTAGGGGTCATTCAAAATAATAGACTTAGTAAGTAAACTTTAAATCATTACCACTCAGCAAGACCATTTTAAGGAGAAATACAAAGGGAAGGGAATGGGATTAGAGAATGCTTATAGAGTCTTATGAGAAACCTTTGATTAATAAAAACCAGATAAATAAAAAAGGGACAGTAACAAAAGAGTATATTGAAATAAATGGGGCGCGACAAGGATTGATTATCGAATCTTTAAATCAAGCAAAACCATTATTATTATTTTTACATGGAGGTCCTGGATTTCCGGTCTATCCAGTCAATAAAGCTAATGGTACCAAATTTGAGCAATTATTCGATGTCTGTTATTGGGATCAAAGAGGTGCAGGAATGTCGTACGAAAAGAAAGAAGCCAAAAATCCTCTAACGGTGGAACAAATGGTTGAGGATACGATTCAAGTAGTAAATTATTTACGGAAAAAGTATTCCCAAGACAAGATTTATTTGATTGGCCATTCCTGGGGTACTTATCTTGGGAGTATTGTCGCAAGTAAACGACCTGAGTTATTCTACGCATATATTGGTGTAGGCCAAATAGGGGCACAAAAAGATTCTGAAAAAGAGACATATGATTATATCTTAAAAACAGCAATGGATCGGAATGATAAGCGTGCTATTAAACAAATAGAAAAAGTAAACTTTGATGAGAATTATTATAAGAATCATTCGTATGCTGTAATAAGAAAAAAGTTTACAGAAAAGTATGGTGGGGGTTTTAAACGTGATGGCTACTCTTTCATTGAGACTCTGAAAGATATTTTCTCCTGTCCAAATTATACTTTTAAAGAACGAATGAATATCCTAAGTGGTAGTTATTATAGCTATCAGTCATTAGCATATGCTATGTCTACAATTGATCTATTAAAATTAGTTCCAACACTTAACCTCCCAGTATTTATACTCCAAGGATTACATGATTATCTAACTACTCACGCGCAGGCGAAACGTTTTTATGAATCAATAGAATCCCCTTACAAGGAAATGTACACCTTTGAAAATTCATCCCATACACCTTTTATTGAAGAACATGAACTTTTTTATAAAATTATGCGAGACAATGTATTGGGTGCGATGTAATTTGCCCTATTGCTAAAAGAAGCAATACAGAAGTCTATTACCGAGTGTCGCTTTTCTCTAGCGATAGAATTCCAGAATATTTTGTTACCATTGATTTAGAAACGGAGTATTAAGAACTTGAAAAGGTGCAAGAGGTTAATTCAAATGGGTAGACCAAACCTATTTCTGGAATTGTTATTACTTCTTTATATGGAATGATCTTTTGAAAGCTAATTGGAAGGGTAGTTTAACAAGTAATAACGATCCCAATGTGTTTAGATAATACAAAAAGGGAGTCTATTATGACAGACAATTATTCATTTAGAAAATTTCGTTCGTTAATCATATGGGTTTTAATTATTACCATTTTAATTCTTTTTATCTTTTTTCTTACAGAGCGAGGAAAATATGCAAATGAGAAGGACAAATTAGAATCAGCAACGATGTACCTGTATTTTTTAGAGGTTGAAAGTAATTTAAGAAGCCTTCTTCATTATTTAGGATTAAGATCCGCGAAAGGAATAGAGTGGGAAGAACAAGAGGTTACCGAGACGCTTAACTATCATTTCGGCAATTTAGATAGAGGTATAGATAACGTAAACAATCCTATTCTAGAAGGAATCCCGGAAAAAGTACATACAGAACTTCTGACTTTGCAAGAGACGATAAAGCGTTTCCAGCAAAGTACTCAATCTCATGAAAGCATAGGCGATACTACAAAAGAGAAAATTATGATGTTTTCTAGCTCCATCCATAGTTGTAACGTGGAGGAACATAATAGGAGTTGGGAACAAATTTTTTCGGAGATAGAATGTTTAAACCAAAATACTATAAGTGCTGAAAAATAAGTGTATTAGTCGAAGCAACTGGTGACATGGTTGCATTTGAATATGTCAACTAAAGGTTAGAAACGATGGCGTTTACGTGGAAGCAGAGTTTAAATCAGGGGGAAGTTGATGTGTGATCATTATAACAGTAATATTATTTGTGTTTTTATACGATTTTACGGCAATTAGAAAGCAAAATAATACTATTATAAAACAAAATGAAAGAGTAATTACTTTATTAGAAGAAATCAAAAATAAGTGGATCATGTTTTCTGGGTTGTTTCTTTCTCATTAAGCTAAAGGGGGATGAATAACCAATTAGGTATACACAAAAATCTAGCATTAGCTAATAGATTTTTGTGTATACAAGAAATCACAGTTCTTCTAACGAAATTAATATATTTGCTTCTGCGATCAGGTTTTTAATTAACATGGAAACGGTTTGATTTTTAGCTAATCTTAGATTTTGACCGGACCAAAGTGACATGAAATCTGGGTCATTTCGTGCAGCAGAAGTTTTTCTAATATCTTGAGTTAGTGTATTTTGAACAGGGAAATCTGGTAAAATCGTTTCATGTTCCTGCATTTCTAAAATAAATTTATTTTTTATTCCTCTTGCCCATTTACCAGAAAAGGAACGCGTTAATACAGTGTAATCTTCGTTAGCGCTGAGGATTGCCTCTTTATGAACTTGATTTGCCCCACTTTCAACACAAGTCAAGAAGGCCGTACCCATTTGTACCCCTTTAGCCCCTAAGCAGATGGAAGCCATTAACCCTCTCCCGTCCATAATTCCGCCAGCAGCTACAACTGGAATCTTAACATTATCGACTACCTGTGGGATTAGGGACATTAATCCAACTAGGCTCTCTCTATCACTATCGATAAAGCTCCCCCGATGTCCACCTGCTTCACTACCTTGAACAACCACAATATCCATTCCGGCTTTTTCATTTTCTACCGCTTCTCTAACGGTTGTAGCGGTTCCCATCAGTGTAATATGAGATTTTTTTAATTCTGCCATCACTTCATGAGAAGGAATACCAAATGTAAAAGAACAAATAGGAATCTTTTCTTCTATAACAACCTTAATTTGTTCCATAAACGTATCAGAAACATCATGAGAATTAGGAATTTCAAAGCTTTCTTTTGGCTTTAAATTCAATTGCTCTCGAATTTGATTTAAGGGACGATTAGCTGATTTAATTTGATTCTCTATTACATTAAAGTAGTTAGGAACAAATAGATTTATGCCAAAAGGTTTTGAGGTTAATTGTCTTATTTCCCGTATTTGTTCCTGTATTTGCACCGGTGTCATATACCCTGCACCAATCATTCCAAGACCGCCAGAATTTGAAACCTCAGCTACTAATTTTGAAGTTGTTATTCCACCAGCCATTGGAGCTTGTATAATTGGATACTCTATTTTTAAAAGCTCTTTCATTTTATTTTTTAACATAATTTATACACCTCGTAACTCTATATTAAAATACTTTTAGCGCTCATCTGAAACTTATGTGCATCTGTGCTATGATCAAAGACTAAATTCCTCTACAGATAGTAGAAAGGTGTACTCTTCTAATAAATCAGAATATCTTTTTCCTACAACTCTAGCTCCTTTAATAAACCTGATATTTAAATTATATAGCTTATTTGCTACAAGGTATACTATATAAAAGTGATAGTTGATATCATTTATATTGATAGCTAAATGATATTTTAAGGGAAAGATTATAGTGGATTTGCATACTTTAAAAATATTCGAGACCGTTGAAAGGTTGGGAAGTATTTCACTGGCTGCAAGAGAACTTCAATTTGCGCAGTCAACTATTACAATGAAGATTCAGCAGTTGGAGTCAGATCTTCAAACTACATTTATACATATTTGATCTTATTGAGGAAACAAAAAGTGTGATGCAAGCTAATCAAATCCCAAGCGGTTCACTAGCAATTGGGTCAATGGAAACAACTACTGCAGTTCGTTTACCATACTTGCTTACAAATTATCATAATGATTATCCAGATGTTGATTTAACCTTAAAAACAAGCTCTACAGAACAAAATATTCAAGCAGTGCTACAGTATGAACTTGATGGAGCCTTTGTAGCAGGGCCTATCGGAAATCCCGAACTGATGAAGAGGAATTAATTGAAGAATTGACCATTATTACGGATACAATTCATCCTCCTATTCCCTCTATTCAGGATATCCAAACAAGGACATTGCTCGTATTTCATGCTGGATGTACATATCGAGTAAAACTTTTTTTCGATTCAAGTAGAGCAACCATGGATGTTGTTGCAATTCGATGATTCGGACAAAGAAACGATTGGTGAAGAACGTGTTGAAAACTTAGTTTCGATCAATCCTGATACGGATAACAGGAAGAACGTGAAGATGCAGTTAAAGCAGAAATTGAAGATCACGACAATAAAAACTTAACGATTACGAAGACCACCACACGTTTTTAGGAATGGTCTTCTTTTTATTTCTATTTAATATTGGAATATCCATTTTCGTGTTCCAATATTGGGCGTTATGATTTTCTCGCAAATTCAGTTTATTATCTATGCCATGTTTTTACCCATTAGTATCTTATTGTCAATGAGACCTAGCTTTGAAGGGATGGGTAAACAGGCAATTATGAAATTGTTTAATGTGATGATGCTTCGGGCTGGGATTACGCTCATTATTACAATTGCTTTTAGCATTTCCTCTATGCTTTACAGCTTAACGACAAGACCTAATTAGTTAGAATGATACACTCTTATTTTAGACAATTGTAAAATATTCATTAAAGCTATTGACTATCATATTTTACAAGTGTAGAATATAAAAAAGACAATTGTAGAAAAGGAGTTATTTGTATGGAAAATATGAAGAGGCTTCCAGACGCAGAATTTGAAATTATGAAGGTTGTATGGGAGAAGGAATCACCTATCACAACAGCGATGATTATGGAAGAAATAGGGGATAAACGCAAGTGGAAAGCACCAACTGTGCTTACCCTTATGAGACGTTTAGTCGAAAGAGGGTTTTTACGAACAGAAAAAAAGGGAAAAGAGCGTACGTATTATCCTTTGATAAGTAAAGAAGATTATCTCGAATTAGAAACAGAAAAGTTTATGAAACAGTATCATAAAAACTCATTTTTAAGCTTAGTCAACACTTTGTACAACACAAAAGAGCCTTCCGAGAAAGAATTAGATGAATTATTGAAATGGGCTAAAGAACGGAGGAAATAACTTTGCAGCAATTTATGATTTCGTTACTTGAAGTGTCTATAGCTATGTCAATAATCGCGATTGTGTACATTGCGGTCACGCCATTTTTAAGCAAATTTTTTACAGCAAAAGGACGTTATTATGCATGGTTGGTGATTATTTTAGGGATGATTATTCCATTCAGATTTTCTTGGCTAGAATCAGTAATTGCTATTGATACATTCATGCCTGCAACAAATAATTATTTCGTAAAACCATATGAGATAACCACGTTATCAACTTTTTCATGGGCTGTTCTATTTAGTGTGCTATGGCTTGTCGGTGTGGCTGTTTTTATCACAATTCATATAATTCGGCACAGACGTTTCTTGAAAATGGTAAAACGTTGGAGCATTAAAGTGGATGATGAACAAGTACTGAATATGTTGCATGGGGTTCAAACGGAGTTGGGAATTAGGAAACAGATAGAATTGCAAACCTGCCATGGTATTTCTAGTCCTATGTTGCTTGGTTTTTTCCGGCCAACTATTTTGCTACCAGTAAACAACATTCCTCCAGATGAGCTTCCGCTTATTTTAAAGCATGAGTTGATCCATTATAAACGCGGAGACATTTGGTATAAAGCATTAGTGTTTTTAGCTACAGCACTGCATTGGTTCAATCCATTCGTTTATCTGGTAGCAAGAGAAATCGCTATTCAGTGCGAGATTTCTTGTGATGAAGAAGTAGTGAAAAGTACAGACATGAATGGTCGACAAAAATACGTTGAAGCAATCATTGGGGTTATTAGAAAACAACCAATGGTGAAAAGCAAATTCTCTACAAATTTTTATAGTGGAAAGAAAGGGATGAAACATAGAGTTTTCTCCATTATGGATGCCAGAAATAAAAAACGGGGATTTTCAATTTTTGCAATTGTGCTTGTACTAACTTTCAGTACAAGCATGATGATAAAAATAAGTATACCAGATTTCCCCTTCGAAAATTCTGTTTTTGCATCTGAAAATAAGCTAGAACAAAAACATACAGGTGATGAGGAAAATAAAAAGGTTAATCAGACTTTTTCCAAAAAGGATAAATCTGTTCTAGAAAAGGAAAAGGTTATTTTAAAAGATGCGACTGAGGAGTATGTATTAATAGCTAATGATGAAAATATTTTCGAATCTGATAATCCTAAGTTAGTTGAGAGTAAGTAGTGCTACTATCGTGGAAAGTCAATAACAAAAACATGAAAGGAGAAATATATTTTGAACAATAGATTACTTTTCACATATGGGTTTTCATTCATTGTATTGCTTCTTATTGTCACGGGGTGCTCCAAAGATGATGTGGAGGAAGAAAAAGAACAAGTAGCAATTAATGAAAATAATGACAATCCATTTGAAATAGATGAAGAAGATACAGTCATTATGGGCTCTATAGGACATAGTTATGCCAATGTAGAAGTAGATGATAATGATGAAGTAATACCTTTAAGCTATGATGGAGATGAACTAGTAATAGATTACTCTGTTGAAGCAGAAGGAAAAGCAACCAATATTGGTTTCTTAGTATATGTAGACGGCATTGCACAACCATATAAACTTAACACGACGGAGTCAGCTTATCAATACATGCATATTTTTGATTTAGAAGAAGAGGGTGTTGATACACCGTTTCAATTTATATTTACACCGATTACTGGAAAAGAAGCAGAAACTGTTAATGTAACGATTACCAGCATATACAATCCTTCATTTATTCCAGATATGAAGGAAACAACCTCTTATGGTGGTTATCATCATGCTTTGTCTGTAATACGTCCAATAGAATTTCATGAGAACTCTGAATCTCTAAATATGAATGATCTTCCAACAAATAAGATTTTAAACGAGATTAGTATATCAACTGAACCTGTAACGGATGATTTTCTAGAAAAGTTAGGTGGTGGAGTAACCACAATTGATTCAGAAATGTTAGATACTAATGTATTTAACTTCGTCGAGATAAAAGATAAACCAGACAATGAAACAAACTTTCAAATAACTGATCAAGGTAACTTACATATGAAGTTAAAAATTCTTGGTCATCCAGGTGTAGCATATCAAAACACTTTTTATTTAAATCATCAAGCTCTTTCTGATCAAGAAGGAAATACTTCATTTGAAACAAAATTGACTAAAGGTGACGTGTCTGTTATTGATGTGGAAATTGATATAGATACATTAGATGATTTTAGTACCTTTTATGTTGTATCAACACCAGTGAATCCAGAAGACTTTTATGAGAATGTCCTTACGCCTTTAAAAACACCATCCGTATTATTATATAAATGATTGGAGTATCTGCCATGAAATCAAGATTTACTATTTCTATATTTATTCTGCTTATACTTTTCATAGTAGGATGTACAGCCCCAGAAACAGGAGAGGAACTAGAAGAAGAAAAAGATAATCCCATAGATACTTCTGTAGATACAGAAGGAAATACGGATTCTTCCTCTCCTTCTAAATCTACGGCGATTATTTCGAGTTTGGAGCAAATACAAGGAGATATACGTCATGTGCATTATGCTGGAAAAGGAAAAGTTTTAGTATCCGCAGAAAGGCTATATTTATATGATTTAGACACAGAAAACATACTAACAGAAGTTTCACAAGAATCAAAGGAGAATGAGCGGGTTTGGATCATTGATGATGGCTACGTGGTTATTCAAGAAATGGAAGATGATAGTGTTAGTATGACAGAATGGGAGCCTGATTATCAAGGTGTTTTCTATAATGAGGATCTAAAACAAGTGTCTGATTTTGACTTAAATCAATTGCTAGAGGAAGACGATTTTTTAATGTCATTAAAACAAATTTCCTTTAATCATGATGGAACGAATATGGCCTATGCAACCGACTCTGGTTTATATCTATATGATTTCGAATTAGAAAAAAAGACAAAAATCCTTGATTTGGAGTCTGAAAATTTTGATAATCATTCCAATATAGCAGCATTAGAACAGATTGGTTTTATTAACGATGGAACACAGATAGCTTTCAAAGCACAGACACTGCCATCTCAACTTGATCAACCCTCTTATGATACTTGTGGAATCGTTAATATAGATGGCTCTAATCTGTCTAATCAAACATTTGATAATTATACTTGTAAAGAATTGATAGCTTACAATGATTGGATGTTATTTGCAGAAGATGTCACGAATGCTACTGGTAGATTGATGGTAATGGAACAGAAGACAGAAAAAATAACCATCCATACACTAACAGATAAAGATGAAAGTGGTATAATTGCAGGCTCTGATGAAGGAGCATACTTTGCGACATTTCGTTCATCAAATCAAGATTTTATCATCCGTATCTATGATACAAAGACTGGAGAACTAATAGAAGAACTACAAAATTCTGTTGATGAAGAAGCACTTCTTAATCAACAGCCTATTCTAAAGGTAGTAGATGATACAAGAACGATTATTCTTTTATTAGGATCTAAACAAGAAGATATAGAAACAAAAATAATGGTTAATCGTTTTTAAATAAATTACTTTTCATAAAAGGAGTATCCGCTAGTGAAAGTATCATTTGAAGGTATATCTAAAAAATACAAGGGGAAATGGGCACTAAAAGATTTCTCTTCCAATTTAGAATATGGTATTTATGGTCTATTGGGTGAAAATGGAGCTGGTAAAACTACTTTAATTAATATATTTGTTGGTATTTTAAAGAGTGATCAAGGAAGGGTATTAATTAATGGTAGTGATGTTAAAAACATTGGCATTGATTTTTTATCTCATATCGGTTATTTGCCGCAATACCCTCAATTTTACAAAGAATTTACCGTCCTTGAATTTTTAAAATATATGTCCGTACTAAAAGATATTCCAAAAGAACAGGGAGAAAAAAGAGCAAAAGAATTATTGTCAATGGTCAATTTAAGTGAAGCTAAGGATATGAAAGTTGGTGCATTATCGGGAGGAATGCGACAACGTGTTGGTATCGCTCAAGCAATGTTAAATGATCCCGATATTTTAATTTTAGATGAACCTACTGCTGGACTTGACCCTCAAGAAAGAATTCGATTTCGAAACTTAATTACGAAGTTTTCAAAAAATAGAATTGTTTTGTTAGCGACACATATTGTATCAGATATTGAACATGTAGCTAATCAGGTTATTTTACTAAAAAAAGGAGAACTTCTTAAGCAAGGATCTCCTCGGGAACTTACGGATGAAATAAAGGGAAAAGTCTGGTCTATTACAGTAACAGATGATTCTTTAGAGGAAATGCTTCATCTTAAAATTAGTAGTATGATGCGAGATGACCAAGGTATACATTTAAGAGTGATTGCAGACAAGAAACCCGCTGACCATGCTGTTCATGTAAAGCCAAATTTAGAAGATGTATTCTTGTATTATTCTAGTGAGGGTGAGAAATGGTGAGATTGTCTTTTTTTGAATTCCGAAAACACTTCATGAAAAAGTCCTTAGTTATCGTAATCATATGCTTCAGTCTATTAAATATTGCGAAAATATATAGTGAATATCATGAGAAATCTCTATTATCTCCATCAGCTAATCCAGAATGGCAAGAACTTTATTGGAATGAAATCTATGAACAGTTTAAAGGGGTTATGACAGATAAAAAGATTGAAACATTAATGTCTATCTACAAACCATTAGAGCAACAAACAGCAGATAAAACCGCTAGCACAGAAACTAATAACCCTAATACATTTACAGGGAATTTGTACTATGATCATTTATTTTTTAAGTGGAATTTTGTTGACCCGATGGAATACTCTTATATGTACAAACAATATGCGAATGACGTTGTAAAAAACGCTAAGGAAAACGTAACTTTTTTTGAATCGTTAGGAAATGATTACGAATATAAAAAAAACAAGATAATATTGAATCGATTTCAAGGAAGAAGTATTGACTCGTTTTTTTATACTGAAATGTTTCAATACTATATTCATTATGATTTTTCCGCCTTTCTTGTCATATTAATATGTTTATATGCTTTAATGAGTGTATTTGTAACGGAAAAGGAAACAGAAATGAATGTACTTCTATTGACGACTAAAGCAGGTGGGAAAAAAACTATTTTTGCCAAGTTATTTTCTGCCTCTGTCTTTGTTATTGCTGTATCCTTTTGGTTTGGAATAATTGATTTTATTGCATTTGCTAGTTTTTTTGGCTCTTTAGAAGCATTATTTTCACCGATTTATGCCATTGAAAATTTTGCCAATACACCCCTTGATATTAACTTAGGAGAATATGCACTATTATCATTAGTAGTAAAGACAATAGGATTTTTAATCGTTTCTTATCTAGTTTTATTCATTTCATTATTCTTTAAAAACGCTTTACTTCCATTTATTACCAATCTGTTTTTTATGTTCGGATTTATTTATTTTCAAGAAGCATACATGGGTTCTGAACAAATAATATTTAAAGTTATTAATCCGTTTTCTTTAGTTGTTCATCGCGATTTATTTGGTGGTACGGAGTTTGTGAATTTATTTGGATTTCCTATCCTTAGTTATACGGCAGCTATCTTTTTGGGGGTAATATGGGGCGGAATTTTTCTATTAGCGATCCTCATATTTCAAAGAAAAAATACTATATATCGAATCGGGGTGAAGAAACGTGTCGATATGGTGGTATGAGATGAAAAAAATGTTTTTTTATCAAAAAGGATGGCTATGGGTTAGTTTATATTTTATTTTTAGTTTCACCTTTCTTTTCTGTTTTGATTCTCCGAAAAATCCAGAATTAGAAATGAATAATTCTGCTTATCAATATTATTTAGATTTAGTAAATGGTTCACATACAAATGAAACCGAACAACTATTTAGAAATGAAGCTAATAAGATTTCTGAAGCACAGGTAGAACTGACAAAAATCTATGATGATTATTATGATGGCCATATTTCAGAGAATGAACTACAGGATTTAATTCCTAGCTTAGAAAAGATAATAGAGAATGAACGAGGTTTTCAAGTTATTTTTGATCAATATAAGTATGTCCGTGAAAACCCCGATAACAGATACTATTTGGCTACAAATGGTTGGGATGGTTTGCTATCTACAGAACAGTTAGACTTTGGTTTGCTGTTATTGTTATTATTGCTAGTAACTCCTGTATTTTGTGCGGAATATTCAAGTGACATGCGTTCTCTTCATTTGACATTACGTAAAGGAACAAGAGAGCATGCTATTTCTAAAATGTTACTAGTGTTCCTCGTTGTTATTATCATTTCTATTTTATCCATAATGTTGAGATATGGATTTTATGATATGAAATATGGTTTAGATCATGGGAACTACCCTCTTCAAAGTTTGCCTTATTTTGGAGCATCCCTAAAAGAAATTTCATTATCTTCTACATTTTTATGGTCTACCATTTTAAAAATATTTGGCAATTTGATTTTTGCGATGTTAATTATGTTATTTTCTGTATGGACAAAGAAATATGCTTTAACGTTATTTTCTTCAACCATTATATTATTGCTTCCGTACTATCTATTTACTTTGGACTCTTCGAAGTACTTTTTACCAGGCCCGCTTGGGTTTATGCTTTCTACAGGATATTTCAGAGGAAGTGAATATGAGCGTAATCCTTTTACTGATCAGATAGACTTGATATATGAAGGGGTTCCGGTGATGACGTTGGTTATCTTACTAATTATTAGTTTGTGTATAGGAATTGGCGCATGGATAGTAATACTCTTTTATCATACGAATGCATGGTATGCAAGGAAAAGACGTCATAAGCTAAAATCACTTAGCATAACGCTGCTTCTTTGCATGATTGCCGTTACCCTTGTAGGTTGCGACTTTTCTAATGAGGTAGATAATGAACACGATATTTTTAACTCTATTTCTAGACAAACTTTTGAAAATGATTCCTACCGTTTTTATATAGATGAATCGGATGTAGAGAATATTCGACCTGTATTTGAAGATAAAGAAACAGGAGAAATAAAGAATCTTATGAGAAGCCCTTTCTCATCCTTAACGAGTATAGAAAATTATATATATGGTAATGGCTCATTAGTCTATTATATGAAAATGGATTATGATAAGTCAGGTTTTTATAAGGAAACCAATCGGCTCTCGCTCATTGAAGTGGATACAACAACTTTTGATGAAAAAATAATCTATGAAAAGAATGCAAATATGACTAAGGATACTTTTTTAGGTCTACATACGACAGATGACATTGATTTCCTTGGTATCACTTCTTTTTTTGTGGATAAGAGATATATTTATTTTGTGGTTGATGATAATCAAATAAGACGAATTAATCGACTAACTGGAAAAGAAGATACGATTATTCAAACTTCTGTATTTAACAATATCGCTTATAACGGCAGATATATTTATTACCCGAATGAAGCTTACCAAGTCATCAAGTATGATATTCAAACAGAAAAAGAAATGACGATTCCTGACATTATAACAACACAATTTTTCCTTACAGACAGCGAATTACTTTATATCAACCGTCAGGATAACTATAGTATTTATGCTATGAATTTAAGTGATTCTAACATTCGAAAAATCACCAATAAACCGGCATGGAGTATTACTGGTGATGATGATTTTATTTATTACAAAAGTAAGATAGACAATGAACTGTATCGAATTGATCGAGATGGACAAAATGAAATGTTAATAAATGAGGATAATGAATAAATGTAATCAGAAAATAATTATTCAATATTGGTTAAATAACGAGGGGCAATTTCAATTTTCGATCCCACTTGTTCTCGAGTTAAACCCAATTTTAAAAAGATTGTTAAATTAGATACTGCTTATTTCTTTTATAATACAACAATGGAAAATATGGGCTGTAGTCAAAAAGTAATCAGGGAAGATTACCTTTTTCATTTGGTAAAATCTAATAATATATTATGTTACTTTTATATTAAAACGAGCTGTGGTAATGAGGAAATATGCATAGATTCAGATTTGATAAGAAACGAGGAAGGATATTAATAGATGATTCGAATTGAAGAAACGAACTATAGTCAAGTGATCCCGCTTCTTCTTAGAACACCATACACTACTCCTACCAATGCTTGGTCAATCGTTGAAAAATATATAAAAGGAAGTATCCTTTCAAATACTATTCATAACCTAGTGCTGTGCTGATGGAAACAGATAGTGGTACATATTGTTTAGCAGGAGAACCTTCTAATAGTTTTATAGATACATTTCGTGCCTATTATGATGAGAAAAAGGGTAAACGTTTTACTATATTTTCCCCAAATAAATGCTGTGATGATGTAATAGAAAGTATTATGACACCTGACACTAAAAAGATGGAAAGGAAAATTTTAAAACTAAACACTAAATCATTTGCCGAAAAAGTGAACACTATAAATAAAACCGGTGATTTTAAATTTCATCCAATTAATAGAGATGCTATTACGATAAGCAATAACTTTAATGAAGCGTATTATCATGCACACTGGGTTAGTATAGAGCAATATCTTACATATGGTATTGGTTACTATGCTACCAATTCTGCTTGGAAAAGGGAATTATTCCTATATGGGATTGTGACGCATTAAATGCTTATTCAGTAAACCTTGCAAAAAAATTAGGTTTCGAACCATTAGCTGTGTATCATTTATATTATAAAAGTATAGGCTCATAAGATATTAGGTGAACGTAATAAGATAGTTTATCTAGCTTTCATAAACAGGGAGAAGAATTTAAAACATTTTAAGTTTTCTATTCAGATAATGGAATATTATGGTAGATAAAGTAAAAAGGAATATCTGCCAGCATATTGTTAGTTAGAGAGGAGACGCATCATTGGGGATATTGAACTTTCATCATTCTCCTGTAAAAATATGAAATACTTTACAGGAGGATTATTAAATGAATATAAAAGAAGCTCATAAATTTTATAGAAAACAATTCGATATGTTTAAAGACATAGTAGATTTATCTACACCCTATATACCTCACGTAGAAGAAATTATCGAACAGGTAGGTAGACCTTTTACGACTGTTTTAGAACTTGGTGCTGGAAATGGTTTATTAGCTCGGAGTCTTTCAACTTTTGATAAAACCATTACTACAGTTGAATTAGTACCTGAAATGGTAGAATTTGCAAAGAATTATCAACCATCAAATGTAACATCACTTTGTGGTAGTTTTTATGATATTGAATTAAAGGACACTTTTGATACAATCTTGTATATAGACGGTTTTGGAATAGGGACAGATGAAGAACAATTAACATTACTAAAAAGAATCTATCATTGGTTGAAGCCTGAAGGAGTAGCATTAATTGATATTTACCAGCCAGACTACTGGAAAAAAGTAAATGGTCAAAGAATGAGGCCATTTCCGAATTCAAAAATATCACGTATATACGGATATGATGAGAACCTTAATAGAATGACAGATACTTGGTGGGAAGATGAACATCCTGATATAAAATATACCCAGTCGTAAAAATGTTACTCTCCTGATGAAATTAGTGCGTTATGTAGTAAAGCCGATTTAAATGTAATGGCTTATTTCCCTGGTGGAGCGATGGATTTTGAGAAATGGCAATTCAAAAATTTAGTAAGTTTATCAGAATGTCTTAGTTATAGAATAAAGATTAAAAAAGCATTTAGTTGATGTAATGACCAATGGCTAGTGTAACTACTCAAAATGTTATCTGCCTAAGCAGAACCTCATACCTTCTGCGCTCATCATGTGTGGAGAACATGTTTTGCTATATAAATTTGCTAATGGTGGAGTTGGAGGTTCTCCTTTGGGACAAATTCAACTAGTATTTTGGTTCATATTAATTATTGAGGTGATCTTATTTAGTTCATTAGGCGTCGCATATAATAGAAAAAACAAATAAATGATTTTCACAAACATGGGTATTCCTGTTTAACAAGGGATGCCCTTTTTTAATTCATGTTAAAACCAGTTAATTGACGATTGGGGGCATTGCTCAAGACCAACAACTCCATATTTACTATTAGTAAATTGAAACAAGGAACATTACTTAAAATAGAATTCAAGAAGAATCAAAGTCGGACTATAAAAGCAGAATGATTGAATAAGCATAAAAGGTATTGGGATATTAGTATAGAGGTGAAGTTTATGAAAATAGTTGGTGTTATAGCAATGTTAATCTCTGTCATTCCCTTTGTACCAAGCCTTAATTATGTACAAGCCGATATAGAATGCCCGGAAATAGAACAAGTAAAGGAAACATCAATAGATGATAAAGATGAACTATTTAGTGCACTTCAGATTATTGTTTCTGATATTTATGGAAAAGGGGAGTATGGGGAGTTGTATTCTGAGTGGGAAGTATTAACGGCTCTCCCTTTTCCCCAAACTGTAGGGCTAGAAAACGATGCAGTATATTATGAAATGGCAAAAAACTTTTGTGGGCAAGCCGTGGCGGACAAATCGTGGTTAGTAAGATTATATTTCCCAAAATGGGAGGGAAAAAGTGCTAGTGCACTAGAAGGTCAAATCTTTTTATCAAAAAGCAAGGAAAATGAGTGGTTCGTTTGGTTTAGGTATCACTAATAGTTTGTATAAAAGGATACTTGAGTTAAGGAAAGACCGTCATTAATTTGACGGTCTTTATTTACTTAACTATTAATTCTCGTGAAATTGAATATTAAGCTAATAGAATAATTGTAAACGAAAATCATAGCAAAAGTAGTTTTAGCAACCATGGAAAATCAAATAGGTACTAAAACGTGTTTTCTTACTTTAAATTTTCTGGGGTCTATACAACTTGCTGTGGCAATATTCAATGCATTAGAAGCGCTTCCTTATAATAATGACATATCCATTTATGAATTAAATTTATTATGCTAATATTGAAATAGCAGTTAATAAATTAATAGAAAGTTATACAAGGTTATACTAAATTAATATAGAAAGGGTTATAAATTATGAGTCTTTTTAAGAGCAAAGAAGAGAAGTTGGAAAAAAAACAATTAAAAGAAGAACAGAAGTTGCAAAAAAAATTATTAAGAGAACAAGAATTAGATAAGATAAAAAATATGCCAGTATCGACTTTACCATCTTGTGATAAACCATTTCAAATCATTGGACTAGTGAGCTCTAGTTATGATACTGATGTAGCAGCTGATATTTCATATACTATAGAAGAATTAAAAGAGGAAGCACATAAACAAGGAGCAGACGCAGTTATTGGAGTAACCTTTCAAACCACAAGTATACCAGTAGGGCATAATAGAATTTTAGATACTAATAGACGCAGAATTAATGAAGAGAAACAAGAAAAGAGCATTATAAAAAGTAGGGCAGTAGGGACTGCGATTAAATACATAGAGGAATAAATCGGTTGAGACTACCTTTTATGGTAGTCTTTATGTTTGTTTATAAAAAAATGCACTAAAACGCTTTGAAAGAGATTCAATTTTAACTAATAGGTTAATAGGATAGCAAATAACAGGGAGATTATTAATCCGCTTTTTATCTGAAAATACCGGTTCCTTATTTGGAATATTATGTTAATATGGAAATAAACGTATTGATTCAACCAATACAACAAGATAAACAACTAGAACCTACTTTTTTAATATTATTCACTCGACAAATTTTAAGTCCTACCCATCTTAGAACAAGCATAGATTGTACTGAGGTGGGTTTTTATGAAAAAGCATCGTATAAATTTGTTGTATTTAAAAATTACCCCAAAATCGTGCAAACTGCCAAACAGAGGAAGGTAGATTAATTCAAGAGTTTACTAGTTAGCTAATCAAACAATAGTTAGGAAAAATATATAAAAGATTGATAAACTAATGGTAAAATAAGTATATAGTTAAATAACTTGAGCGGAGGCTGAGAAATGGCAAAGAAGAAAAATGAAATATTAGAATGGTTCAAACCGATAATTGGAGCACTTGTATTAGTCGTCCTTATTCGCACATTTATCTTTACACCGGTTGTAGTGGACGGATATTCGATGAATCCGACTCTACAGGACAGGGACCGCATGATTGTAACAAAAATTGGGGAACCCGAAAGATTTGATATTGTTGTGTTTCACGCCCCGGAAGGTAAAGATTATATTAAACGTGTAATTGGTCTCCCTGGTGATAGAATTGAATATAAGAATGATGTTTTATATATAAATGGAGAAGCATATGATGAACCTTATTTAGATAGTTTTAAAGAAAAAACACAAGGCACACTAACAGGATCCTTTACCTTAGAGGATACCGCAGTAGGTAGTGAAACCGTTCCAGAAGGCCACCTATTCGTGTTAGGCGATAATAGAAGGCATAGTACAGATAGCCGACATATTGGAGCAATACCGTTCGATAAAGTAGTTGGAACAACGAATATTGTTTACTATCCATTAAATGAAATAAAAATTATAACGAAATAAATTATTTAATCAAACCTCAACTAGAATTTTTAGCATAAAAGAGTGCATCTACTCCAATAGAGAGTGTTGCACTTTTTTATCATCCTCTTTGATTTTATAACTATAATAGCTGCTACAAAATGGCTATGCGCTACTGACCGGAAAGAACGGACGGGTCTTCAAACGAGTTAAATCCAAGATACGCTCATGACAAGATTTACTCATCTTCTTAACATACATTTAGAACAAATTGTTGAACAGCCAACCAACAAGATGTGCAGTATAATTAGCAGTTTACTATTTTAACTTAAGCCTATATCAACCCAACATACACGGATTAAACCTACTTGACAGTAAACCCTCTTTTAAATCCAAAGATCAACTGAATTGAAATCGTGTTGATAAATAGTAGATAGGAAGAAGAAAGGGAGAAGCTATAATCTCCATTAGATTGAAAAAAGCTAACTTTATACGTTGTTCATATAAGCAAATCATTATATAATTATAAATAAATGCTTTAGGTGGTGAATAGAGTATGTCAAAAGCAACTATTGAAATGGATAAAGCGTCAGCGATCTTAAAGTTATTAGGGGATAAGACACGCTTAACTATGATGAAGTTACTTGATAAGCATGATTGTTGTGTATGTGAGTTTGTGGAAATATTTAAAACAAGCCAACCATCCATTAGTCAACATATTCGTAAGTTAAGAGACTTAGGATTAATAAAAGAAGAGCGGAGAGGTCAATGGATATTCTACTCCATGAATAAATCGCATGAACATTATCCATTTGTTCAAGAAATCCTAAAACATCTACCAAATCAAGATGATAAATTAAGAGAATTAGAAGAACAAGGAACACGAATTACTTGTTGTTAACTTAAGGGGGAACTTATTTGTCAGCAATGGGAATACTCGCAATAATAATCTTTTTGGTCACATTAGTATTCGTTATTTGGCAACCAAAAGGATTATCAATTGGATGGTCTGCCTGTGGTGGTGCTATCTTGGCACTCTTAATAGGTGTCGTTGGTTTTCAAGACGTGATTGAGGTAACAGGGATTGTTTGGAATGCAACCTTAGCATTTGTAGCAATTATCCTTATTTCGTTAGTATTAGATGAAATTGGGTTCTTTGAATGGGCTTCCTTGCACATGGCAAGAATCGCAAAAGGTAATGGAATAAAGATGTTCATTTATGTAAGTATACTTGGTGCTTTCGTTGCAGCTTTTTTTGCAAATGATGGTGCAGCATTAATACTTACACCAATTGTTCTAGCGATGGTTCGAAATTTGAATTTTAAAGAAAAAATGGTTTTCCCATTTATAATGGCGAGCGGATTTATCGCTGATACAACTTCTTTACCACTTGTTGTCAGTAACTTAGTCAACATAGTTTCTGCAGACTTTTTTAATATTGGATTTGTGGAATATGCAACGAGAATGATTATACCAAATATCTTCTCGCTTGTTGCAACTATCGTGATCCTTTTAATTTACTTTAGAAAAAGTATTCCGAGGAACTATGATGTTTCACAATTAAACCCACCTTCTGAAGCAATTAAAGATAAGAAGATGTTTAATCTATCCTGGTATGTATTATCCGTTTTATTAATTGGGTATTTTGTTAGTGAGTTCATCCATCTCCCAGTTTCGATTGTCGCAGGGGTTATTGCAATCTTTTTCCTACTAGTAGCTAGAAAAAGTAAGGCAGTTAACACCATGGAAGTGATCAAAGGCGCACCCTGGAGTATTGTATTTTTCTCTATCGGAATGTATGTCGTTGTATTCGGCTTACGTAACGCTGGGTTGACGGATCTATTAGCAAATTTAATCCAGCTTGCTGCAGAGCAAGGATTATTTGTTGCAACAATTTCCATGGGATTTATAGCGGCCATTCTGTCATCCATTATGAATAACATGCCAACCGTTATGATTGATGCGATTGCCATTTCAGATACGAATACGACTGGAGTAATACGTGAAGCACTTATTTACGCCAATGTTATTGGTTCTGATTTAGGGCCGAAGATAACACCAATTGGTTCATTAGCCACCTTATTATGGCTTCATGTATTATCACAAAAAGGTGTAAAGATATCCTGGGGAACATACTTTAAGACGGGTATTGTTTTAACCATTCCTATCCTATTCATTACGTTACTTGGATTATATCTTACGCTTAATTTCTTGTAATGGTATTAATGAATGGGTTGAATCAATCTGTACGATTGAAAGGTAAAAACAGCAGCAATTCTAAGAAAAAATAGAGATAAATATTGAAAAAACAAAATAGAAACGGAGAATGATTATGGCTAAAAAAACGATTTATTTCTTATGTACTGGTAACTCATGCAGAAGCCAGATGGCAGAAGGGTGGGCTAAAGAGCTTCTAGGTGATGAATGGGAAGTTCGAAGCGCTGGGATTGAGGCACATGGATTAAACCCTAATGCGGTAAAAGCGATGAAAGAAGTAGGAATTGATATTTCGGAGCAAGAATCCGAACTAATCGATAGCGATTATTTAAACAATGTGACAATGGCAGTTACCCTATGTGGTGATGCTGCTGATCGTTGCCCAATGACACCACCACATGTAAAAAGAGAACACTGGGGATTTGATGATCCTGCGAAAGCAGAAGGCACAGATGAAGAAAAGTGGCAAGTTTTCCAACGAGTACGTGATGAAATCGGGGAACGTATTAAGCGTTTTGCTGAAACTGGAGAGTAAAAATATACTAGGGTGAAATTTGAAGTATATTGAGGCTCATGATATATTAAAAAAATAATACAAATAAACTAATAACAAATTATTTAAGGCTATTCTTCAAGTAGGAGAATAGCCTTTTTTCTCTATGGAAATAAATATATACTTTTAGTTAATACAGTATTAAAACTTGAAAGATAAAGTCTAACACGATGGAAAGAGTTAAAATTATCGATATGAATATGGAAATATCACAGTACTAAATGGAAGACTAATCTAACCATATATAAGTTCTGATAGACTTCCAGATAAATTATGTTATATGAATAGCTGAATAGTATAAAAGTGCAAGACTATAACAGAGGAGTGTTTTCCAATGCAGAGGAATTACTTGATTATAACGTTCGGCATTGTTTGGACTATCATTTTTTCAGGTATGAGCTTTTATTGGGCAATGGGCGGCTTACTTGGTGTTAGATCTCTAGGGGGTTCTATATATGAAATGTCCCTAAACCCTTCCCCGTCATTCATCAAGATTGTTTGGCTTACCGGTTTTATGAAATTGCTTGGATTACTTTTATTATTGCTTCTTCTTGTTCAATGGAAGAAGCCTATCATAAATAGAACGCTGTATTATGTTGTGAAAATTGTAGGGACCTTACTGTTTTTATATGGGCTCCTTAATTTCATCACCATTACCTTAAGTACGATAAATATCTTAGATTTTGATTTAGATTTATATGCAACGCTTTGGGGATTACTTTTTTGGGAACCTTTTTGGATGATTGGTGGGGTTTTTTACTTTTTCTCCGTAAAAAAACAGTAAATCTTCTTTCAACTCCCGACGGATTTTCTCAAATAAGCCATTCATTCTAAGACACTTTTCTAGAATAGGAAGCAATAAATTAATGAGGGTGATCCAACTTGGGTTACCTTTTTTCAGTTGAAATCTATTTATATTTCGGAATATTATGTTAGTATTTAGATAATAATTTTTTGTTACAGGTACGAGAGTTGTAGAATATCATTGGGATATTATTGGGGGATAAATAATTATGGATATACTTATTCGAAAAGCCAAGCAAAGCGATTACGAAGCATTGTTGCCATTATTTAGGCAGGTTCATGAATTTCATGTTTCTGTAAGACCAGATTTATATAAAGAGAATTCTACACCAGTGAAACAAGCGTTTTTTGATGGCCAACTAGTTGATGGCAAACACCATATTTTTGTGGCCACTATCAGCAATGATATAGTCGGCGTTGTCGTGACAAAGGAAGAAGAAGTAGATGAGAATACTTTTGTCAAAGCGAGGAAAATATTGTTTATAAAGAGTTTATGTGTTGGTGAAATACATAGAAAGAAAGGTATCGGAAAAAAACTAATTCAATACGTGTTTGATTTTGGAAGAAGCCTCAAGCTTGATGGTATTGAATTGGGAGTTTCCGAGGAAAATACATCTGCTATTGAATTTTATAGGTCAATAGGGATGGCAACGAAGAGTAGAAAAATGGAGATTATATTAAACTAACACGTGCTATGCCGCTAGAAGCATAGAAACAATTCCTTGTTAACTTATGGCTGCTTTATCGAGAAGAAAGTAACTTAGTAACACCTAAATTTTTTGGAGGGGTTATCATAGTAGATGAGAATGTTGGTTTAGAAACTAAGTCACAATTACATGTATTAAGTGAGATTATTGAGATATTCAAGGAGCTGGATTCTGAATTCTGGCTGCGTGGGGGTTGGGCAATTGATTTCCTTCTTGGTAAAATTACCAGAACTCACAGTGATATCGATATCGTAACGTGGATAACAACTAGAGAACAATTAGAAAAAGCACTTGAAAAAGCTGGTTATGAAAAAGTACCTGTTGGAGAGCAATTTCGTAATAGGCAGTCTGATTTTCGAAAGGATAACGTAGAAGTATCATTTGGATACGTAACACACAATAGCGATGGAAGAATTATTCTCAATGGGTTACCCGAATGGGGATGGCGGGAAGATGCCTTGTTTCAGCAATATTTCCAGTTACACGGAATATCTGCGAAAGTCTTACACCCAAAACAGCTCTTGGAAGAAAAAGAGACATATGAGCAAATCGGACGTCCATACCGACAAAAGGATGCAGAAAGCAAAAAGTTATTGTATCGTATAATATCTGATTTTAATTATCTTGCGAGATATTGATTTCTTCAATAAACGTTACAAATTTACCTTGCTGTAGTCTTGGTATAATGATGTAAATGTTACTTGAAAATACAATAAGGTTAGGAGATTTAATTTGCTAGAAACATTATCTTTTATCGGAGATAGATTAGGTGATGAAAATATAACCTGGGGAGTTGGTGGCTCACTACTCCTTAGCTTTTATAACATAATCGATAAACCAAATGATATCGATATATTAGTAGATGAAAGAAATGCTACCAAATTCAATGAAATTATGTCATCCATCGGAAAACCGAAAGAAGCATTAAGTGCTAACCCCTTTCGCACCAAATATTTCTCTAAATATAAAATTAATGGTATCGATATTGATGTGATGGGTGGATTTGCAATACAACATGGTGAAGGAATTTATAAACTATCACTGCAACAGGCATCCATTGTAGCTCACAAAAAATTACATGGGATTGATATTCCTTTATGTTCGCTTGAGGATTGGTATACTTTATATTTATTAATTCCAGACAAACAAGAAAAAGCTATGCTTATTGAAAAGTATTTTAGAACTCATGGTGTAACATACCCACATTTGTTAAAGGAAGCAATGAATCATTCTTTACCACTTGAAGTTAAAGGAAGAATTGATAAATTATTAAGCTAACTGGTGTAAGATTTAAGTTTTTTGGAGAAGAGGTTATGTACGAAAAACGTAAAATTATAAACAACTCAATTCCACTTAATTTACTTTTAGGGGTATGTGGTGAACAAATCTAGTAGTATAACTATAAGGGGAAAATAATGAATGAATTTTATAAGGCCATAACATATGTAAATGAGAATTACTATGAACCAAATCACTTAGTTATAAATACTGTCAGAGAGGAAACCCAAAATTCTGATTATGGTGCAGGTATATTTCAACTGAATTCGAAATCAGTTAGGTTCAGAGTAGCAAAGACTACACCTAATAAGGTAGGACAATTTGTATCTTTATGGGAAAAAGATGCTTCTCATAAAAACCAAGCCTTTTCATATGAGAAAGCTACCGATTTATTAGTTATTAATACCTTTGCTAATAAAAATAGATTTGGACAGTTTGTTTTTCCAAAAGAAGTTCTTTTACAACAAAAAATCCTTAAAACAGCCACTACAAAGGGAAAAATGGCAATAAGAGTATACCCTACATGGGATAAGCCCACTAACAAACAAGCTATTGAAACACAAAAGTGGCAATTAGAATATTTTATTGAGACAGATAATACTAATAATCTATCTCAACAAGAATTATTAAAGCTATATTCTTAAAGTGACAACATTCCTTAAATAGAATTTTATGATGAAGGAGAAATTTTAAATTGAAAGAATTTATTGGTACATTGTTTGCTTGTATAGTTATTTGTTGCGTTTTTACATTTTTCTTCCTCGGTATTATTGTAGAAAATATTTGGACTTTAGTTATATTGATTGCATTCGTATTAGCAGTGTTAATTACAATTCTTATAAGACAGGAAACCAGAATTGAAGAACTAGAAAATAAAATGGAAGAGTTATTAAGTAACAAATAGTCTGATATTGTGTATCATTTTTCAACCACGGTGTTAAATAAAAGCTGCTATTAGTTATTAGATATAAAAATTAAGGTGGCCCACATATTCATGACCTTGAAAACGATGTTAAGGTGATAAATGCACCATATGATACAACTAAAGGAGAATATGACAAAACCTGGTGTTTGTACTTCAATAAAAGTGGTAGGAACTCTAGGAAGAACAGAATTTCTTCCTAACGGATGTACGGATTACGATTAAAATATCAAGAAGAAGGTTAAAAAATGAATGAATATAAACTTTCCAAGACTCTTGGGATTGTTCTAGGGATAATAATGGTAATCGCTTCATTTGGTTATGGCTTTTTATATTTTCTAGGAAGATCTTTAGGTAATGTACTCATTTCTACTACTGATACAACAGCTAACGACATAGCTGCTTTAGGAATTATATTAAGTATATGTGTTATTGGATTAATTACATTTACAGGTTGTTTTGGATTGAGGGGTACAAGATGGAGACGGGTGTATATTAGATTATGCTTGATAGTGGGAGTTGCTCTTCTTGTTATGTATTTTATTTCTATCGGATCGTTAGGAACTATGTATGAATTTTCGATTCTTTTGATGAGCATTTTTTATTTATTATTAGGTTATTTTGTAAAAAAAGAGATTTAAAACTGAAGAGAGATGTAACTCGGTTACAACATGAGTTTTGAAAATACAAAGTTCATGAAAAAAACTTATGAACTTCTGTTAAGAAATATATGAGTAGTGAAGATTCATTTTCTTTCTTCAACCACAGGTTCTATATTTAGATTGAATGATGAGCTTTCTAATGTGACGGAAGCGCCTATGGGATCCCGTCATAACATGGTTATGACAAGGAAATTCATACTTGACACCCCACTCTACTATGCGTTACTATATAGTGGTAATGAGTATTACTAAATACCAGTGATACAGATTACTGATAAAATTATGAAATGCAGATGGGTGATTAATTTGGAAAATATCACAGAAATGCTTAAAGGAGTACTTGAGGGTTGTGTGCTTGAAATCATCAGTCGTGGTGAAACCTATGGCTATGAAATTACACAGCAGCTACGAGAACTTGGTTTTACGGATGTGGTCGAAGGAACAGTTTATACGATTACCATGCGGCTTGAGAAAAACAATCTAGTGAACATCGAGAAAAAACGATCCAATGTGGGACCACCAAGAAAATTTTACACACTTAACGAAGCGGGTAAAAAGCAACTTGAAATTTTTTGGGGAAAGTGGGATTTCATCTCAAGCAAAATAAATGAACTCAAAACAAAAGAAATCAAAAGGGGAAGGTAAAATGAATTTTATAGAAAAAATCATTGGAAGTCTGGATGACAAGCGTGAGTGGAAAGCGATAGAGAGGCGTGCAAAAGCACTTCCACGTGAGTACCATAACGCTTATAAAGCAATACAAAACTATATGTGGACTGTTGGTGGCCTAACCGATTGGAAGGATATAAGCCGTATATTTGATGGTATTCTCGACCTTTTCGAGGAAGGTGCAGCGGCAGGTAAGAAAGTCACTGACCTCACGGGTGAGGATGTAGCCTCTTTCTGTGAAGAACTAGTGAAGGAAGCGAAGACTTGGAAGGACAAATATCGTGAGAAGTTGAATAATACAATTGGACGTGACTAATGCCGAAATTATAGAGGATTTTCGCCTAGGCAACACACAGTCATCTTTCTATTCTGCTCTGAATGATCATACAGTATTAACATATCCCTACCTAGTTAAACAAATTACTCGATTGCATGAAGAAATCGAGTAATAAAAGCCGGAGCAGCACAAGGCAGACAACTTTGAAATATCACATGGGAACATATGGCTGCTTTAGCCGAACTAGTGGCAAACGCCAAAAATTATTCGTTAAGTATTATGAAGAAATGCCATTACAATAGATTATTCCGACTGAATAGCGGGCAGCAATGAGAATTGCCATCAGCACTATTCAGTTAAATTTTAACCCGGTAGTAAGTAATACTGAATATCAGTCAGACAGAGTAGGTGGCAAAGGACAATTTAGAAGTACAAGACAAGTTGACCGAATCATGACTAGAGCTTTGTAAGAAAGCTAAACAATTCGCTTAGGAATCAGACAAAGCAGTTATTTTATGGATTTAGCATGGCAACTTACTGCATTAACAATAAGGAGGAAAAAGGATGAATAATATAGCGATTTCTGTAAAAGGGTTAACAAAATCCTTTAAAGAAAAGAAAGTATTGAAAGGGGTGGATTTTGAGGTCCAGCGTGGCGAAATTTTTGCACTGTTGGGCTCAAACGGAGCAGGGAAGACTACAGTGGTCAATATCCTCTCGACGCTTTTAAAGCCAGATGGAGGGCAAGTTAGTATTTGCGACTTTAATGTTCAACGTCAACCAGAACAAGTTCGCCAAAGTATCAGTCTAACAGGACAGTTTGCAGCTTTAGATGGCATGCAAACCGGCCGAGAAAATCTGATGATGATTGCCAAGTTGCGGGGCGTCGCTAATCCCGCTCAAGTTACTAACAATCTACTTGAAAAATTCAACCTGACTAGTGCATCTAACCGTCGTGTTGATAATTATTCTGGTGGGATGAAGCGTAGGCTTGACATCGCTATGAGCCTAATTGGAACTCCTAAAGTCATTTTTCTCGACGAACCCACCACTGGGCTTGATCCTGAAGCAAGGATTGAAGTCTGGGATACTGTCAAAGAGCTTTCCGAGGCTGGCACGACCATATTGCTTACGACCCAGTACTTGGAGGAAGCCGAGCAACTTGCGGACCGTGTTTCTATTCTGCATGGCGGAAAAATAATCAAGACCGGCACCCTTACCGAACTTAAGAAGATGTTCCCCCCAGCAAAAGTAGAATATATCGAGAAGCAGCCGACATTGGAGGAAATTTTCCTAGCGATTATCGGCAAGAAGGAGGAGAAGTAAATGAAAAGTAAAACAGGGGTATTACTAGGGCGTTTACTACGTAATATTATGCGCAGTCCAGATACGATAATTACGGTGGCGATTACACCGATAATGATGATGTTACTATTTGTCTACGTATTTGGTGGCGCTATAGAAACAGGAACGGACAATTACGTCAATTATTTATTACCGGGAATTTTACTGATTGCTATCGCATCCGGCGTTGCATATACTTCCTTACGGCTATTTACAGATGTAAAGAGCGGGCTGATGTCGCGTATTATTACCATGCCAATCAAACGCTCGTCCATATTGTGGGCTCACGTGGTAACCTCGCTAGTATCCAATGCGATTACGATTATGGTGGTTATTCTTGTTGCGCTCTTAATGGGGTTCCGATCTAATGCTGATATCCTAGAATGGTTCGCAGTAGTTGGGATTCTTGGGCTGTTTACGCTGGCACTAACGTGGTTGGCGGTCATTCCCGGATTGACAGCAAAGTCTATAGAAGGGGCGACAGCATACTCGTATCCGCTGATTTTCCTGCCGTTCATCAGTTCAGCCTTTGTACCCACCGAATCCATGCCCAACATTGTTCGTGTGTTTGCTGAGAACCAGCCTGTGACGTCAATCGTGAATTCTATTCGTGCTCTCTTGTATGACGGTACTATTGGCAATAGTATCTGGACCGCGCTCGCCTGGTGTGTAGGAATCATGATTATCGCTTATTTGATTGCCAGAAAAGCATTTAAACGCCAGTTAGGATAAGAATATCAGAGAATATGTAAAGGAGGAGACGACAATAAACTTCTTAGAAAAGTAACCAGCAGCATATGACAAAAGAAATGAAAGGCTTCGATACCCGAGTAAAAGTTTTGCCAGCTGAATATCAGACTGCTTGGAAAGAAATTATGAATAATCTCTGGATTTATGGAGATTTCACCGATAGTAATCTAATGCCGATTCTTTAAGTAAAAGGACAAGAAAGATTGAAGTAGAGAAAAGTATAGAATGAAGAGAATTCCTAAAAAATGCCTGGTAAGCTAAGGAGGGTAAAGTCAACCAAGATTACCCATGGCTAAATCAGCAGACTAAAATAATAATTATTTCAATTATACTGGTTATTCTATTGGGAAATAATGTTAAAATTATAATATATTATTGAACAAACGAGGTATTGTACTTCAATCAAAATTTAAAAATAATGCGTCATTCACTCTTATCGAATTAATTTATATGTTAACTATAATATGCTTGTTCCACTAAAGAGGGCGTTAGTTTAAGATGATGGTTAAACACTTTTTGTATTAACCGGACAGGTTAGTGAAAAAAATAATTTAAAAACAATAAACCTGTATCCATGATTATTTGGTAATCAGAGATACAGGTTTTGTATTTCAGTTATAATTGTGTGAATGTATTTATCCATTATTCGAAAAAAGCAATTAACTATTATACATCGATTAGAAGAAAATCTTTGTTAAAATAAATATTTTCTTAAATGAACCTATTATGACTTAGCAATCGTCTAATAGCAGAATTCGAAATAGGTTAAAAGGGGGGTAGTAGAATTGGACAGAGAAGAAAAAGATTCCATATTAGAAAAAATGATGATTGAATATGGTGATGAGTTGGTACGCTTGGCATTTTATTATGTGAAAGATAAAGAGATTGCTAGGGATTTGGTTCAAAATACGTTTATCAAATGCTATAAAAAACTTGATTCGTTTCGATTTGACGCAAAAATAAAAACATGGCTCTATCGTATAACAATTAATGAATGTAAAGATTATTTAAAAAGTTGGAATTACAGGATGGTACAGGTAAAAGAACTTATAAATGAAACAACAAAGTCAATATTACCGTCAACAGAAAGAACAGTTATCGATAAATACAATAATGAAGAAATAAAAGATAGTATCTACTCTCTTCCAAAAGTCTATCGGGAAGTGGTTTTTCTATACTACTATGATTCATTAAAAACAGAGGAAATTGCAATCGTTTTAGATATCCCAATTAATACAGTGAAGACTAGATTAAGAAGAGCAAAACATAGATTAGAGTCGATGTTAAAGGAGGCAGAATTTTATGGTAGATAAACGAATAAAAGATAATATTAATAATCTATTTGATCAAGAATTAAGATTTACGAAAGAAGACCGAAACAAAGTCTTTGAACAAATTAATATAATGGAGAAAAATACTACACAAAAGAAATCTCTTGTTTCTATTGTAAAAGAATTCTCCATCCTTACAGCTTCTTTATTAGTGGTCAGCTTCTGTATATTTTTGTTTATTCCATCGATTCTTTACGAAAACTCTAATAACGAAAACAATGGAAGTAATGTAAGTGGGGTAATAACTCATGAAGACGAGTATGTTACCACTCTCTTTACGGTGAAAGATGAGAATAATAGAATACCTATTAACCTTTTACTTACTTATAGTAAAGATAAAAAGATGATGAAATTTATCTCTATCCCTCGTGATACTTATGTTCCGATATTAGGTAATGATGAAACTACTTCGTATGATAAATTGACACATGCTTATGCTTACGGAGCGGAAGGTACTGAAAGTGTAAAAACAACAGTTACTAACCTATTTGATGTAACAATTGATTATTATGCAGTTTTGGATTTAGATACGTTATCAGCGTTGATTGATTCAGTTAATGGTATAGATTACGAATTAGAAGAAGATATTCGAGTAAGAGCTATATCTCAAGTGGCATTTGAATTTAAAAAGGGGACGCATCGTTTGAATGGAGAAGAGGTTGTAGCATTAATGATGGATGCGACTGTGGGAAAAAGTATGGATGATAAAGACCAATTAAACCTCATTCATGCAGTTATAAATCAAACAATAAACGTAATATCACAAACACAATTAAAAGAATTTAGTACTAAAATAGAAGGCAATATTCCAATTGAACAATTGTTTGAGGCTAAAATGGAGCTTCCTTCAATACATTTGGTATCATTAATTGATGGAATGGTAAGTACAATGATTGACGAGGCTTACTATATTAAATTTGAAACAGACTTTTTAAATTCTGTTTCAGAGGAATTGACAACATTTAACTAAATAGAAAACTTGAGAAATTTCTTTAATGCACTTCTGGTACAAAATTTAAATTGATTTAGGATAAATGTTAGTACACAATAGAAAAGTTTTATAGAAAGATAAAGAGAGACTGTTATCATTACAGTAAATTTGAATATATGTACCAAAGACTATGAGCAAATAAAGATAGCTATAGGTAGCAAAAAATATTATAATTAGAGACATACGAATGAAGAGGAGACAAATACGATGTCCGAGAAAAAGAAGCTTAGTACCAGAGAAATTGTACAACAGCAGTTGGAACGGAAAAAACAAGCACAAGCAAACAATACAAACACCATACATGGCAATGGATCAGCAAAGCATATGCAAAGCCAGCTCGCAAAGAAACCAAGTATGACCCGACGTAAAATGGGTAGTTAATATTTGATTTAAAAAGGTATTTTTTATATTATAGCGAGTTTGATTAACAACGAGAAAACTTCAAAGAACTGATTAATAGAGGCATTAATTTCACCCCGGAATTATGTCTCTATTTTTGTTTTTATATCTTAATGATTTTAGTGGGCTGATTAACTCATAAGTTAACATACAAATTGTTTGTATCAATAAATTTTTGCATTTTTGGTAAAACCTCTGCCCAATTTTTTTTCAAACAGTAAGATTACGGAGGGTGTGTTTGATATAGATATTGTGTGAAAGGGTGCATTACTTTAACAAAAAACATTGTACACCTTTTATAGCTGTAGGTTAGAACTTAATAAGAATCATCAGATTATCTAAAATAAAGGGATCATCAAATTAATGATTCCTTTATTTTTTGGATAAAGGTTCATAATATTATGTTAGTATTTTGCAAAGAAGTTATTTTACTAACGGGGAATTTAGTTGAACAGCTTAATGAATGTTTACAAAGCTAATAACAGATATATGTTTTTTGATGAAAATAATGAAGAAAACACAGACTGGTAGTGTCGAAAGTGAATATTACCGAAAATAATTAAATCTTTGAAAAGTGAAACTTCCAATTAAATAGAAACGTATAGAAATTATAATTTGAAAGGAAGTGGATCTAATCAGCTTAATAGAGGTTGTAAAGAGTAATGAAATTCTGTTTATCCTGTTATATTGCTGTATTATTCTGTGGATCAATTACGGTTATCTTAAAGAACATAAAGAGATAAAAAAAGGTTTAGGAGCGATTACGGAAGAAGAGGAGAAAGAGATGTTTTGGAAAACCGATAGTATCTCTGTTCTGCTATTTGCCGTTGTATTTAATTTTTTCAGAAGATGGTTGTTCTATCTAATAGCGGTACTGATGATAGACAATATTATTATCACTATTATTGCAGTCGTGTTATTTATCATCGGTCTATATGACGCTGTGTTTAACGTAAGTATAGCAAGGTTGAGAAAGTCCAACCTCAGCTACTATCTTGCAATCATTGATACAATTTTAGTTGTTTTATTTGTTATATTTTTACTTTATGTTAATTAGAATCACTGTTAACGATTCAGTGGCTTATTGGAACCATCTAAATGGGTAAGGGAGAGATTTAAGCTAATACGAAAGGGTGATTTATGTGGATAAGATGATGTCCCCTGTTATTTAAATATCTAAGCAGGTTAGTTGAACAATAAGATATTTAAATAACGGGAGGAGTAGGCAACATTTTGCTATTACATACTGAAGTTAGGCAAGAGAACTAAACAAAGCGTCCTTGTTTAACAAGAACACTTTTCATATCAATATTTACTTACTGTCACAGAGTAAACCAAAGTTTGCTGATATAAGCACATCGCTAATTCCATCATTGTGATAAGAGGTTGCTGTAATGAATATGCACCTTGTAATTAGTTTTTACTATTCAATAAACCTATATATTACTTCAAGAAGGTAAACTACCTTTTATGCAACTTTTGGGGCGAGATAAATTAATTAATGATAAGGAGTAGTCAAAATGATTGAACATAAAAATTTTTCTAACATAGAATCAGATAGGCTGCTATTGCGAAATGTAAATAATGAAGATGTTGATTTTATTTATAAGCTTTTTAGTGATGAAACAGTATGTAAATATTTATATGATGAGGAAATTTTCACAAGTAAAAATGATGCAATAGAGTTTGTTGAATGGAATAAAGACCCAGAAGAAAAGGGATACAATCGTTGGGTATTAGTTAAAAAGGATGCTAACCACGAACCAATTGGGACCTGTGGATATGATAATTGGGACAGAATGAACAATATCGCTGAAATAGGCTATGATTTATGGCACGAATATTGGGGACAAGGATATATGAAAGAAGCATTAATTAGTGCAATTGAAAGTGGATTTAATCATATGAAATTGAATAGAATTAACGCTTATGTTGCTTTAGATAATGTCAACTCTATGAAGTTATTAGAAAAACTTGGATTTGTTAATGAAGGAGTTTATAGAGATAAGCATTTATTTAGGGGCAAATATTATGACCATTATTCTTTTTCTTTGTTAAACAGAGATTGGAACCATTTAAAGGATACTAACTTTCAAAATAACAGACACAAATAATACGTGATTTGTTTTAAATTCGCAGAGCCATTAGTTTAATATGACTAACTGCTTGTTGCACTATAGGGGCAAGGTTATTCAAAAAGACATAAAACAATAGAATAAATGACATAGGAAGATTTGTTATCTTATAAGCTTAACTAAAATTCTAGCAGCTACTGATAACCAACACTATAGGAACCACAATAAACTATAATAAAGGAAGGTGTAGTAGACAATGAAAGCAGACTTCGGAAAAGTGTCGAAAGAGTACGCTCAATATAGAAATGATTTACCGGAAGAATTGACGACGAGTTTAACGATGAGAGGAATTGACTTTCAGAAGAAATTCATTGTGGACTTGGGATCAGGCTCTGGAGTTCTTACAAGGATGTTGTTTGATCAAGGAGCGGAGGTAGTCGGTGTTGAACCCTCCATGAAACTAATAGAAGAAGCCAAATCAATCGATATAAAACTTGGTGCAAAAATCAAATACTTAAACAAGTACTCCGAAGATACAGGCTTGCCAAATCTCTCATATGATTTTGTAACAGTTTTAAGAGCTTGGCATTGGTTTGACCGCGAAGCTTCTTTAAAAGAAATAAGGAGAATCTTAAAACCTGGTGGCTACTTAATCATAATGGATTCTGGTTTTACCAATTTTGATCATGTGGTTAAAGATACAATGGTAATCTTAAAAAAGTTAATACCGGCAGAACGACTCAAGCCCGCTGGCACAAAAGCGGATTCAAAGCAATCAATAAACAGTTTTCCAGTCGAGTGGTTCAAAGAATGGGAAGAATATGGTTTAAATATGAAAGATACCTATAACTTTGATTATAAAGTATCGTTTACAACTGCAGAGTGGTGTGACAGAGTCGGAACTTTGTCTTGGCTATTGCATTTGAGTAAGGAAGAACGAAATGAAATTAAAGAAAAAATCCGTTCCCACCTGACTGACATATACGGAGATAGTACCCATAGAATCTCGCATAAATTTCATTTGGTTTTAATGAGAAATTCTTCTTTATAACTATCCATACTGAAATATTTGGTGATAATACAGTTGTGACCTTCAAGAAAAAAAGCATGTCTGTGGAACGATAAGAGAAATAAGGAAAGAGAGGAGAAAAATGGATAATAGATATAATCTGTTAAAGCGAGCTGAAAAACAAAAAAGGAATGAGATATATAGAATCTGTTCTTATTCCAATGGGTGAAACAGATAAAATTAGATTCGATGATGAAGAATACAACCTTAATTACCATATGCTACGTATTAGTTTATCAAAATTGCTCGTAGTTAACTTTATTATAAGGAACCTTATATCATTTACGTTTATCCATGAATAAAAAATCTTTAGATATAATGTTAGTGTTGAAGTATCATATATTAAAATAACGACTGCTTAGTTGAACAACTTTCAAAATGACATTAATAGAGTGTTACGTTAAATTTAAAATTTCCAATAGTGAAAGAAGAATAAACTAAAAAGAGATGTTTTGGGGGAAATCTGATTAATGATAATAAGGAAATAGATGCTTTCAAGTAGAGATTTTCATGATGTAGTTCAATTAGCTTTTGACAGACCGGGATACGGATATAGTGAAAGATCCAAAAATGTTAAAGTAACCCGGATTTTGCAAGCATGTCTTATTAATAAAGCGTTAAAAGAACTTAGTATTGATTAATAAATAATTTTAGTTGGTCATTCATGGAGAGGCACGAACTCTTTGTTGCAGGAATTACCACGTTAGCAGGAGCTATGTACAAAGAAGGTTATCCAGCTGAGCATGGCGATTTATTATCTAAGGTAGTCACAACGCCTATCCTAGGAGAGAATAAAAGAACAAATGTTCACTGATTGAAATGATCAATATAAAAGTAGACATTATAAAGAAGCTTCTTTCACAAGTCTTTTTATCATTAAATAAATATTTATCGTTTGTATATTAATCCCTATTTCCTGGTTCATAAATATTACCAGGCCATTCTTTTTTTCTGGATTGTAAAGTGCTATAGTAAACACCCCTGGAATCGGAACCAGTATGTCCGACAATGTTTCCAGTATTTAATTTTTTCATTAAAATTTCGTCTAATGATGAATAACTCCAGCCTAAAGCTTGCTTTCCATCGTTCGAATACGGACTCAACATTTCTTTTATAGTTTCCGGTTTTAGTATGGAAGTGTTATCTTTGTTTGGAAAAGACATGCTCATAAGAAATTTACTAAAATCAACCACATTTGTCTTTAAGGAACCATCAGGATATGTTGGAAAAGAGTATTTTGGCAAAGCTGTACTCCCCTCATACGGCACTGCGAAATTTTCTGTTGTTACATCTTTATGAAGCCAATGCGTTTGTGTCATTCCTAATGGATTAAATATGTATTGTTGAGAATATTGATCGAATGGCAGTTGACTAATTTGTTCAACAATATAACCCAATAGCCCGTAACCGACATTACTATAAACAAAAGTTGTTCCAGGTTTATTCACGGTATAGTTTTTTTCCTCTGAATACCATTTTCCGCCTTCGTTTAAGTATTCTTTGGAAAATTCACCAATCGAAATTTCTGAGTCACCTCCGCCACTATCAATCGTATAAAGACTGTCTAATATATCCCAATTGTCTTCAATACCTGACGTGTGATCCAATAACATTCTAACTGTAATCGACTCATTTGGGAAATTAGGATTTACAACTGAAAATGGAAGATACTTATTAATTTCATCATCTAAATTGATTTTTTTCTTCTCATATAGTTGCATGATGGCGGTAGCAGTGACAACTTTTGATAATGATGCAATTTGAAATACTGTGTCTTGATTAACCTTTTTTCCTTCATTGATATTTGCATAACCATAACTTATATATTTTTCAACTTCATTATTTTTTATAATAGCAATTGAGACACCTGGTACATCTGTTTTATTCAACTTATTATGTACAAAACTTTTTAAATTTACTGGGTTTGAAAAATCTACTTTAAGTGTTACTACTATGCTTGTAATTATAAAAACCATGGCGATAATTATTCCCATTATTTTAGTGGCTTTTTTAAGCATTTAAAACACTCCTTTTTTCCATAAACGGTTATATTCAATATACCATTTTTTTCTAATAGATATTTGTTTTAATAAAAAATTTACAACTTCACTTTCGCCAGTTCTCCATTTCTCCATTTCACTGAATCCAATGTCTCGTAGTTTGCCATTTCCGAAAACGATAAATTAATAGAATAAAAATTAAAGAAGAGGGTGGGAGAATGACGACTTAGGGCTAATTCTGCGAGGGAGAACTGAATGGAAAATGTGACTTTGACAACCTTTATTGAGCTAAAGGGTGCAAGAGTTCTCCAGTACATTTTCTTCGATTTAATTTTAACAATTGATAGTAATTATATGAGGTGATATTCATTGCAATTTCATATCAGAGTACGAGCAGGCGCAATTATCATTGAAAATAATAAAATATTATTGACAGTTTATAATGACTCGAAAAGAGGAACCATCTATGATTTACCTGCCGGTGGAACAGAACCTAATGAATCTATTACTAATGCAGTTATAAGAGAAGCCAAAGAAGAAGCATGTATAGATGTAGAAGTAGGGCCTTTAGCCTTTGTTTATGAATATACACCACATCTTAATCTTGAAAAGTTTGGAAAGGTCCATACATTAGTTATGATGTTTGAATGCAAAATAAAAAACCACTCTATTCCAAAATTCCCAGAAAAACCAGATTCGAATCAAATAAATGTTATATGGTTACCAATAACGGAGCTACAAAATGTTGAAATGTATGCTAATATCGGTTCTTATTTACAGGATTATACCATTAGCCGTAGAAACATTGATCTAATAGAAGAACATAAACTAAATCAAACTATTAAGTGAAGCTGCAAAAAAATTAACCCTTACCTCAGTAATGGGAGGTAGTGAAAGGCTAAACAACTTCCTACATGAACTTTGCTCAGTAATCCCAGAACCATTCAACACGATCAATCTGTACTTTCATCCAGATCAATTTAACGAGGAATTTACTCGTATAAATTATCATAGTAGTGATGTTCTCATGGTTAGAGGGGATTTAGTCGATATGCCACCTTTTGTGAAAATACCTATAACAGCAGCGTTTTAATTAATACAGAATGGATAGGAATAAGATTGGCAATATCTAACAAACTTGAAGTAAAACTCTAAACTAAAATTATTGCGATTATTAGTTAGATACTTATTTTCAAGGTCGACATTAAAAATATTGACTACCACTAACGGGGCAGGTTTATGAAAGAAGAAATTAAAAATTTAAGAGGAGGTGTTATAGTGGTGAAACGAGTGGCAGCGATTTATGACATACACGGAAATTACCTAGCTTTAAACGCTGTTCTAAAAGAAATGCAAAGGTGTAATGTGGATACCATTGTAATTGGTGGTGATTTGGCATGGGGACCCCAACCTGCATTAGTAATGAAACGGATTATGGCTTTAGAGGGAGATGTGCATTTTATAAAAGGCAACGCCGATAGAGAGGTCGGAGAGCGATATGGAGTTGAACAGGGACTTGATGAATCGATCGCAGAGATAAATCAATGGTGTGCAGACCAATTAACCGAGTCTCAGTTGAAATTCTTAAATAATCTACAAAAAGATGTGACTTTAAATATCGATGGATTGGGTGAAGTCTTGTTTGTTCATGGTTCACCAAGAAATGATGAAGAAGCTATTCGTAAAAATACACTAGAAATGGAGATTAAACCCATGATTGCCTCAGTAAAGCAAGACATTATAGTTTGTGGTCACACACATATTCATTTTGACCGTACTGTACATGAGAAAAGAATTATTAACGCAGGAAGTGTTGGACTTCAAACTGCTGCAAGAGGAGCGTGTTGGGCTTTGCTGGGTCCTGATGTAGAATTGCGTGAGACAGAATATAATTATCAATTAGCTGCTGAACAAATTCGCCAATCAGGGGTGCCAATGGCAAGTTCATTCGCTGAACATGTTTTAAACCCACCAACCGTAGGACCGTGAAAATGTCCTTCTAAATTACTTAGTAATTTACCATCTTCTTGTTAAACAAACGGGTGCAATAGTTAAACAAGGTGATCCGAGTGGGTCGCCTTTTTCTTTTGGATAAATTTTCAATTATATTTTTGGAATATTATGTTAGTATTTAGATAGAAGTTATTAAGCTAACGAGGCAGTTTAGTGGAAGATCGATGTTTTACTCGTGTTTCACGCTCGAACCATTTTACGGAATAAATAAAACCTATACTGAACGGGGTGTATAAAGTGAATCGGTTAATTGTTAGTGTGGTTATCATTATTTGTTTAATTTTTTTAAATGGGTGTAGTGAAGCTGAGGGGAGAAATTTAAAATTTCTGATGGATATCCAGTTGTTTTGACTCATAATTTAGAATACGATATGGAAGCAGAACTTAAAGGTGTTCTTGAATACGAAAATGAAACGAAATGCTTGTATATTAAGAGCACCATCAAAGATGATCTAAATCCCATTAATGTACCCATTTGACCAAAGGGTACTACTGCATATACAGAAAATGATCGACATCGTGTTAAAATTCCAACCCATGGAACTTACCTTGAAGGAGCCATTGTAGAAGGTGGTGGTGGAGTTGATGTTTCGAATTTAGAAAGTGACTGTCTGGAAAATGGTATAAGCTTTGTAGTTACAAGCCTCAATAAATAAAAAGCATAGTTCAAGAATCGGGTGTAATAGTTCGACAAGGAATCATCAAATTGATGGTCTTTATATTTTGGATAAATAATTTAAATATTATGTTATTATTTAACTAACTCTAAAGATCTTGTGATAATAGGGCAAATCACTATAGGACTTACCCAAACAATGAGGGGATAATTATGAATAAGGGAAAACTTCAAGTATTATATATTATCAGCGTTTTAGCATTGCTAATGATTTTTAGCAATAGGAATTATATCAGTATTGAAGAGCTAAGTTTTATAGTACCTGTTATAATTGTTTCTCTGTTAATAGGAGTGATAGGGGTATATTTATTTGGAAAAGATATGAAACTTTATAAATACTTGTATTTCATATGTTATATGATTACGATAGGATTTGTATTTGTACCTGTTCTAGGGGTTTATATTGAAGATGGTAGTTATTATTATGGGTTTCCTGCTCAATGGTTCAATTACTATTCAAATGGCTATGTTAACTTTGAATTAGGAGCATTCCTGTAATGAAGAAATTTGAGGATTGAAACAAAAAGAGCCCTCTTGGTATCATACGAGGTGTCCAAAGCTTCGAAGCAAAAATGGAC
>NZ_JBPWOS010000018.1:0-45647 GCF_055550225.1 Ornithinibacillus liuyingii | reverse complement strand
CAATAACAAGCTTTATTTTAAATTCCTCACTATATTTGGACATAAAAAACACCCCCAAAAGTTAGATATACTACTCTAACTTTTGGGGGTAAGTGCCGATTCACCTAGGCATTTTAATTTTCAATTACACTATCCAATTACTTTTCTTCACTCACTGGTTTTCTCCATAGTCCTAATAAGACTGCCGAAACAATGGCACCAATTGCGAGTGATAATAGGAAGAACCATGCATGTTCTGCAAGTGGCGTAACAAAGATTCCGCCATGTGGTGCTGGAATTGCTGATCCAAAGAATTGAGTCAGACCACCTGCAATAGCTGCACCTACTACAGATGAACCAATAACACGTAATGGGTCAGCAGCTGCAAACGGAATTGCTCCTTCTGTAATAAAGGATAATCCCATTACATAATTCGTTACACCTGATTTACGTTCTTCTGCTGAGAATTTATTTTTAAAGAATGTGCTTGCTAAGGCGATTGCAAGTGGTGGCACCATCCCACCAGCCATAACAGCAGCCATTAGACTACCATCTCCAGTATCCGTAAAGATACCAATAGAAAAAGCATATGCTGCTTTATTGAATGGTCCACCCATATCTACTGCCATCATTCCACCAAGAACGATTCCCAGTATAGCGGCATTAGCCGTTCCAAGGCCTTGTAAGAAATCAATCAATGCCGTATTAATCGTTGCAAATATCGGCCCAAATATAAAGTACATTAAAATTCCAGTTAAAAATAGTCCTAGTACTGGGTAAAGTAGAATAGGCTTTAGCCCTTCTAATGTCTTTGGTAACCCGCGTAGTAATCTTCTTAATAAAAGAATGACATAACCTGCTAAGAAACCAGCAACAAGTCCACCTAAAAATCCTGCATTACTATTTACGGCAATTAAACCACCGACCATACCTGGCATTAATCCCGGACGATCCGCTATACTTAAGGCAATAAATCCAGCAAAGATTGGAATTAAGAAACTAAACGCATTACTACCGATATCATTTAAGAAAGTAAATGTTGTGCTATCATCACCTAAGAAGCTTTCAAATAAGAAGGAAAGCGCAAGTAAAATACCACCACCGACAACAAATGGAAGCATATGAGAAATTCCATTCATTAAATCCTTATAAATCTTTCCCCATATAGAGTTAGGCTTATCTTCCATATCATCAGCTTTTTGCTCGCTGCCATCAGAATGGTAAATAGGAGCAGCCTTATTAACCGCCTTCGTAATTAATTCTTCCGATTTCTTAATACCATCTGCCACCGGACGTTGTAGAACATGTTTACCATCAAAACGATTTAAATCAACTTTCTTACTAGCAGCAATAATTACCGCATCTGCACGACGTATTTCATCTTCTGTTAAGGTATTTTTCGCACCTTCAGAACCTTGAGTCTCTACTCGAATATCTACATTCATCTCTTTCGCTTTTTTCTTTAATGCATCTTCAGCCATGAATGTATGGGCAATCCCTGTTGGACAAGCCGTAATCGCAACAACAAATGGTTTCGTATCATTTGCTGGTGCTTCATTAGAAGTCTTATCTGCTTCTTCCTCTTGTTCCTCGACAAATAATGCAAGAACTTCATCCGCATTAGAAGCCGCTTTTAATTGATCAACAAATTCCTTATCGATTAATTTCCTAGATAGGGCTGCTAACGTTTCTAAATGGGTGTTATTTCCGCCTTCAGGAACAGCGATCATGAAAAATAAATAGGCAGGTTGTCCATCTAGTGATTCATAGTCTACCCCTTTTTTACTTTTTGCAAAAAGTACGGTTGGTTCTGTTACTGCTTTGTTCTTGGCATGGGGCATAGCAATTCCATCGCCCAGTCCAGTAGAAGTTTGTGCCTCCCGCTTTAAAATCGCATCTTTAAATTCGGCAACGTCTGTAAGAACACCACTATTATTTAGGCTTGCTATCATTTCATCAATTGCTGATTCTTTTTCCGTAGCCTGTAAATCAAGAATCATGATGTCCTTTCTTAGTAAATCTGTAATCTTCATTTGTCTCATCCTTTTATGTTATGTTATTTCACTTATAATGGCTTTATCTCAATCTGACCAAGTAGAGAGAGAATGTCTTGTTTTTTTGCTAAATCATCTGAGAACGCAGTAGCACTTCCAGACGCAATTCCCATCTTGAATGCTTGAATTGGGTCTTTAGATTGCATATATTCCCCAGTAAATCCCGCAATCATTGAGTCACCAGCACCGACTGAATTTTTAACGGTACCTTTTGGATTAATTCCTTTATACGTACCATTTTTTGTAAATAGAAGTGCTCCTTCTCCTGCCATGGATACGATAACATGCTCTGCACCTAGCTCTAGCAGCTTATTCCCGTAAGTAAGGACATCCGCTTCACTTGTTATACTGACCTGAAATAGTTCTGCTAACTCCTCTTTATTCGGTTTCACTAATAACGGGTTTAATGGTAACGCAGTGAATAACTCCTGCCCAGTTGTGTCGATGATGAAAGAAGCACCCTGCTTCGTTATCAGTTCTACTAGTTGTAAGTAATAGTCATCCGGAAGGCTCGGTGGCTTACTTCCAGATAAAACCACAGTATCCTCTGGTGTTAAGTAACTAAGTTTCTCCATAAGTTTCTTTGATTCCTCTGGTGAGATACTTGGTCCGCGACCGTTTATTTCTGTTTCTTCTTCTGATTTTAATTTAATATTAATTCTAGTATCCTCTTGTATTTGTATAAAATCAGAACGAACGCCTTCTTTCGTAAGCCAATCGGAAATGAAACCACCAGTAAATCCACCTAAAAAGCCTAGCGCTACGGTATCTTTCCCTACTTCGTGTAGGATTCGTGATACGTTAATTCCTTTACCACCTGGTAATTTTAGGTCGTGATCCATTTTATTTAGCTCCCCAAGCGCTACTTGTGGAATGCTTACAATATAATCAATAGAAGGGTTTAGTGTAATCGTGTAAATCATGAGGTAGCCTCCAAAATCGTTGTTTTTTCTTTAAATGATGATAGGTCCAACTCAGTCTGTTCCGTAATAATCGTTACATCATCTAAATCACATACTTTGACAAACGTCACTTTATTCCACTTTGTCTGATCTGCCAAAACGTAGCTATTGGCAGATTGTCGAAATGCTAATCTTTTAATAGCTGCTTCTTCTGGATCAGGGGTTGTGCAACCAAATTCTAAATCAATTCCATTGGTACCGATGAAGGCCTTATCGAATTGATAATTCTTCAACTCACTAATACTAGTCGGACCCACTATTGCTTTGGTTGATAATTTGATTTTCCCGCCCAATAGAATGGTATCTATCCCATAATCAGCTAGTAGAGAAGCATGTTGAATTCCATTGGTTACAACTGTAATGTTCCCTACCTTGATATAATCTATAATGGCAAGCGTTGTGGTACCGGCATCTAGGAAGATAACATCATTTTCTTCGATAAGCGATGCTGCAAATTTACCGATGCTTGATTTTTCTTGAACGTTTTTGAGTGATTTCTCCTGATTAGACAATTCTTCGTCTAATTGATAAATTCTCTTCGCACCACCATGAATACGCTTTAAATAACCTGCCTGTTCTAGATGGTCTAAGTCTCTTCTAATGGTAGACTCTGAACAATTTAATATCGTTAATAAATCCTGAGTCTTTACGATACCGGATTCCTGTAATCGGTTTAAAATGACAGAATATCTCTCATCTGTTAACATCACATACCTCCTAAAACGGTATTTTACCACCAAAAAACTTCAAAAACAATCAAATACTACTAAAGTCAAAAATATGTCATCCATTCTTATGTTTTCTTACCTTGTCTCTCACCTTTCACATCAATGACGCAAGCCACATAGTATAATCACCCAGAGATTTTCAATACCTGTTATTGAAGGAGTATACAATGGATCTATCATTAGCACATTGGTTATATTTAATCGGAACATTATTCATTATTGTCACGATGTTATGTAGACAAAATGTTGTCGTTCCAGCTTTAGTCATGAGCTTCTTCGTTGCTTGTGCCTTTACTGGTTCTTTATTAGATGGCATTCAGGCAATCTTCAATGCCAATTTAACAGCTGCGACTGAATTGTTTCATATTTTTTTAATTATAGCGATTATGGCCGCACTTCTTGGTTCTATCCAGTCCATAGGTGCCGATGAACAGATGGTTAAACCATTCCAAAAAGTAATGCGTAATGGGACATTAGCCTTTCTCGTGCTTATTGTAGTCACGTACATTTTATCGCTTTTTTTCTGGCCGGCACCTGCCGTACCATTAATCGGAGCTTTATTAATACCGGTAGCAATTTCGGCTGGACTATCTCCAATTGGGTCTGCGATCGCGATTTCCCTAGCTGGTCATGGGATGGCATTATCCTCCGATTTTGTCTTGAAAGTAGCACCAGAGCTAACAGCATCTAGTAGTCGTGTACTAGAAGCAAATGCAATAGGGGAACAAACATTAATCCTATCACTAGTAACAGGAGTAGTCTCCTTAACAATTGCTTATTTTATGATTCGAAAAACGATTCGAAAACCAGCGAAAGAACACCTGAAAGAATGGGAAAGATGAGGATTTAAACCTGAAAACCGATGATAAAGATGTGATACGAGGGAAATATAGCACGGTATTTGCTTTTCTAGTACCTACAATTTTTCTAATTATCGTCACCTATGTCGTTATTGCCACGTTTTCTGATGCTGTACCAGACATAGAAGATGGAGCAGGGGCTGCACTAGTTGGTGGTACAGCGATCATCCTTATCATCATTATGTCTCTATTTCGCAATTATAGAAGAACTCTCCAGGAAGTAAGCGATCATATCGTTAATGGGTTTGTATTTGCATTTAAAGTAATGGGGCTTGTTATCCCAGTGGCCGCATTTTTCTTTATCGGAAGTGGAGAATTGGCAGGGCAAATCTTCGGCACGGACCCAGATACAACACCATCCTTTCTTTTTGATTTAGTAGAGGAAGGTCAGCGTTACATCCCAAATAATGAGGTGTTCACTGCCTTTGGTGTATTACTATTAGGAATGGTATCTGGTTTAGATGGTTCGGGCTTCTCCGGTCTCCCTCTAATTGGATCGCTATCCGAGGCACTTGGCACTTCAACCGGAATGGATCCCACCACCTTAGCTTCAATCGGACAAATCGGTGCCATTTGGGTCGGTGGTGGTACACTAGTCGCCTGGTCTCCGATCATCGCCATCGCAGGCTTTGCCAAGATATCTGTAATTGATTTAGTGAGAAAAAGCTTTATACCAGTCATTATCGGATTAGTAATTACCATGTTTTTTGCATTACTGTTCTTCTAATAGTAAACATGATGCTGTTGATAAGAACGCGAAAGAGCAGGGATCCTAGAGAATCTCTGCTTCTTCTATCTTTAAATCATAATGATAAAAGGATTTACTTAGTTTGTGTGGAATTAATTATATAGAACGAAGTAGGAAAGGAGGTAGACACTATGTCAACATTGTTTCAACGAATAGACACTGTTTTTGTACCGACACGAGATATTGAAAAATCACGGAAATGGTACATGCAGGTGCTTGATGGTATACCCGATTGGACGAGTGATAAGGGAGAGTATCAATGTATCAAGTTTGGTGATACATCAATAACGTTATTTCTTACCGATGACCCAGTATATTTTCAAGCAAGGCGTAGCTTGTTTAATTTCTATGTCAATAATGCAGAGCAGGCATATAGCCACTTAATAATGAATGGCGTCAAGGTAGAAGAGATAAAAGAATACGGTGCACGGTACTTCGCATTTTATGACATAGACGGAAATTGCTTAGAAGTATGTGAATATTAATCCTTTCTAAAAAAGTACACCTAAGAGCGTGATTATTTATACAAGCACTCTTAGGTGTACTCATTAAGAAAATGGAAACTTTGTTTTCATTTAGGCAAATAAAAAAACTAAAAACTCTACACAATAAGTCTTTAGTTTTTTAAACTAAAAGTGCCCTCTTCCTTTAACATTCCTTTTCTCATTAAGATTGTCATTAAACTAATTTAAACAAGCAGCACCTACAATAATTAACAAGATAAACAATACGACGATTAGAACAAATCCATTTCCACTATTATAGCCGTATCCATAATAAGGTCCGATATCACATCCACATGAACTTCCATATCCCATAATTTACACCCCCCTCAAATATTCCTTAATAATTTCTATATGAATAGGATATGTAAAAATGGACTATTGCGTATGTGACATTCGCCTGTATTTTTCATCTTATTATATTATTTGAAAAAGAATCCTTTTAAAGAGACACAAAGAAGAAACGGCTAATTTAATACTCCTAAATAAGCAACCCATGGACCGACATCTTTTTGATAACGCTTCGCCATTACTCGAGCAATTTGTGTGATATGTGTAAGATCATGGACAACCCATGTCGAGATTAATTGTTCAAGGGTTACTTCGCCAAATTCCGGATGAATACCTAATCGTTTAAAATCAGAATCATCTTGAATAAGGGCTTGAAGCTTTTCTATACTCTCTACTCGCAACCTTGCAAATTCCGCTAATGCTGCATCAATCGATCTATCTGCTTTGTTCAAATGGGCAAAACGATCATATGGTGGAAAATGATTATCTTCATCTGGAACAAGAATAGATGCTACTCTAGGCAGCCAATCCTCCTTCTCCGCTTCAATTAAATGCTCAACTACTTCGGAGGCATTCCAAGTACTTTCCCCTTCATTCACGTGAAGCCAACCTACAGATAGACCAAAAAGCAAACTTTCTAACGTCTTAGGTGTTCTTTCCAAAATCTCCAGAGCCTCATCTAATTTAAAATTCATCTTGCTCCCCCCTATTTATTATCCATTATTAATTACTCCACAATTTCACTTTCATCATTTTTCAAAGCTAGCTGCATTCTTTCTAAAAAAAATTATCCTGACTCTTATTTAATCTCATATTCATTCACCTTCTAATTTGTTTAATGTATATACATATAATAGAAAGTTTAATTCCTATTTTTAGCGAATCATTGAAATAAAAAATCCAACCTTATAGCATTTACTAAGGTTGGATTTCTTGATGTCTCACTATATTCCATGGCCAGTGATATTATTGCAACAAAGCTTGAATATCTTCTTCCGTAAGTGACATCAATTGTTCACTTTGCGGATCGATTACTTCTTCTATTAAATGGCGCTTCCTTGCTTGTAATTCATTCATCTTCTCTTCCACTGTACCTTTGGCTACTAGCTTTATAACTTGAACCGTTTGTGTCTGACCGATACGATGGGCACGGTCTGCTGCTTGTTCTTCTACTGCAGGATTCCACCAGCTATCGTAAAAAATGACAGTATCAGCGCCAGTTAAGTTCAGACCAGTACCACCAGCTTTTAAAGATATAAGAAAAACATCTCTCTCTCCAGCATTGAACCTATTACATAAGGCGACCCTTTCCTCTGAAGGGGTTTGTCCATCCAAATAAAAATGTGAAATTCCTTCAAGCATTAATTCTTGTCCTATAAGGTTTAACATCTTTGTAAATTGAGAGAATATCAGCATTCTGCGTCCAGCAAGCCTTGCTTCCTCTACGATCCGAATAAGCTGTTCAAATTTTGCCGAAGACCCCTCATAGCCATCAACAAATAAAGCAGGATGGCAGCAGATTTGTCGTAGTCTGGTTAGTCCAGCCAATATTCTAATCCGATTTTTTCTTATTGTTTCTCTATCCAGATGTCGCAATGTCTTATGCCTTAACTTTGCCAAATAACTAGCATACAGTTTCTTTTGCTCTGGCAGTAATTCCGTTGTATCAATGACTTCTCTTTTCTCCGGTAATTCTTCCAGAACATCCTCTTTCACTCTCCGCAGCATAAATGGGCGAATTCTCCTGGCGATCTGCTTCTTAGTTAGTTCACTATATTCCCTTAATCCTAAAAATAATTCGGGAAACACAACATGAAAGATGGACCATAGCTCCTCTAATGCATTTTCCATCGGTGTCCCAGTTAAAGCAAAGCGGTGAGTAGCGTTTAGTTTTTTAACCACCCTTGCCGTCTGGGTTAGAGGATTCTTAAACATTTGGGCTTCATCAAAGAACACAACATGAAATTCTTGTCCCTCATACCATCTACTATCACTGCGTAGCAACGGATAACTAGTAATCATCACATCTACATCAGCTAGCTCAGCCTGTAGCTTCATCCGTTCTGTCTTGCTCCCGTCAATGATTACCATCTGAAGCTCCGGAGCAAATCTCATCAATTCGCTTTGCCAATTATACGTAACAGAAGATGGACAGACAATTAATGCTGGACGTCCACTTTCTCGGATAACATCGAGTTCTGATAGAATAAAAGCGATACTTTGAATCGTTTTCCCTAGCCCCATATCATCTGCTAGTATCCCACCGAATCTATAATGCGCTAGAGCCTTCATCCATTTAAATCCCTGTTTCTGGTAAGTGCGCAACACACTTTCTAATGATTGAGGTACAGCATAAGGTAACTGTTCAGGATGCATAATGGTATGAAGAAATTTCCGAAAAGATGCTTCTATCGTAACTGTGTCACTAGACTCCATCGTATTAAGTAACCTAAGTCCTTCCACAATTGGCACGTTCAATTGCTGGTCCCATTCATCAATTTGCCTTGGTACTTGATGCATGAATCGATGGATTTCCTCCATTTCTCTTGTTTCTAAGGAGAAAAGTGTACCATTTCTTAGTCGATAATACTTTCGCTTTTCCTCTAATGCAGCTAATACATCCTTTATTTCTTCTTCTGGGATACCATCAATGGAGAAAGTAAATTCAAGCCAATGTGTTCTTTCTCTGTAATGTCTCACTTTAATTTTAGGCACCGTTGTTTTAGGTAGAATCCTTAAACGTACTGCTGTTGTTGCGTAGACTTGTACCAACTGGTGCAGCTTCGGTAATTGATGATGTAAAAAGTTATACTCTAATTCTTCATTTTGAATATAATAACCACTTTCCGTTTGGATAAATTGACTCTCCTTCATGATGTTGAGAATTTCTTCTTCCTTCTCGATATCACGAATAATCATAGAACCTACTTTCGGCTGACGCCCATCTAGTGGATTGATTACTACATTTTCATAATGAAATTCAAGACCTGCTAGCAAACGATTTTTCACACGGTCAACATACAGCTTTGCCTTTAATGGTGTCTTTTGAATTTCTGCATTTACTTCACCAGCTAAATGAACTTCTCCAAGCTTTCGCAAATGCGGGACTAGTTTCTCCATATAATATTTCAGTTGATTAGCAGGTATAGGGATAGCGCTTGTTCTGGAATTCTCCATCATTCGCTTAAGACCATATAGCCGTTCTGCTTCTCCTCGTTTTACCACGACAATCTTGCCATTGGTAAGTACCGTGTCATATTCATGTAAAATTACCATTTTGTCCAATCCGTCTATTACCAATTGATAGCCATTACCTTCGTTTTTCTTAAATTCAAATGTTAGTGGCAATGGCTCATCGACTACTTGAAACTGTGGATACGTTCTGCCAGCATATTGCAATGTCACGTGAGGAGCATGGATTAACAATGGCTCTAATTTATTCCACGAGGACGCCGGGACAGGTAATATCGCTTTGTCAGCTTGATGTCTTCCTTTAGTAGGCATTGCTCGTAGATACATTTTTTCGTCATTCATGATTTGGTTTAATTGCTGTATTACTTGATCTGTTTCTTTATCAAAGCAATGTTTACTCGGGTCATACGTATAATTATCTGTGATATTATACCTTTTCCCTTCATCTATTTGACCGAGAAAGTCACGAATATCTTTTATCGGTTGTCCCTCAATGGACAAGCCAATACCAAGTAGATTATTTTGATCTTCATCAGGAACAACCACGCATAGTAGCATAGCTCTTACTACTGTTCTATTTTCAAAATGAGTTTGCTCGCCAGATTTTCGTGTGGGCGGCGATTGAAATATCGTGAGTAAGTCCTCTGGTAGCTCTTGTAATGCCTCTCCAGGATTAAGCTCGTGTGTACTTGCTTTTTGGTGATGAGAATAGGCGATTAGTACTGCTGCAACATGCTGGCAGTCCTTTTGAAATGAAGTAAGTGAAGGGCAACTACAAGTCGCGGTAAACCCTTGGTTCGTCTTCTCGAGGTGGACTTGGAAATCCTCTGCGCCTTGTACTACAGCATCCAAGGACTCAGAAGTTATCGCTTCTATCCATACCTTTCCATTACGATAAAAGGCGTCCCCTCTTTTAAAGGAGACGGCCCCACAACGCTCTTTGATGACTTTTTGATTTAGTTTAATTTCCATTGGGGCACTCCTTTACTTACGATTATAGATACGTTCATAATCTCTTAGTTATGAAATTAGCATAAAAAATGAAAACATGCCAGTACTACTGCTCTTTAGTAGCCTAAGGTGATTTCGAGTTTACATCCTTCGCAATCGGTTGTATCCTACAATACGTAATCGTTCTCCACAACCATTCAAATGGACCAAAGCGAAACTTCTTCAGCCACAGTGTGCTTATCATCATTTGCCCTGCAAAAATCCCTAAACAAATTAGCGTTCCAATGCCAAGACTTACATTACCATACCACCCAAATCCTACAAAAATCACAACGGAAAAGATGGTTTGGAATAGATAATTCGTTAACGCCATTTGACCAGTAAATCGAAGTGCACGTAGTCTTTGTTGCCATTTTTCATGCTGAAGTAATAACGTCAAGGCTGAAATATAAAACAAGCATAACGGAATACTACCAACACTAGTTAACACATAAATGACATAATCTTGTTTAATTCCCCAATCCACTATTCCTAAGGTAAATAAAGCTAATATCGCAGTAAGCGGAATACTGATAAGGAACGTAACAAGACGTATTTGCTTCAGTAGCTTTAGGTACTTCGTTACATATTGGAATACACCAGCTTTCCCTGCAGCCAACCCAATAAGAAACATCGCCAATACTGGTAGCATTGCTAGAATTAGATTGAATAGAATCATTGGTAACTCTGTCCCTAGTCGAAAGTTAACTAACTCTAGGTACCCAGCATTCTGATAAACCTCCGTATAATTAGAAACAGCCCTTTCCACAACGGCTGATGATTCTTGTACCTCCTCTAGAAAAGTACTTGGTATTAATAATGTCAAACTATTAAAGGCATTATAAACTAGTAACAAGCTCCCTGCCCAGATGAGCATGGTTTTAATCTTTCTTTTGTAAAAAAACAATAAGAAAAACCCAGCAAGGGCATAGGTATGCAAAATGTCGCCATACCAAAGTGCAATAAGGTGGATAAGACCAAACAATAATAATGCCAGCATTCTTCTCGTATATAGACTTGTTGCAGCTAAGCCCTTCCCCTCAGCACGACTAATGAAAATATAAAACCCTAATCCGAACAAAAATGAAAAGATAGTAAAAAACTTCATATCGATAAACAGCGTAAAAAATACATCTAACCAATAATCCAATCCCGTATATACCGGTTCCACTCCATACATTGATTTCATAAATATGGCACTATGAAAGGACGGCATATTGACTAAAAAAATGCCAAACAACGCAAACCCTCGAATAATATCAATTGTTACGATTCTCTCTTTACTCGATATTGGCGAATTCTCCAAACTTACTCCCCCTCGGAATACTTGTGTAATTTACCTACAAGTACGTTTAATCAGAAATACGTTTCCCTTGATTATAAGGTTTCAAATTTATAGCCATTTATCTCTATTATATATTTATATCTGGATTAACAATTACTCAAAACAGTAAAATCCGAACATTAACGACAACAAATGATAAAAATGTATGAAAATAGGTTGACTATCATTACTAGAAAGTGATATAACAGGTTATAGCGACATAATTCGACAAGGAGAGAACAACTACATGAGTAATTTTCTTAATCGCATGTTTAAACTGAATGAGCTAAACACGAACATTAGAACCGAAATATTAGCCGGAATAACAACATTTATTACAATGGCATATATCATCATCGTTCAACCTAATTTAATGGGTGCTGCCGGCATGCCTGTAGGTGCTGTGATGGTATCCACTATGATTGTTTCTGGACTATTTTCTATTATTATGGGTATTTTTACAAATCGACCATTTGCCCTTGCACCGGCAATGGGAAGTAACGCCTTTTTTGCATACTCCGTTGTAGCAGCAGGTCTTGCAACATGGGAGACGGCTTTAGGAATGATATTTATTTCTGGTGTAGCCTTCTTGGTCTTAACCTTACTTGGCCTTCGTGAAGCAATCTCCAACATGCTTCCAAAAAATATTAAGCTTGCTATTAGTGGATCAGTGGGTATTTTTATAGTCGGCACTGGTCTTGTGAATGGTGGTATTATCATTCAACGAGAAGGAAGCAACAATATGACACTAGCTACCCTACATGAACCTAGTGTTCTATTAGCCGTAATCGGTATTTTGGTTACGATTGGTTTAATGGCAAGGAAAGTAAAAGGTGCCGTACTATGGGGAATCATTTTAATTACAGTCCTAGGACTTCCATTAGGAATTACCAATTTACCGGATACATTTTTCCAATTACCGCCAAATCCAACATCCATCTTCTTTCAAGTTGATTGGATAGCGGCATTAAAGCTATCGTTCTTCCCGTTAATCTTTACTTTCTTTACCGGTGATTTCTTTTCTTCTCTTGGAACAATATTAGGAGTTAGTGGAAAGGCTGGATTATTAGATAAAGACGGCAACCTACCAGGAATTAAAAAGCCATTTATAGTTGACTCATCTGCAACGATAACTGGTTCCTTACTAGGGGTTACCACTGTAACAACCTATGTAGAATCGGCAAGTGGTGTTAGTGAAGGTGGTAAAACCGGTTTAACGGCTGTTTCAGCAGGGGTCATGTTCTGGATATGTTTATTATTAACTCCTATATTCCTAATGGTTCCATCTGTTGCAACTGCTCCAGCACTAGTAGTAATCGGGATTACTATTTTAGAATCTCTTAAAAATATCAACTTTGATAAATTAGATGAATTAGCCACGGCATTAATTACGATACTAGTAACGGCATTTTCTTTCAGTATCGCAAATGGAATTGTGTTTGGAATATTATCCTATGTTGTCATTAAATTAATCACAGGAAAAGTTCGCGAAATTCCTATTGGACTATATTTTTTATGTATTCCACTAGCATATTACCTATGGTTAATTTAATTGATTAGTATTGGAGTGAACGAATATGAATCATAATTTGATTTCAGCTGCTCGTGGTGATATACCGTTAGATTTAGCCATTGAAAATATTAAATTAGTTAATGTTTTTACCGGTGAAATTTACCCAGCAGCAATAGGAATTTATCAAGATAAAATTGCTCATGTTACAAAGCCAGGAGTCACAACTTTACAAGCAAAACAAGTGATAGATGGTCAGGGAAAATACGCTATCCCAGGATTAATTGACACACATGTACACATCGAAAGCAGTATGCTGACTCCAAGTGCGTATGCGGAAGTAGTTCTGCCTCATGGGACCACAACAGTCGTAACAGATCCACATGAAATTACGAATGTACTAGGGGAAGAAGGGCTTGCTTATATGATTGAAGCAAGTAAGGACTTGGATTTACGAATCCTTACTTATCTCCCTTCCTGTGTACCATCTGCACCTCGTTTAGAAACGTCGGGTGCTGATTTCACTCCAGAACTGGTAGAGAAATTAATACAATGGGACGGTATAGACGGATTAGCTGAAGTGATGAATTATTACGATGTCATCCATCAAGACCCGCGCATGGCTGGTATTGTCCAAGCTGCACTTGATGCTGGAAAAATTGCTCAAGGCCATGCACCAACGTTAAGTGGGCGTGATCTTTCTGCGTACCTAGTAGCTGGAATTGACTCCGACCATGAATGTCGTACCGGTGAAGAAGCACTAGAGAAACTTCAAGCGGGAATGATTGTTGAAATTCGGGAAAGCTCCTTTTCTTACAATGTAGCACCCATTGCGAAAGTAATTAAAGATAAAGGCTACCTACCTAATGTTTGCTTGTGTTCGGATGATGTAAAAGCGAATGATTTATTACAACAAGGTCATATGAATCATGTGGTTCGCCGTGCAATAGAGGAAGGAATTGACCCAATCAATGCCATTCGTTATGGCACCTTGAATGCTGCCAACCGGTTAAGAAGAACTGATATTGGTGCAATTAGCCCTGGTCGAATTGCCGATATCGTTCTACTAGATGATATCAAGACGATGGTAGTATCCGATGTGTTCACTTCAGGAAAACTCATCGTGGAAAAGGGTAATCTAATAAGAAAACAAAATGTAGTTAATCCTCCTAAGCACTTTATGAATACGGTAAAACTACCCGAAATTAAAGAAGAAGATCTATCCATTACAGTAGAAGATCCACATGCAACCATAGCAAAAGTTAATGCCATCGAATATGATTATGCGCCTGGAATCCCAACGAATTTCCATGAAGTTACCTTACCGGTTATTAACGGAGAAGTGAATTTAGGTGAGTATGATGGTAAGAAAGCGCCATTAAACTATATCGCTGTTTTTCATCGACACGGACATAATAACAATGTTGCAAAAGGTGTTTTAGCTGGATTCGGCATAATCGAAGGTGCTGTAGCAACAACTGTTGCCCACGATAGTCATAATTTGGCGGTATTAGGGGTAAACAAAACAGATATGAAGCTTGCAGCGAATCACTTAAGAGAATCAAATGGTGGAATGGTTGCTGTTAAAAACGGAGAAATCGTTGCTGAACTAAAATTACCCATTGCAGGGTTAATGACAACGGAGGGTGCTGAAGAATTTTCACCACGGATTAATGCTTTCTTAGACCGAATTGAAGCAAGCATGATGCCCGGAAAAAATCCAATCCATCGATTAATAATCGCTACCCTTCCTGTTATACCAAAAGCAAAAATAACCGATATGGGATTAGTTGATGTTGATAATCAAAAATTTGTACCATTAGTAATCGAAACAAATTAACATCTTTACTGTTAAAAACAAGGGATAGTTAAACTGACTATCCCTTGTTTTTATCTTACTTAAGTACTACTTTTTCCAGTACGTACATAACTCGGATTTAAACCAGCACTCCTTTGCCTATGCTAGTCATATAAATCCCCAAGTCTTACCTGCCTATGAATTCATTATTTAGCTTTGCACTGATTCAACTTTTTCCCATTCAATCTGAAAATCAGCTATCAACTTTTCCATATATTCGTTACTTGGAACGTTACTAAGTAATTCATCTTGTGAATAAATTTTCCCTCCTTTAATTATGTGATGAATGCTCTTCGTATATTGAATATCGATCAATGGATTCGCATCTAATACGACTAAATCAGCGATAAAGCCTTCTTTTATTGCACCAATTTCCTCCATTTGGATAGACCTTGCAGCCTGGATTGTTGCAGCCTGTAATGCCTCAATTTCTGAAAATCCAATTTCTACAAATAACTCTAATTCACGATGTAAAGCCATGCCTGGGAAGGTCCAAATAAGTGCAGGAGTGTCCGTTCCTGCGACAACGGTTCCTCCCAAATCGGCATAGGTTTTGGCAACTGTTTTCGTAAACAGATCTAATATACCGATCTGCTCTTTTAGTAGTGCTTCCTGTACCGCATTTTTTTCCCAGTGATCGATTAAAATCCCTTCTTTCTTAAGTGACTCGGTTACTTTATTTTTGGGATACCACGGGTTAGGTTGCTGTGTTACTTGGTCCGTAAGCACTAAAGTAGGGCAAAGCTTCACATGATGCTTAAGCATTTCCTCACACAATGCTTTGATTCTCGCCTCATCTGGTTTCTCCCAATCAATATGACGCCACTTTTCTTGATCCGCGGTTGGATGCCAGCCATCATAAAGAGCTTGTACAAATCCTGAAGCATGCTCAAACCATGTCACTCCAATTTCTGCTGCTTCTAAAGCATTCAATTCCTTTGCATGGATGAGATCACAACTTACTTCTAGATTAAATTCTCTCGCCTCTTCCACCACTGCCTGTAAAACCTCTTTCTTTATCAGCCCATACACTTTAATAAATTTTGCCCCTGCTTCAGCCTGTCTTCTAACTTCTTTTCTAGCTGTTTCTGGGTCATCAGTTACTAGATTCCCAAAACTGGTTGGTCCCCATAGGCCAGGGGTTCCATCAATCATGCGGTCTGCAGCATATACACGTGGAGTAGGTACATCGAATGGAGCATCAATCATATTCTTAAGTAGAAATACATTTCCCGCGGTGTTACGGACCGTTGTTACCCCTGATGCTAAAAAATGTGGTGCAAATCGTTCTTGAATATGGCAATGCATATCAATTAATCCAGGAATAAGATACTTTCCACTCACATCCACTACACTAATATCATCTGGTAATGCTTCATTTTGTGTATAAATCCTTCTTATTTTTCCATCACAGATTTCAATAGAACCCTCAAAAGAAACTTCATTTTCCACATCAATTATCGTTCCATTCGCTGCAATATAATGCCTTAATTCTTTCATTTCATTATCCTCCTCTAATTACTTCCGTTATACTAATGGAAAAGAACTTGTTGTATGTTTATTTTAATTTGGATGGTTAGCAATATTTATAAAACTTTCATATAGTGGAATTTGAGGTTAGGTGGTTAGAATATTGAGGAGCTATGGAGAAACCTTTCGAATAATTCGTAAGCAAAAAGGGGTAACGATGAAAGAGCTAGCTGATGGAGTATGTTCCATTTCATTTTTATCAAAATTTGAACGTGGTGATTCGGATATAACACTTGGAATTTTCACAAGAATTTTAGACAAGCTGATGCTCAGTATGGATGAATTTATATATGTACATCACGACTACCAACCAAGCCAGCTCGAACAATTCTTCCAGCTAGTCAATACAGCCTACACTAGTCAAAATTCAGATCGATTAAAGCAACTAAAAAATCAAGAAATGAAAAAGTGGGAGCGTTATGGAATAGAAACATATTATTTTAATGTATTAATGCTTGAGGTTTACGATAGTATGGTGAGCTCCACCATGATGGACGAAAATGTGAATAAAGCGGAAATCGATCTGTTAACAGATTATTTATTTCGGGTCGAAGTATGGGGATATTACGAATTAGCTCTCTATAGCGCTACGATGTTCTTTCTTGATCCTGGTGTAGTGATACAGCTTTCTAAGACAGCATACATAAAAAGCAGCCGTTATCAAGAATTAAAAAAAGCACGTGATACGATTACTGCTATCCTTATCAATACCATTACCTACTTAATAGGTCCAGTTAATCGCTTTCCCGAAGAATTAACATACGAACAGGAAATTACGGAATTTTTCTCCTATCTTGATGCCATACAATTACCCGAAGATAAATTATTTGAACGGCTTAAAATCCTGCAACTAAAGGGAGCCTTAGAGTTAAAGTTAGGGAACAAGGAATCTGGAGAGGCTAAACTACGACAAACCATTCAAATTCTGAGAGATTTAGGTTCGGTGGGAAATGCCAATAACACTAGTCTATATTTAGAGCAGATTTTATCATATATTAAAATATCTAATACAAAATAGTATCGCACCTCCTTGTTAAGAGGTGCGATTTATTATATATGATTCTATAATACTCTTCTCATGGTGATTATTTCTTCAACTAGGATAAAAATTCCCTTAATTCCTCCGACAGTTTTTTTACATCCTTCATCCCTAGATGATATAGGTCGGTTAGTTTAGCTTTACTTCTTTCCACACGTCCAACTTCTAACTTTTCAGATGGGCTGATGACAAACACATTTCCTTTTTTCTCCTCTTCAAATATATAGCTTAATGTTTCATTATATACATGGTGACGTCTTTCTATTGCTTTTAATAGACCGGGGTATTGTTTATATTTTTTGCGCATGTACCATCCAAATGATTGTGGCTTTTTAACATAACCTCTATTTCTCGTTAAAATGACGACATTCTTTTGATTCCCGTCTTTTACCGATTGCTTGATTGGAATTGGATCGGAAATACCTCCATCTAACAGACTTCGATTATCATATTCAACAACTGGTGCGAATAATGGCAAGGAGCTCGATGCCCGAATTATCTTTAATATTTCATCTTTATAATCTTCCCTTTTATAAAAAACAGGCTCCCCTGTCATACAGTCGGTAACACCAATGACAAACTCCTCCTTTGCAGCATAAAATGCGTCAAAATCAAAAGGCTCTAATTCATTTGGTAACACATCAAATAAAAAATCCATCCCAAAAATTTCTCTTTTCTTTACGAAGTTTCGAAATGATATATAATCGGGATGGTCTAAGTAATCAATCAGAACCGCTCTATTTCGTTCTATTTGCCGTGCGACATAAGAAGAACCATTACAGGCACCTGCAGATACACCAATTACATATGGAAGGTATATATCTTGCTCCATTAAATAATGAATAACGCCAGCCGTATAGATTCCTCTACTTCCTCCACCTTCTAATACTAATCCTGTGTTCTTCATACATTCCACCTCAAAATCTACGTCTTTTCTTTTTAGATGAAGACAACGTTGTTTTTATTAATACTTCTCCTATTATATATACAAAAAGTGGAAGTTTCTAACTAATTGCTTTTAATTCGCCTTTTTTATTCTTTTTTTATCATGTTTAGCTTCATTTTAGATCACTGTTTTCTAGGCTGAGATTTAACGCTCTTCTACTGTCTAAATTGAAAAAACTCTCGGTCTTTTACACTCGAGAGCTTTTTCACCTATTCATTAAACGTAATGAATACTATTTCCTCCGTTCAATCATATTAATCCCTATTCCCATCGCCACGACTCCAATTAGTAACATAATCAATAGAGACATCATAATATCTCCCAATCTACCATCATTAAATATGACAGACATTAATGCATCCATTGCATGGGACAACGGAAATAAGTCAGCAATAAACAATAACACTGGATTGGTTATCGTACCTGGCATCATATAAACTCCACTAATAAGTGGTAATAGTGGTATGACTGAAGGGTAAATGCTTAAAAATTGTTCTGGAGTTTTTACAAATCCAGTAATTAACATAGCAATACTAATCATACTAAAAACAAAAAACGCAGAAATTACGATAATTAGCCCTAAATGATCCCCCAACTCATAGTTCATGACATACTTAAATAGGAGCAACACAACCACAATTTGAAACATGGTTATTAGAAAGCTATATAAAATATATCCGCTATACATACTTACTTTACTAATTGGTGATAATATCATTCGATTCCAAACACCAGAAACTTTATCATGTGTCACATTGTTCACTTTCAAACCTAGAATAAACATAGCAACTAAAAAGGTAAAAGCAAACAATAATTGAGTACTCATGTTAAAATTCGGAAGCTCTTCTCCGTCTAGTACTCTCGTTTCTATGTGAAATGGTGCGTTTTCAAGGTAGCTATTGATCTTGCTTCGAACATTTTCATCCTCTTCCGCTTCAGCCACTGCGCGAATTTGTGCTTCGCGTTGAAACACTTTTTCCACGTGTTGACGAACTAAAGAAATAGTTGGAAGCTCACTAGCTATGACTAACCGGTAATCCATGTCCATTAATTTTAATGCTACGTCAATTCTTCCATCTGTTACATCTTCACGAGCCTGTTCAGGAGTACCAATTTCGAACGTAAATGAGCTATCCATATTCAACAGCTCTTGCCACTTCTCTACTATTTCAGAGGCATTTTCCTCTTCACTAAAGATAGTAACCTTTGTCGGCGATTGAACACCTCCAGCAAATAAAAGGATACCTAGAATGCTTGCAGCTATAAATAATAGGATGAAAAGCGGGTTTCGCTTATCTTTAGCAAATTGCGCCCATAAAACTGACTTCATTATGCTTTCCCCCTTTTTGGATACAAGGCCAAACTAATTATCAAAAATAAAAGGAAGAACCCAATCAAAATCAGAATGGATGTGAAGATGTTTGATAACTCTTCGAACTGAATCCAATTAGTGAGCATTACTAAAGATAGCCCGTTTGGTGTCCATTCACCAATTTTTATAAGCCAATCCGGTAATATATAAATAGGCACAAAGTTTCCACCGATAATACCGAACAATAAAATAAATAACATAAAGATCCCATTTGCTGTATCAATGCTCGTCACGCGCAGCGAAATACTTGTGAACATTGCTGCCAAACTAGCAATAGCAATAGCAAGTAAAGTAACAATTCCTATAAGGCCAAGCCAGAAACTAAATGACCTGTCAGGAAAGGCATCAAGGACAAAATGAGCAAATACAAAAATAAACATCATTTGCAACCAAGTTAAGATAAAAGTAGATACCATTTTTCCAATTAAATAGAGGATTGGATTACTATTGGATAATTGAATACGGTAAAATACTCTTTCTCTAATTTCTACTCCTGCTTTAGTAGCAACGGTCGAGGCTAGAAATAAGGCAAACAATGCTCCCATTGCTATCGTAAAATATTGGGTTAATGTAAAGCTATCACCTGCTCCTACTTTTTCGATTCCACCTTCTGGAGTTACTACCTCTACTTGAGAAGCATCTAATTCCTGTAGTGCAAATTGATAATTCAATTGATCTGTAAACCCCTGAATGATATCAAATAAAATACGATTATTTGTAGTTTCTTTTTCTATTTTTAATTCCAATGAAGTGGTTGGACTCTGTCCGACAAAGGCCGCATATAGACTATCGGCACTAAACCCTTCCGGTATAATTAGAATGCCGTCTACTTCACCATCTTCTGCTTTTGATATAGCATCTGCTTCTTCAAGATCTTGTATTGTTACTAAACTCTTTAAATCATCACTTTCTAGGTAATGTAATAGCATCGAAGCTGGATTCAACTGACTTGCTTGTTCTACCAATACAGCTACTTCTTCTTTCCCAACAGATTCGTTATCCATTAATTTATCCTTCAATTGGGCTTGTAAGTCTGCATGATTATCTTGATTTACGATCGCTAAATGTAAATCAAGCTCAGACTCTTCATCATTACCTAGCAATCCAGAAAAGGCAAAATTTAGTACGATTACTAAAATAATCGGCAGCAAGAGAACTGTAATAAGTTCTTTTCGATCTCGCCATATAATTAATAAATCCTTTTTGATAAAGCTACCCATCCCTACACCTCCTTAATCGCGTAAAGTTCGACCAGTCAAATGAAGAAATACATCTTCCAAACTAGGAGTCTCCGTATGAAAATTAATCATTTGGATATGATGGTTATTAGCAAGGGAGACTAATTCACTGACTAAATTGATCCCTTTATTTGCAATAACTTTTAAGTTCACATCAGAAGCTTCTACTTTCCGGACCCCTTCTATCGCTTTCACCTGCTCTACAAACACTTCATTCATCTTGCTTAATTGTACTTTGATTGTGTCCTCTGCGGATAATATGCTTAGTAGCTCACCTTTTGTCCCCGTTGCAATAATTTCCCCATTATCCATAATGTACAATCTGTCACAAAGCTGCTCCACTTCCTCCATGTAATGGCTCGTATATAGAATCGTTGTACCATTTTTTTGATTTAACATGCGTACCGTTTCTAAGATATGATTTCTAGATTGTGGGTCAATTCCAACAGTAGGTTCATCTAAGATTAATATTTTTGGTTGATGTAGTAGTGCTACAGCAATATTTACCCGTCGCTTCATCCCGCCTGAAAAAGTTTTTACTAAATCTTTTTGGCGACCTTCCAAACCTACTATCTCCAATGAGCGCTGAATACTTTTTTCGAGGTCATCCCCCTTTAGCTTATAAATCGATCCAAAAAATTTTAAGTTCTCATATGCTGATAGTTCCTGATAAAGCGCTAATTCCTGTGGCACTACACCTAAAATACGCCTCAATTGTTCCGGTTTATTGATGATGTTTTCACCATTGAGCTTTATTTCTCCAGCTGTTGGCTTTATTAATGATGAAATCATCGAAATTGTTGTTGATTTTCCAGCCCCGTTTGGCCCTATTAGACCAACCGATTCTCCGTTATCCAAATATAAATTAACATCTTGCACTGCCTTTTTCCTTTTGAATGACTTACTTAAACGGATAGTTTCAAGCATGGTTTTCCTCCTTTTTTCTGTTTGATACTTGCATCATAATCGAAAAAAACCAAAGCCACTACTGACTTTGGTCACTTACGATATAGGTACTAGTTACTTTCGTCATTTTTTCTAAACTAATCGATGGCGAATTGCATATATTGCTAATTGAGTTCGATCTCTTAACTCTAATTTATCTAAAATTTGGCTTGTTTGATTTTTTACCGTTCCTACAGATAACCCTAACCGTTCTGCTACTTCCTTATTATTGAGCCCTTCTCCAATACATTTTAAAATGGCTCTTTCTCTTGGTGTTAATGTTGGGTCCACCGATTCACCTTCTTCTTGGTTTTGAAGGAGATAAGGCATTACTTTTGCTGCAACCTGATCCTCCAGTGAGAGTCCACCACTCATCGTACTTTTAATCGATCGTATAAGAGACTGCGTATCGCCGTTTTTTAGCATATATCCACTAACTCCCAGCTTCAGCGAATCTACCACGTAATGCTGGTCGTCAAACGTTGTAAGCATTAAAACTTTTATATGCGGGAATCGTGTCCGTAATACCTTTGCGGTTTCAATCCCATCCATTTCTGGCATACGAATATCTAATATAGCTATATCAAAAAGCTGTTTTTCACATAAAGCGACAGCTTCCATACCATTGCCTGCTTCACCCGTTACAATAATCTCCTCATCTGTTTCAATCATTGCTTTTAGACCTTGACGTACCATTACTTGATCCTCTGCTAACAACACTTTAATCATACTGTCCACCTCGTTCTATTAATCGAATAACCCCTTTTACCCTAAATTGATGCTCATCCTGTGTGACATCCAATGAACCTCCAACTTTTTCTAATCGTTCTCGCATTGCTTTCAATCCATATCCTTCTTGAAAATGGTAATTAGAAGTTGTTTGGTTGATTACTTCGAAACGAAAAATACTTCGACCAGGCGATTCAAACATAACACGCGCCTCTCTTGTTGAGCTATGCTTCATAATATTGGTCAGCGCTTCTTGTACAGCACGATATATGGCAAAGGACTGCTCCCCTGAGAGTGGAGCTGCGAAAGCACCATGCTTAACAGAGAAATGAATTTTCATATAGCTTTCTATTTCCAACTTTCTGATTAACCGAATAATCCCCTGGAGACCGCCTACTTCTGGTTGTTTAAAGGATTTTACCGCTTTTCTTGTTTCTTCTAAGCTTTGACTGATAAGCTCTTTAAGGGTTGTCATTTTCTCTTTATCTTGTTCCACGGCATTTAAACGGAATGCCTCAAATTGCATTAACAAAGCAGTAAGCTTATGTCCAACTGAATCATGGATTTCCCGCCCAATCATATTACGCTCATCGAGTCTTGCTTGTTCTTCTTCAATCATAAGCTGTCTTTTCATTTTTCTATATTCATCTAATAAGACATCATACTTCTTTGAAAGTTCGTTTTCTCTAATATGTACCGTCTGAAAATAGAACAGGGCAGTAATTATTAAACTATATAAAAGTCCATACCAAACTAATATGGTAGTAGAGAGATTAGCTTCCATCATGATTACGAAAGCACATATTAGCTGAACGCCAATTACAATAAAACTCTTCAAGCGATTAAGGTAAAACACTGCTTCGGCAATAATTAACGCATGAAGTAGAAATACATATGGATTGAACATACTGCCCATGTGATGAAAAACACCGATAGTGGTTAGTGCTTGTATGGAGAATAAAATGGTCTGCCAAATTGGTTTATTTGCAGTGATAGGAAGTATAAACAAGATGATGAAAAACACGCACATACTAGTAAGCTGTATCTTGTTTATACCTGATGGAAATGCTAAATAAGCAAATACCCAAACAACACCATAAATAGCAAGCCATATAAAATATGATTTCTTCATGATTAAAAGCTCCTTTTAAACTTACCATTTTTTTCATTATACTATGATACCGAGCTATTCAACACCTCCGTCTAAAATTCGAGCTTCTTCAGGTTAACACCTTTGAAAAATCTTCATCTAGTACAGATAAATCAGTATTTTTGTAGAAGCTATCTTGTGATATAACAGGCTTAACTTCAACATTTATCATCTTGCTAAATAAATGAATTACAAGACCTGAACATTTTACATCATTTAAAACAAACGGTTAATGGCAGATCATTCTTGAGGTAAAAAAAGAAGAAAATGTTTAAATCCATTTTCTTCTTGAAGTTCGCTTTGAATTTTCTCTATGGTTCTGGTTAAATTCCAATACTTGATTTCTTTCTCTTTGTTTTCTCTTATCCCGCTCAATCAATGAATCTAATTTTTCAACGGCTCTTTCTAGTTCCTCCTCATTTATATCTCCTCTAGCATAAATGCCGCATAAAACACTATAAGCGATTGCCTTTGTTTCTATATTTACAACAAGATCTATATCTGAGTTTCCACTCTTGTCTATCAGCGTTTTTAATTTATTTTCTATTCGCTTTTCCAACATCATTCACTCCTCTTGTTGATAAATTTAAATAGAGGGATACTGTATCAAGTATCCCTCGCAAAGACTTATTAGAAATCAAAATCTTGATCTTGTCTTTGATCTTGGTCCTGATCAGAATCCGCTTCGGACCTAGCACGTACTCTAGCACGTGATTCACTATCTACATTAATGTCTAGATCTACTCTTGAATTACCACTATTTTCAACTCTAGCCCTTGCAACATTCGTATTTTTATCTTTAACACGAACATCAGTATCATTATCTACTTCATTATCACTTCTAAAATCTAGTTCATTATCAGCATCGCTTCTTGAATTACTTTTTGAATTACTTCTTGATCTAGAGTCACCAGACCCTCTTCCACTATCCCCAAAGATACTTGGGTTTCTCCATACGTTACTCATAGATTATTCCCTCCTTTTTGTAATAGTCGCTATATTATATTCAAATAGATATCATATGCTTAGATGAACTCCCTATTAAAATATAGTCAAAGATATATTTTTGAAATAAATACGTTATTAATCTAGTATAAATCCCCTATAAGTTATTCTTTCCTAAAGAATAGAAAAGGCCTATTTTTATTTGTTGCTAAAAGTCCGGGAATAATAACATTGGATAAATCCCTTTCAAAATCAGTTACCCTCGTCATATATATTAGATATACCTCTATATAATAAACACTTGCTGATGAGCTTAATTTTAAATTCCTCACTGCACTTAGCCATTAAAAAAACCCCGAAAGCTAGTTTTCACTCTAACGTTCGGGGGTCGATAATCGTTCTATAATAAGTTATTTTTATCATTATTCGTAAATATTACCTTTTATTTAGGATATTATTTTGCTATCGGTTTAACTACAATAGTAATAACGAGGCGTTTCCAACTGGTTCATAAACAGAATGAATAGCCATGCAACTAGTCTCTTAATCCGCCTGCATTCCACCATCAACATTATATAATGAGCCTGTTACGAATGAGGCTTTATCAGAAGCCAAGAATAACACGACTTCTGCTACATCTCTTGGCGTGCCAAAGCGACCTAATGGGATACCTTGTTTAAGTGCTTCTCCAACACCTTCAGGATCATCCGGATTCATGTTCTTTTGAATACCGGATAACATCTGTGTATCGATGGCAGCAGGTGCTACCGCATTCACGCGAATACCACTAGAAGCTACTTCAAGAGCGGCTGTTTTAGTCAATCCTGCAACAGCATGCTTAGAGGCTATATATCCTGCCATGCCGGCAGCCCCTATGTAAGCGGCATTTGATGCTGTATTGATAATGGACCCATATCCTTGCTTTTCCATTTGCTTTATAACATGTTTTAATCCTAAAAACACACCTGTTACATTAATCGATAAAACGCTTTCAAATTGTTGTTTATCAAGATCTTTAATCGGAATGGAAGGCCCAGAAATTGCTGCATTATTAAAGAATACATCAATGGCTCCAAATGCTCCCACCGTCTTTTCAACATATTGAATGACGTCTTCTTCCTTTGTAACATCAGCTTGAATGACCAATGTTTTATCCGGTTGATTTAAACTTTCCTTTGCGCTTTCTAAAGCTTCCTCACTAACATCTACGAGAACCACATTCGCACCATTCTCCAAAAATACTTTCGCTGTCTCTTTTCCAATACCACCTGCACCACCAGTAATTAAGACTGTATTTCCGTTCATACACAATCCTCTCCTTTGTTAAATTTTATTCCTACAAGTATATCGTATAGAAGGGAGATGTAATTTTCAAAAAATACGCACAATAACATGCTATGTTCCTTCCTTAGAAAGAATTTCCGTTGTACTTTCTACTGGCCCCGAAGTAACATTACTTTGTCTGTTTAAGTAGTTTTGATATTTCTATTAGAATAGGATAGGATTTAAATTATAGTTAACGCTAGATTTTATAAGCGTATAGTACTAAAGCAGAAAGAGTGACTATATGAATAGAAGGAGGAAAAACACATTGAAATTAGTCGGAGTTTCTGGAACGTTAGCCGGAGAAAAAACGTCACAAGCAGTGTCTACCTTTTTAACAGCTGCTTCTTCCATAGATCCACAACTGGAGATTGAATTAATTGATTAAAGAGAATACGAGGTGGAGTTATGCCGCGGAGAGCCACTTTCCTATTACAACGAAGATACTTGGAAAGTTGTAAAAAAAATTCTATCCGCTGATTTTCTTCTATTTGGTACCCCTATTTATCAAGCATCCATTTCAGGTGTATTGAAAAACCTATTGGATTTCATACCAGAGAATGGATTCAAAAATAAAGTCACTGGGATTATTGCAACCGGATGGTCAGATAAACATTTTCTTGTACCGGAATATCAATTAAAGCCTGTGCTTAGCTATTTAAAAGGATTAGTCCCATCTGCAAATGTGTTCATCCCAAACAATTCTTTTGACATGGAAACCAATGAAATAAATGATTCAAATGTTTCTAAACGACTCCATAGTCTTGCAGATGAAATGATATTTCTCCAACAAGCCATTAATAACAGAGAAACATAATTCGATATCATATTGACCCAGGGCTCGCGCTCTCACTCTGGGTCAATTTTCCATTAACTTATCGTATTCATTAACTCATATTGACGAAGCTTTAAATCAAATAGGGTAAGTGGATCACGATAGAATTCCGGTTTTTCTCTCATTATTTCTAGAGAATCCGTATGTTTGGCGATATCTCCTTGTAGTTCCTCACTTACACTATTTATCACATCATGGGAATTTGCGAAAAATCTACTAATATCCCATTCTATCGAGTCCTCAAACAATTCTACCTGTTGGATAAACGGTTGGATGATTTTCTCGGTTATTTCACTGTAATCCCCATTTTCAATATAGCTTCTATATTTGCTGTACAATTTATCATTACCTTTTGAAATGGAACCAAACAGTTTCCCTGCTCCCTTTAACAATAATTGAGACGGATTGTTACGCATCAAGATATTCACTTTCTCAATATGAAGCATTCCCCTCGTTATCCGTTCCATGTCCCTCTGCCAATCATCCAATACTTTAAAATCACCTTCTAATTTAAGCCTTTCCTCTCCATATTGGTAATTAAAGCCTTCACTCATATCATCTAAATTCAATTGATAAGTATTGAATACTTCTTCGGAATTTTTTATCCAGCTTGCAATTGCATGTTTAAAATCATATAGAGCCGTCCTTTCCATATAATTCGCAATCCGCTTATTCATTTCGTTATTTAGGTCCACATGAAGCTTACCAAAATCACTATCTTCCTTTATTAGTTCAGAACAATTGCGAATTATTTCAGGCAGCTTTCTCTTGATTTGTTGTATTGCATCCTGTTTTAATTGACTGAATGAATCCGTTACAACTCTTGCTTCTTCGACTTCCATATCATGCAGCTGACTTTGTATATCATGAAGTCTTGTAAGTAGCTCTTCGTTCCAATGAATCTTATCCATAATTTCTTGTAAGACTTCTATACGTTTTTCAATCAGAAATTCTATCGCAGCCTTTATAATATTCCGTATTTTGGATGGACTTGCCACATCGATGTTGTACTCCTCTAACATTGGCTCCATAAATACTTCTAAATCATTTAACAAGCCCTCTTTCTCTGCCCATTTCTTAATGGACTCATATAGTTTAATCCCCTCTTGCCGGTTGTTTTGACTGACGTTAGAATTGGCAAAATAGTATTCTGCTTCATTAATCAGTGTTGCTTGCAGGTCGGAAGGAAAAATATCATTCCAAGCCAGAACAGCCGATGAAGAGATTAATGTATCAGATGTAGATGATATTTCTAACCAGTTTGATAAATGCTTTTGAATTAATGTAGAAATCTCTGTTATTAGAAACCTTCCACTGATTAATTCAAAGTAAGCATCTTTAAATAGGTTCGGCAGCTTCTTCCACATATACGATTCTTCGATACTATTATTCAATAAAAGCTCGTTAATTTCTTCTAGCCAATGAAGATAGAATTCACTTTGTCGATAGCTGTCCCACAATATTTCAGTAAGGCTTTCAAATCGGTATTTGTCCATATCTAATACGGTGACTAATACCTCGTTAAAATAGTTTGGGCCATAATGGGTAGTAAGTCCTCTCCCTACATACTCTTCTAATATCGTGATCCAGGAAAGTGACTTTGTTCGGATTGCCTCCTTTACTGCCAATTCAACTGCATGATCCCAATCCTTAATATCCTCAAAGTACGTCTGTGCAATTTCCGTCACACTTGGATAATCCGGATTTAATGTAACAGCGTTCTTAATTGCATCAACTGCTTTTTGTTGTTCCCCTTGTTGTATGTAAAGTGAAAAAAGCTGGAGTAGTACCTCCGTCTTCAAGTCTATCGACTCGGTTTCTACTTCCTTGTAAAATTTTTCTGCATGATCCCATAAACCCATTTCAAAATGAGCATCCGCTATATTTTTCTGTGCCCATGGAATAAATTTTTCATCTAAAGGATGTTGCCATTTATAAATAGCCGCTTCAAAATCATTATTTAAAAAATACACTTCTCCTTGAGCATATCGAATGGAGGATAGTTCTGGACGTTCTTTCTTCATCTCCTCCATGTACATATCACCCAACACTTTAATTGGATGCTCCTTATTATTCTGATCCACTATATTTTCATAATAGGATTTATTAATTAGTTGATTCTCTGTTGTCACGTTAATCCCCCACATTGTAATTAATTTTATCGTTACGGTGTTTATACCTTTATAGAAATCATTTTCGGTTACAAAAAATCTTCACACATTACTACTATATAAAGCTCACCGTTACTATATTCGTATTATTACACTTGTTTATGGGGTGAAAGGGAATGATAATTTTTTCCAAAGTTTAAGTTTGAGTGAACTGGTAAGGGAATTTGTAATGGGGAGGCTTAGATGGAAAGCTCACATTTTCATAGAAATGTGAGCTTTTATTGAGTTTGAAGTCATGAATTTATTTTAACCAAAGCGCCCCGTGAAACAGTATTGCTAATTGTGCAAGCGCGTTCTGCTGATACAATAATCTTCTTTTTATACGCATCTGTTAAGCTATCAGGCAGCTTAATGGAAACATCAAATTGTTCAAACCGTGATGGACTATTCTCTGCTTTTATACCAGTAACCTCTATAGAAAATTCCCCATCTTGGACTTCAATTTCATCTCTTTCTAACATTCGCTGAATCACAATGGTTAAACACATTCCAATGGAGGATTCAAGTAATTCTTTTGGGTTAAGCCCTTTCGAGTTAGCGGTAAAGCTTCCCTCAACCTGTAAACCTTCTTCATTATAAATTCCGAAACTACCATTCTGTTTACTGATTATTGCCATTTTCATTCCCCCGTTCATTCTTATGAAACTATAAAATTACGAAATTATTCATCATACAAATGACAAGCTACAACATGACCTGGAGATATCTCTTTTTTCTGTGGGATCTCCACCTTACAACGGTCCGTTGCAAATGGGCATCTAGTGTGGAACATACAACCTGTAGGCGGATCTAATGGGGATGGGATTTCCCCTTTTAGTACAATCCTTTCCCTAGCTTGGGTACGATGTTTACCTGGTACTGCTGAAAGAAGCCCTTGTGTGTATGGATGTAAGGGGGAGGCAAATAAACTCTCTGTAGGTGCTTCCTCCACAATCTCCCCTAAATACATAACACCTATCCGATCTGAAATATGATGTACAACACTAATGTCATGGGTAATAAATAGATACGTGAGATTGAATTCATACTGCAGTTGTTGTAATAGATTAATCACTTGTGACTGGATAGACACATCTAATGCGGAGACCGGCTCATCACATATTAAGATTTTCGGATTTGAAATTAACGCTCTTGCTAACCCTAGACGCTGTCTTTGACCACCTGAAAACTCATGAGGATATCGGTAATAATGCTCCGCCCGCATTCCGACCTTGTCTAAAATCTCAAAAACTCTGTCCTGGCGTTCAATTTTTCTTCCTATTGAATGAATTGTTAACGGCTCCTCTAATGCCTTTCCAATCCGGATCCGTGGGTTTAACGAGGAAAAAGGGTCCTGAAAAACCATTTGCATATCTCTACGTACAGATTTAAGTTCCTTTTGGGAGAGTTCAAATATGTTTTGATTATTATAAATGACTTTCCCATCGGTGGGTTCGGTTAGCCGTAAGATTGTTCTTCCTGTAGTACTTTTACCACTACCAGACTCTCCTACTAAACCATATGTCTCCCCAGGATAGAGATTCAGTGAGACATTATTTACCGCCTTTACCTCGCCTTTTACTCCACCAATACGTCCAATAGAACCTGTTACAGGGAAGTATTTCTTTAAATGTTGTACTTCTAATACAGCTTCTCGTTCCCTAGCTTGTGATGTCATACTTCCCCTCCTCTTCCTGCAGTATTTTTTCAATATGCCAGCATCTTACCTTTTGATTCCCTTCAAGCATACGTAGCTCTGGGGCGTTCTCTTTACAAAGGTCATCTGCAAATGGACAACGTGAAGCAAAGCGACAGCCTTTTGGAACATTATTTAAAGAAGGAACTGTCCCCTCAATCATGTGAAGCTCTTTTCCTCTATCTCCATCAATTTGTGGGATTGATTTTATTAATCCTTTTGTATATGGGTGCAGTGGTTTAGAAAAGAGATGATCTGTGGTCGTTTCTTCTACTACCTGGCCCAGATACATCACAATTACTCGATCACATATTTCGGAAACCACATTTAAATCATGGGTTATGAAAATTACTCCCATTCCTAGACGTTGATTCAAATCAACCATTAAATCTAATATTTGTGCCTGGATGGTTACATCTAATGCAGTAGTCGGTTCATCGGCAATTAATACTTTAGGCTGACAAGAAAGTGCCATAGCAATCATGACTCGCTGCTGCATTCCACCAGATAGCTGATGAGGATATTCCTTCATGCGTTTTTCTGGTGAAGGTATACCAATTAGTCGTAGCATCTCGATTGCTTTTTTCGTTGCTTCTTTCTTATTCACTTTTTGATGCAGCATAATCGTTTCTTTTATTTGGTCACCAATCGTATAAACTGGGTTTAAGGAGCTTAAAGGATCTTGAAAAATCATGGATATATCATTTCCACGAATTTTTTGCATGTTGGGCATGGGTAGATCTAGTAGATTTTCTCCATGTAACAGAATTTCCCCTTCATATTCCGTCGTATATTTTTCATCTAATAGTCTCATGATCGACTGAGACATGACACTCTTGCCACAACCGGACTCCCCGACCACGCCTAGAATCTCACCTTTTTTCACTTGAAAGCTGATTCCATCTACTGCGGTCAATTTTCCATCATCCGTGTGAAAATGTGTCTTTAAATTTTTCAATTCTAATAGAGGCTGCTTTTCCATAACTTTACCTCCTTTTCTTCCTTCTAAGTAGATTACTTTTTCTTCGTGAAGAATGCGGATCAAGTAAATCTCGTAACCCATCCCCTAGAAGATTTAAGCCTAGTACTGAAATAATAATTGCCAACCCAGGGAATACAACCATCCACCAGGCTTTAAAGATTACTAGTTTACCAGCTTGTAATATATTTCCCCAGCTTGGATCTGGAACCGGAATTCCTGCACCTAAAAAACTAAGTGCTGCTTCCGATATAATCGCTTCAGCAAAAATAAATGTTGCTTGCACAATAAGAGGTGATAACGTATTTGGTGCGATATGCCGCCAGATAATTCGAAAACCACTTGCTCCCTGTGCGTGCATTGCTTCTATATAAGTCTGCTCCCGAATAACTAATGCAGAAGAACGAACAATACGGGCAATGCTAGGTGTAAATACAATAGTCAACGCAATAATGACATTTGTTGGGGACGGTCCTAGAGCAGCCATTAATGCTATGGCTAAAAGGATGCCAGGAATCGCCATTAATCCATCACAAATACGCATCAAGATATTATCTAGTATTCGGTAATAACTTGCGTAAAGACCAATTATCAACCCTAATATGGACGATATCACGGTCACCGCTAAGCCTACACCAATGGACACTCTAGCACCGTACACAATCCGCGTCATTAGATCTCGCCCATATTCATCCGTACCAAGTATATGTTCCGTACTTGGTTCTAGCAATCGATCAACCACTTTCATTTCATACGGATCATATGGCATGAATAAAGGTCCAAAGAGGGAAAATAATACTAGCAAAATAAAAATGGAGCTTCCGATAACCATTAATTTATTGGAGAAAAAGCGTCTACTAAGCAATTGACGTTGTTGTTTCTTTAAGTTCGACTTTATTTCTTGTACTCTCTCTTTTACCGCATTGTCAGACACGTCAATCCCCCCCTCTCTATTTCCGATCAAATCTCACTCTTGGATCAATAACCCCATAAAGTAAATCCACGATTAAATTAATAAACACATAGATTAATGTTACGAATAACACCACTCCCTGTATGACCGCAAAGTCCCTTCGTTCAATAGAATTTATGATAAGTTGACCTAAACCAGGAAGGTTAAATATAGTTTCTACTACTACCGCACCTGTTACTAATGTACCGAAAGATTGCCCAATAACCGTAAGCACAGGAAGAAAAGCATTTCTTAGTGCGTGTTTTATAACTACTTTACGTTCTTTTAACCCTTTAGAACGAGCCGTTTTAATGAAGCTCTTATTCAGCACCTCCAACATCGAAGAACGAGTCATACGAGCAACAAGGGCAGCTTGAATCGCTCCTAATGCTATCGCTGGTAATATTAAATATTGTAGATGGTTCCACCAACCAGCACTTAACGGCTTATAACCAGCAACAGGAAGCCATTGAAGCTGCACACCGAACAATAGCATCAATAATAATCCAAGTAAAAAGCTCGGAACAGCCATTCCTAATAAGGAGGTCACCATTAAGGATTGATCAGTAAATGAGCCTCGTCGATAAGCAGCAATAATGCCAATAGGAATTGCTATAATCAAAGCGATAATCTCTGCTAATAATGCTAATGAAATGGTTGGACCTAAGTGACTGAAAATCGATTCCGTCACAGATTCTTTCATAAAATAAGATTCTCCGAAATCCCACTTAAGAACTCCAGAAACCCAATGAAAATATTGTTGATAGATTGGGAGATTCAACCCTAATTCTTCATTCAATGCCTCAATCTGTTCTTCAGATGCTTCAATTCCTAACATAGCTGCCGCTGGATCTCCAGGTGTTAAATGGACAATTAAAAAAATCACCAATGATACAACAAATAAAACGGGAATCACAGATAAAATTCTCTTCACAATAAAACTAAGCAAAGAAGTTCCTCCCTTCTTTTTAGAATAAAAATGTGTTATTAAGGTACAGAGCTCTTTCTGCTACCTTTAAAAATCTACTAATTTGCTCGTTTCCCATAGAGTTGAATTAAATGTAATCCTCCACCGCTACCGCGAGTGGAGGATTACTAAACTCATATTCTACATGGATAACAAACCTATTCGATTACCTTTGTATTCCAGATGATAGGCGCTTCAAATACATTAAATCCTTCAAGCTTATCCGTTGTAGCAAGGATACTCTTATACTGTCCAATTGCAGTAGAAGAAAGAATTTCGTACAAGTAACCTTGAAGTTCATCCCAGATTGCTTTTGCTTCTTCTTGTGTTGATGCTTGGCGAATAGCTGTTAAGAGCTCTGTTACATGTGCATCATTTAATCCTGCCCAATCCGGATTTACTGCTAGTAACTGCGGTGGTGTTAATTGATATCCATTACTTGTAATAAAGATATCCCATTTAGATCGATTATTTTTCGTATCTAAGAAGGTTGGAAAATCATACGTATCAATTTTGACATTCATACCTAGTTGTCGTAATTGCTCTTGTACAACAGTAGTTGCCGTTGCCATTTCAGCATAATCTCCAGTAGTTAACAGTGTTACTTCTTCACCGTTATAACCAGCCTCTTCTAATAAAGTTTTCGCTTTTTCTAAGTCAGCTTGGTTGTACACATCACTACCTGCATCACTAGACCATTGAACTGCATTCGGATTCATGTAGCCAGGATCTAAGGTGTAAAGATCCTCATTTACAAAGCTTGCCATCATAATTTCATCCATATTTAATGCAGTATTTACTGCCTCTCTCATGTTCACATCGGCAAGAACGCCTTCATTCGTATTAAAGAATAGGGTCAGTGTTCCACCAACAAATGTGTGAAGCTCTACGTTGTCCATTGCACTAAGCTGTTCATAGCTTTCGGTTGGGATACTTTCCGCGATATCGTATTGTCCTGTTTGAATACCAGCAATACGAGTCGAGTGATCGGTTACAAAATGATAATATACATCATTTACTAAAGCTTCTTTCTTTCCAGCATACCCACTTGCTTCTTCATCAACAGCTTGGTAATCATCATTTTTAACTAAATGAATGTATTGATCTTGTTTCCATTCTTCAAATTTAAATGGACCTGTACCAATATATTCTGTTACGCCTTCTGCCGGTGCATTTTCAATAATTTCTTTTGGCATAATTGCCGGGAAGTTAGAACGTGCAGACATAACAATTAACACATCAGATGAAGGATTTTCTAAATTCAATCTAACCGTATATGGTCCATCCGCTTCAAATGTTGCATTCTCTAATAATGTTTTAGCTCGAGAAGATAGCTCCAACCATCTATTCATAGAAGCCACGACATCTTCTGAAGTCATTTCATTACCATTGTGGAATTTAATTCCTTCTCTTAATTTAAATGTATATGTTTTTCCATCATCACTTACATCTACCGATTCAGCAAGCATTGGAGTTGGTTCATAATTTTCATTTAATGTATAGAGCGTTTCGAATATGTTACCTGCAACACCTAATGCCACCTGTGATACAGTCAAGGCTGAATCCAATGTTGGCGGCTGAGCTGTTACAGCAATATTTAATTCATCTTTATATGTTTTACTGCTCTCCGAATCTTCATCGCTATTCGTTGATCCATTACTACAAGCTATCAGTCCAATAGCTAGAACCAAAAGCAGCATGCCTAATGCAATTTTTTTCATTTTGTGTCTCCTCCTGAAGAATATTTTGAATTTTAAGTAAGCACGTAATGTATTTCTGCCTATTTAATTACCACTCCTTAGCTTAATGCTAAATAACCACCAATTGGAATTATGTATGAAAACAACAGTCATATTATTAAACTAGCATTAATTCCTATTAATTCAATTGGTTTAATCTAGAATATAATAGAATATGGTTATACCATTGTCAATTAATCGACATTATATTTATAGTATTTAGAAATAGGCGCATGTGTGCTTGGACGTGAGGGCTTATCTTGCTCGGGGCTGGGGGATCTTTTCTCGAGTTTTGGTGTATGTCCCTTGGACTTGGGGGCATCTTGCTCGGGTTTGGGCGCATACTCACTTAGCTCGTGCTCATCTTATCCAGGTTTGGGCGCATGTTCACTTAGCTTGGGCACATCTTGCTCAGGTTTGGGTGCATGTGCACTTGGTGTGGACGCATGTGCGCTTGACTTGGGCGCATGTTACTCCTACTTAAGGCTTAAACTACTCCCTGTTGTTCATAATTTCTTATCTACCAAAAAAAGCACGGAAATGTCCTTCTTTTTCCGTGCCATATGACATACGCATTATAATTTGACTCACCAAAAGCGAATTCACATAAAACTAATCAATAAAGGAATCATTAAGGCTGCTCAATAATTCAGTAAACAATTCCTGTTCATCAATAGACCATTCTTGTAACATATTTTGGAATCGTTCTATTCTTGCTTCTTTGTCAGCAAGTAAATTTTCTCTACCGAGTGCGGTAATTTGGAACACGCTTCCTCTCCCGTCTGATGAATCTTTAGAACGGGAAATAAACCCTCTTGCTTCGGCAGTTGATGCTTGTCTAGAAATTGTTGATATATCTAACTTAAAACGTTCAGCCAATGTTTTTAATCTTGATGGTCCAGACTCTTCTAAATTCCGCAGTAACAAATAAATCGATCTATCTAGAAATCCTATCTTCTTGTCTGTTTTTTCCTTGTATACAGCATGACGGATAAATGTTGTAATCTCATATTCTATCCGCTCAATTGCTTTATTAGTTCCTTTTTGCACCAGCTTCCCCCCTCCTTTATTAATCCATTGACAAAAACTCAACTACTTGTATAATACAATTATGTATTTGTATTATACAAGTAGTTAGAGGGAAATATAAGAATATTTATTTTTTATCCATACTAATGATAAAGAAGGTGGGCAAGTTGTTCCTAATATAAGGACAACTTATTTTTTATGAAAGGAATACGGATTATTTTACAAATAGCTATTTTATTTATGTTTTCAATTGTTGGCGATGTACTACACAACGTATTGAATTTACCAATACCAGGTAGTATTATCGGCCTTATTCTATTATTAACTTGCTTATCTTGTAAGCTTATGCCTACTAGTTTCATAGCTGATGGGGCAGGTCTTTTACTTGCTTTACTACCTTTATTATTTATTCCCGCTATGGTTGGTATAATAAAATATCCATCATTATTCTCTATAGATGGTGGAATTCTATTTTTCATTATTATCATGAGTACTATCGTAACGATGATTGCTGCTGGATATACTAGTCAGCTCATCGAGAAAAGATCAACATCACGAAAGAAGCGAAAAAAATGCAACAAACACTTATCGCAATCAGTATAGTCCTCCTAACAGTCGGGATTTATTTTGCTATGGTAACGATATACAAATATTTACCTTATCCTGTGTTTCTTCCAGTTCTAACGACTACAATAGTATTAGTACTACTATTGACACTTTCTCATATTTCCTATGACGAGTACATGATTGGTGGGAAATGGATTAATGCTTTACTTGGCCCTGGTGTTGTAGCACTAGCGTATCCACTCTACAAAAATCGAAAAGTACTTATTGAAAATATTCTTCCCATCGTTACTGGTGTTTTCACTGGAATGATAATTGGAATGGTAAGTGGATTATTATTTGCTCAAGCTTTTGGCATTGGAGAAGACTTAATTTTGTCTATTCTGCCGAAGTCCATCACTACCCCCGTTGCAATACAAATCTCATCTGGACTAGGCGGGATACCTTCCATGACTGCCGTGTTCGTCATGATTGCCGGTCTATCAGGTGTCATTTTGGGACCTCATATTCTGAAATGGAGTCGTATCGACAGTTATCTTGGAAAGGGAATTGCTTTCGGCAGCTCCTCCCATGCCTTAGGTACTGCAAAAACATTTGAGTATGGGGAATTAGCAGGTTCTATGAGTTCTGTTTCTATGACATTGAGTGCTGTATTTGGCACTATATTTGGTCCAATTATAGCGTGGGCTTTTCATATTTTTTAGCAGAATTTATAACATTATAAGGGACATGGGATACTCTTCTTCCCCATGTCCCTCTTACTATAACAAGTCCTTACCTTCTCGCCACCTTCTGCTCATATATTTCTCCGACTCTCCCGTATTAGCATTTATATAAAATATCTCCTTAACTAGCTCACTTTTCACTGCTACTTTCCATAACGGCAAATAATTTAAGGAGATTTCTCTGATTTCGTGTTTTGGCTTCTTTAATACATAAGAACGATTTATTTGTTTCTGCTGTACATCCCTTACATAGTTTACTGCACTATGTTCATCTGGAATCCTAACAGATACCAGGTAATCCGGTTCCACCTCTTCCCTTGTTAATGGTGGTACCTTAGAAAACACCCCTCTATAGCCTGAAACCCCATCTACAAAAATAAGATTCGGTGTTCTTCTCGGAGGAAATGGTGGGCGTTCTGCAATGACAATTGTTTTCGCAATGTAAAAGGGATGATAGATCAGTTTCTTTTCTGTAGTATAGTCGATTAAATGTTTTATAGTGATAGACTTATTGAATTTCTGCCCTAGTCCAAGACTTTTATAAATATATTGGTAGAGTTCCACTTCACTTATCCTATTTTCCGTTCCAACTCGTTGGATTGATCTTCTTTTGTTTTCTATTGCATGCATGATTCATCACCCTCTTCACTAGTTTAAATGACCATGATAGTAATCCACTCGGTCTTGTATGTCCTTCGCTGGTGGTTTCGTCATTAAGCTAACGATAACGGTTAAAAGTAATGATACAGGCGCACCAATTATAGGTTCTGCATTGGTAGGGAGCCATTGCCCAATAATAAGAATCAAAAAGGTGATTGCTCCTCCTACCATCCCGACAAGAGCCCCTGTTGTATTTGCTCGTTTCCACCAAAGTCCTAGTACTAGTGGGAATCCGAAAGAGGATAATAAGAATCCGCCGACCCAACCAACCATGATAGCTATCAACCCTGGTGGATCAATCGCAATAATGACACCGACAACACTTGCAATAATCATAACGACAAGTCCTAACCCCGTGACAAATCGTTCTGATGCCCGTTTATTAATATGTCCTTTGTATATATCATGTGCTATCCCTGCGGATATGGCCAATAGCATGGCGTCCGCAGAGGACATAATTGCTGCCATAAGCCCTGCCAGCATAATTCCACCCAAAATCGGCGGCAAATAATGTTCCACAACAGAAACAAAAATCATATCACTTCTATCTAACGATTCAATAATTCCTAAACTTGCGCCAGCAGATGTCACCATGAAGCCTGATATAAATAATATTAAATATAATAAACATGCCCACATAGCAGAACGCCGAGCAGTTCTGGCATCACGAGAAGCAAAATTACGCATGACGACAGATGGCGAAATGATGCCAAACCATAGAAATGCAATAAATAGACCGAAATAGGACATCCAAGGCTGTGTAATATCTCCAAATGTCGGGCTCACTGCGAGAGCATCACTAATTAAGGAACTAAGGCCACTATGATCAACTAAAATAAATCCAGCAAGTACGACAATTCCTACCAGCATAATCGCACCTTGTAAAAGATCCGTATAGGTAATAGCCCACATCCCACCTAATGCCGCATATATAGTAAAGCCCAATCCAAGTACGATAACGGCCGTTGTATAATCTATTCCGAGTACATAGGAGCCGATAAGACCAGATGCTGTTAACTGTGGTACCATATAAAAAGTCATTCCAATTACAACAATAACAGCGGAAACAATTTGGACTGATTTTCCATATCGTTGGTTAAAAAAATCTGGCATCGTTTTCGCACCAGAACGGCGAATTTGTCCTGAAATTAAAAACATCGCAAACGGCATAATTGCAATAACACCAAATGCATACGTAAAAAAGTAAGGTACTCCTAAAGCAACCCCAGATCCAACTGCCCCCATCAAAGAACTAGAGCTAGCTACTGCAGCAAAAATAGCAAATGCGCCAACAAAAGTATTGATACTTTGTCCAGCAGTAAAATAATCACTTTCCGATCGCCGTGCTCTTCGGTAAAAGTAAATACCAATCACAGTAATAACAATTAAATAAATAAAAAGAATAATAGCTTCTGTAGTCCGCATCACTATCCCCTCCTATCCTAATCTATTTTTCTCCCTCTCTCGCTTTTCAATCCAAAGACAATAAATAATCGCTAATAAAAACCAGAAGAATAAACCGATAAACATCAACCATCCAACCAAAGAAATCCCAGCAACATAAATGTCTGTCGGCCACCAGATGAATACAAAGCCTGCATAGAGAACTAATACTATCGTTAAGATAAACCCTGGGTCTTTAAATTTAGAGTTAGATGCCATTTGTACACCTCCTGTTTTTGATTTATAAAACTTGTCTTATCTACAAGAGTATGTGAAAGGATAGTGGATTATTCCGAGAGTTTATGCGGGGAGTTGCTTTTAAGTCTTGACGTTAGGTTCTAATTAGAAAGTAAAAATGGCTCTAATCATCAAAATCAATGATTCGAACCATTTATTAGTGTATTTCTCATTGATAGCAAAGTAGAAAATATCCTATTAATAAAACTATAGGGTTAAACTATTGGATATAAAGTGCAAACATATCTCAACTTTTCAATTATTAACTCTCAGTCGTTCTAATTGGCTGTAATCTCTTCCATAAATGTTGGATTATTTTTCCAAAAATTGTTACAACCAGAAGAGAAGCAATAATGATACTTAAATACTTCATATCTAACAATACATTACCTCCACCATAAATTAGACTGAAATAGCTATTCACCCCATATGTCGCTGGAAGTAAATCACCAAGTCCCTGATAAAAAGAAGACAATAATTCACGTGGGACAATAGCTCCTGAACTAACTAATTGTGATGCGGTTAAGGCAATATTGAAAATCATACCAATATTCCCAAATAACATGACGAAAACTTGAGATAAGGTTAAAAAGCTAAACATTAACAGTGCTTGAAAGCCCCATAGAACGAAGAAGTTTTGATTGATATCAATGTGAAACAAATACATTAAGCAAACGGTTAATAGTGATACACCAATTGCTACAAGTACATTAATTATTTGCCTTCCTATAAAAAGGGATGATTTACTATGCATGGTCGTTAATTTTCCTTCTGATAATTGTAGATGTTGGCTAACCAGCATAGCACCAATATAGGAAGCTAATACAATTAACAACGGTACCATCGTTGGAGCAAATCCTTCTTTATCATTGATTTTCATAACATTTTCATGAATACTAGGATTACTACTGCTTTGCAGTATATCAATTAATTGACTTGTAACTTGTTCTACCACATGTTTATTTTCTGACTGCTCTGCTAGCATTTGAGGTACGTGGTCTGCTATTTGAATTTTTATTGCTTGTTGTACCTGCTGATTTACTTGCCCTGTTATATTACCTGCTATTTTCTCCATCATTTGTTTGGTTAAAGTTGCTGTAGACTGATTAATATAATAGTCTATACTAGCATTTTCATTTGCTAGTATATTTTCGGTTAATTGATTAGGAAAATGAATTAGCATATTAATATTTCGATCATCCAATTCTTTTTGGGCAAGGTGTAAGTTACTATACTTTGTTATCTGAAACAGATTGCCTTGTTCTAATTGTTCTACGATTTCCTCTCCATAACCAATATCATCATTAATAATTCCTACCTTAAATTGATCTGTTCGATCATATACACCATCATAGGCTGTTAGCCAAATGAAGACAAATATTAATTGGAATGCAATAGCCGCTGCAATTCCTATTAGGGTTTCTTTTTGTTTAAAAAAGCTATTAAGTACATTCATAATTACTACCTCCTCTTAGTATAGCAAGTACTTGCTTGCATAGAGCGTAAAAAAAATTATTGAAGTGATTGGATAAAAAATTCTATGTTTTTTTCAATGAAATCATCAATTGAATATTCTTTTTTACCTGGATTAATCCTCGTTCTCATTAATGAATAGCCAAAATTAATAAAAACAAAATTTGTCGCGATAATAGAAGGATCTACTCTTTTTATTTTTCCCAATTCCATCATCTTTGTAAAATAATTCTCTAATAAATCAATATACTTTTGGGGAATATGTTTGATTAATTCGTCCAATTCTGGGAATTCACTTGATTCCTTAATACTTAATAAGATAACGGGTTTCTTTTTCTCTAGTAAAGACTGATATTCTCTAACTAACATTTTTAAATCTTGTTCAAGTTCCCATGTCATTTTTTCTTCTAATGTATTTTCGAGCAAGTCAACGAATGCATATTTTTGAATAGCTGCTTCCACAATACCCTTCTTATTTCCAAAATGACGGAATAATGTAACTTCGTTTACCGCTGCTCTTTCCGCTATTTCTCTAGTCGTTGCTCCCTTATACCCTTTTTCGCTAATAAGTTCTACTGCTGCTTCAATAATTTTATCCTTTGTGGATCGACTCAAATTAAGTTCCCTCCAAATTTTGCAAGTAATTACTTGCTTACTATTATAAAAACAGTCCGTGTTCCTGTCAATGACTATTTAACTTCTTGTTCGATTATTGTATGTATTAATTCAAGAATGAAGTAGCTTATTATTATAACATTACCTACTAGAAGTAACAGCAAGCAAATACTATTTTTCTCACGTTCACCTTTTAATAGCCTGTTTAAGTAGTCTTATTAATATAAACAAACTTGAAATTAGTGTATTTAGAGAGTTAGTTACTTACAAATTTATCCAGCAAAAAAAGCACTAATAATAAATCCTACTAAGGTCATTCTATTAAAGAACTAAATCCCATAATAAAGGAGGAAAATGCTATGCCTAAAACAACAGGTGTACACGAAACGTTAGAATTACATGAATTGCTAACGTTTAAGAACCTTTGCCTTACGAAATCAACAGCTATGAATGCACTTGCTCAAGATGACGAGCTAAAGCAATTACTGACACAAACAACGCAAATGGATAGGCAAAGTATCCAAACATTACAAGGATTCTTATCATAGGAGGAGAGATAAAATGACTGGAATGATTCAAAACATGGCAGGAATGGGTGGAATGACAGACCAAGTAATTGCAACAGATTTACTTATTTCTGCTAAGACAGGAATTAAGAATTACGCAGCAGCAATAACGGAAACTGCCACTCCGGAAATTAGAGAAGCACTAAGAGAACAATTGATTATGGCAATTGAATCACACGAAAAAATCACAAACTACATGATTTCCAAAGGCTATTATCATCCCGGAAACATGAATGAGCAATTATCGGTTGATATGCAGACAACGCAAACAGCCCTAAACTTACCTCAACAATAACGTTAAGAGACAAACTTAACTCGCTTTAAAAGGTCCGCTCTAAGAGTTGGACCTTTTCAGCCCCCTCATCAAGTCACCGAATATTCCCCTCTCCTTATATCGTTTTATTTACATTTTAATATACAGTCTCTTTCTATACTAAATAATTTTCTATGCTAAATAAATTTCTATACTTTTTGTTGTACAAGCACTCCTCCGTGAATAGAAATAAATAGATAGTTTAATCACGTAAGGAGTGTTCACTTTGGGTACCTTTTTTAGCTATATTCTATTAGGCCTATCCCTCGCAGCACCAATTGGACCAGTTAATGCTGCACAATTAGACCGGGGTATTAAGGGAGGGTTTTTTCCCGCTTGGTTTGTTGGACTTGGAGCTATTACTGCCGATGCATTTTATATGTTAATCGTTTATTTAGGAATCGTTCATATTGTTGAGATACCATTTGTACAAACATTCTTATGGTTATTTGGTGGATTTGTCTTAATTTATACCGGTGTAGAAAGCATGTTAAGTGCAAAGGATATAAAGGCTGACAACAATAGAAATAAAGAAACCTTACATCAATCTTTCATTGCCGGGTTTATCATGTCCATAACTAATCCATTAACTATCCTATTTTGGTTAGGTATATATGGGTCCGTACTCGCTAAAACTGCATCTAGTTACGGACTCCAATCCTTAATAATTTATAGCTGTGCTATCTTTATCGGATTATTAGCATGGGACATAGCCATGGCAGCAGTTTCAAGTAGTTTTCGAAAAATATTAAACCATCAAGTACTTACAGGCATTGCAATTATTTCTGGTTTAGCCTTAATTGGCTTTGGTCTTTACTTTGGATGGCAAGGGGTTTTACTGTTAATATAAGATTAGTGTTCTTGTTCTTTTTTCCACTTTTTATTCATAAAGAATGCAACTAAACCAATAAGACTAACAATCCCTAGACTAATGAAGAATCCAGGACGGTTTGTTTTATCAAGCAATGTACCACTGACACCAGCTAATAATAATGCAATACCGAGATAATATTTTATATTTTCTTTCAGGTCTACTTCTCTTAACCTTCGAGCAGATAGAATAATAAATGACCAGTTGTACAGTAGCATTAGACCCGCCCCAGTTGTGATAAAGGCATATATTTTTTCTGGTAATACCAGAGACATAATAATAGATGCTACGATTCCTGCTATGAGTAAACCTAGCGCTGGAATTGGTATAACTAATTTACCCTTCTTAGCGAATAAGGACGGTGCATCGTTGTCCTCAGCTAATGAAACTAGAATAGTCGTAACACCATAGAATGATGCAACCATAGTAGAGAAGCCTGCAATAATTATTGCACCATTAAAGATATGGGGAATAATGTTGAGATCAAAATCCTTTAATGAATCAATAAATGGACTTTTTTCTGTATTAAACGCATCCCAAGGCATTAGGATGATTGCCAATGCCAAGGCAATCGTGTAAATTGTGACTAAGGATAAGATCATTATTTTCCCAGCTTTTGGTGCTTCTTTTGGTTGTTTTAATTGGACTGCCATAAGGCCCATTACCTCTATTCCTCCAAATGCATAGAATGCAAAAATGAGACTGGACCAAAATCCCATCCATCCTTTAGGAAAGAATTCATTTAAGCCGTTCGGTATATGTAACTTATTTACACCTTCAAAAAAACCAAACACATAGGCACCAGCTATCACGATAAACATGAGAATTGCCGCTATTTTCATAACTGCAAATATATTCTCGATTTTACTTAGTTTCGTTGCACCCACTAATAAAACAGCTAAACCTAGCACAGCATATCCAAGTGAAAATAACCACATAGGGATATTGGGAAACCAGAATCGCGAAAATATCGACAATGCTGTAAGTTGACTTCCCATAATTAAAATCTCGGAAAACCAATACATCCAGCCAATACTAAAACCGGCCCATCGTCCATATGCCTGTTTAGCATAGGTCCGAAAAGCACCCTTCTTTGGATGACTGGCAGTCAGGATAGCTAGAGCATCGTAGATAATATAGGTCGCAATCCCAGCCAAAATAATACCAATGACAAAAGATGGACCACCTTGTTTAATCCCTATACTAGATCCTAAAAAGAAACCCGTTCCAATTGTACAACCTACTCCAAATAACGATAATTGCCACCACTTCATTTTCTTTTCTTCATTAGACTGAGCCATGTCGTACCTCCTCAAATACCCACTATTTAAAATGCCCCACAACACAGAAATAAATTTAGTATTTTTTCTAGTCATTACCTAGCAACTTTAGTAAGGAGAATTGAATTTAATGTGCCACAAAGGAGATATTCCATGCTTTTTTGGTTAATACGTATAAACTGTGGTATAAAACGCCCATTTTCATTTAGTTAAATCACCCAACCTATATAACTGAATAAATTATAGGAGCATTCCTGTAATGAAGAAATTTGAGGATTGAAACAAAAAGAGCCCTCTTGGTATCATACGAGGTGTCCAAAGCTTCGAAGCAAAAATG